>NZ_JAAHHG010000148.1 GCF_010692555.1 Okeania sp. SIO3B5 | reverse complement strand
TACATCACTTGATGTTAGGAAATTCCACGTTTTCGCGTAAGCGCAACGTCGGAAGGATGTCAAAGTAGGGTAATATAGAAAGTTTAAGGAATTGTTGGGAGAATAATTATATGCGGGACACTATAACTAGCTTAATAGATAATTACGATGCTAAAGGTCGTTATTTGGACCGGGATGCTGTTGATCGATTAAAATCTTATTTTGAAACGGGTACTGCGCGAGTAAAAGCTGCTACTGTAATTAATTCTATGGCTGCTAGTTTGGTCAAACAAGCTGGAATTACATTGTTTGCACAACTACCTGAATTAATCCGTCCCGGTGGTAATGCTTATACAACTCGCCGTTATGCTGCTTGTCTGCGGGATATGGATTATTATCTACGTTATGCTACTTATGCTTTGGTTGCAGGTAACACGGATGTTTTGGATGAAAGAGTCTTACAAGGTCTTCGAGAAACCTACAATTCTCTAGAAGTACCTATTGGACCTACTGTAATTGGAATTGGTATTCTTAAAGAACTTGTTAAATCTGAGGTGGCGGCGGCAGGTATTGAAACGGGTGCTTTCTTAGAAGCACCCTTCGACCATTTAATTAGTGAGTTAGCTGAAAAGGACATTTAATTAATTAATAATTAATAATTAATAATTAATAATTAATAATTAGGGTTTGCTGAAAAAGTCTTTTAGTAGGGGTAGGAGACAGGAGACAGGAGACAGGAGAAACGGGGAATGAGGGAGGAGGTAGGAATAAGAATTGTCCCAAGATTGTTCAGCCCAAATCTTGACCAAAATCCGCTCCTAATTGAAGCATTACCACTTAAAACCTCGTACTTTTTGATACTTAAAAAGGCACTTACCTTTATCTATAAAGACTTTTAGATTTAATCAGCAAACCCTAATTAACTGGAGAGTACAAAGTTATCCCAAAAAACGATTTGTTTTGAAGACTGAAAGTATTACTGGCAAAGGCTTACACTACTTACAGCTCTGAATAAAAAGTTTTTAACCTTTAGATCGCTGAAAGCCTTAGCTAGCAATAGTTATTCCAAGAACTTTGCACTGTCTAATAATTAATTATTCATTATTTTCATTACCAAGGGTAAAAATGGGATTTGGAAACCAAATCCCTACAGTTTTTTCAGAACTCAGTAATCAGTTTAATTCTTTTGATTTTTTTTTTACATTAATGAAGCGGATTTTCATTAATGGATAATGGATAATGGATAATGGATAATTGATAATTACCTCTGGTTAAAACCGTTACGGAATTGAATATCAGGAGATATTATTTCTTTTTTTCCCCCTTAAAAGGGTCGGCTTTAAACCAGAATTATTTAATAATTAATAATTAATAATTAATAATTCGGTAACAACTCAAAAAGCTGATAGCTGTTTGCGGAACATTCCTAAACGGAAATTCTAAAAGCTGATAGCTAGTTAATAATTAAAATTTGTGGTTAAACAAAGATTAGATATTTTATTAGTAGAAAAAAATTTATGTACTTCTCGACAAAAAGCTCAAGTTTTGATTAGAGCAGGAGAAGTAATGGTAAATCAGCAAATAATTGATAAACCAGGAACTGAAGTAGAGTCTGAGGCGAATATAAAAGTTAAGCAAAAATCTCTATATGTTTCTAGGGGAGGTTATAAACTTGCCAAAGCATTAGAATATTTTTCTATCCCTATTTCTGACAGAATATGTCTTGATGGAGGTATTTCCACAGGTGGTTTTACAGACTGTTTATTACAAGCAGGGGCTAAATTAGTTTACGGTATTGATGTGGGATATGGGCAAGTTGACTGGGGTTTGCGTAATGACCAAAGAGTTTTTTTGAAAGAGAGAACTAATCTACGTTATTTAACTCCTATAGAATTATATGGCGAGGAATTAATATTAAATTCTCAGGCACAGGAAAATTCAGAAATATATCCTAATTTAGCAGTAGTTGATGTTTCTTTTATTTCTATAACTAAAGTTTTACCTGCTTTATGGCAATTACTTATTCCACCTCGTGAGACAATATTGTTGGTAAAACCTCAGTTTGAAGTAGGGAAAAAACGAGTGGGTAAAAAAGGTGTGGTACGTTCTTCTAGTGACCAAGCTGAAGCAATTTTTCAAGTATGGAGTAGCGCTCAGAATTTAGGATGGGGATATTCTGGTTTAACCTGGTCTCCTATACAAGGTCCGGCTGGTAATATAGAATATTTATTATGGTTAAATATAGAGAGTAAACTTTCGCTAGATTTGAGAGCGATCGCTCAGATAACAAAATTGGCTCAAGAAGAATTTAGAATTTAGAATTTAGAATTTAGAATTTAGGGTTCAGACACTTCTATTCTATAGGGACTTGGGGATAAACCTGATTTGGCAAAGCGATATTGGGCAGAGTTATTTGAGAAAGCTCTTAATTCTACACCTATTTATCCTCATGTTTGGCAAGCTGGAGATATTGTATTTTGGGTTAACATCCTCCCGACGCTGCTCTCACGAGACAGGGCGGGATTCCTTAACATCACTGTTAGGGGCTTTCTGTTTCTTAGCACCAGCATAAACGAGATTTACTCTCAGATGGTCTTACGGTCGCTCCACAGACTGACACTGCGAGTCCCGCAGCCAAAATATTTATACTTGCATTTATGTCTCGATCATGGTGAGCTGCACATTCAGGACAATCCCACTCTCTAATATTTAGAGGCAATTTTTCTACTATATGTCCACAATTAGAGCAACGCTTAGAACTGGGGAAATATCTGTCAATCTTGACTAATTCCCGTCCATACCATTCAGCCTTGTATTCCAACTGTCTGACTAACTCGGACCAGTTGGCATCACTACCCACCCCTCTTGCTCCCCTCCCGGGAGGGGATGGGGGTGGGTTATGGTTTTTGACCATATTCTTTACTGCTAAATCCTCAACCACAACAGTTTGATTTTCTCTGATTAATTGAGTAGTTAGCTTATGGGTGTAATCAAGCCTTGAATCTTTAATTTTTGCATGTATTCTGGCTACTTTTAGTCTAGCCTTTTGGTAGTTATTAGACCCCTTGGTTTTTCTAGATAGAGACTTTTGAGCCAATCTCAGTTTTTTGTGTAATTTGTTGAAATTTTTTGGGTTAGCAAATTTTTCTCCATCACTGGTAGTAACTAAACTGGTAATTCCCAAGTCAATACCTATTTGCTTTTTGACTGGCTTGAGCAATAAATTTCTAGTGTCATTGACTCTCAAAGATATAGACCATCTGCCAGAGGGGTCAAGTTTAACTGTAATTGTAGTTGGGACACAACCAAGTGGTAGTTGCCTACTCCATCTAATAGGTAATGGCTCAGAACATTTGGCTAAATATACTTGACCATCTTTCCACTTGAATGCCGATTTCGTAAATTCAGCACTACCACCCCATACGTTTTTTCTTAAAGTTAGGATATTTAGTCCGTCCACTAAAAAAGTTAGTGAAAGCTGTTTGTAGATGTCTCAAACCTTGCTGCAATGGTACACTGCTTACTCTGTCAAGAAAATCTAAACCTTCCTGCTTTTTCCATAAAGTAAGCATAGCAGAAGTTTGCTTATACCCTACTCGCTCTTTGTTTTTATACCAAGCTTGAGTTCTAGCAGCTAAAGCTCTATTGTAGATCAGTCGAACACAGCCTAAAGTCCTCCTCAACAGGTTTTCCTGTTCTGGAGTAGGATAGAACCTAAACTTGTAAGCTTTTTCAACCATTTACTACTTGCTAATTCTACGTTGACATTTTAACATATTCCGTGTGAAACCGTAACATTGATTGGCATTCATCCCGACGCTCCCGACGAGGAGAGCGCGGGTATAAATGCCAACATTTAGATAAACCCATTGCTTTGCGTATTGAGGTTGTGAATAACCGTGATGACTATAACTGCTAAATTGACAAAAAATTACATCTCTTTCATTTTGATAACTCATTAATTTATCCTCATATATTTGCTCTATTTTTATCTTAAAGAGGGTGCATCTCAGTTTTGAAGAAAGCCAAAAATTTATCGCTCTGAGGGAATAGGGAACAGGGAATAGGGAATAGGAAAAAAGTATTTTTGTAAATATGAGATGCACCCCAAAAATCAGGATTATCTATAGTCTGAGTTTACCTGTAAATTACCAAGTGGTTTGAGTATTCCCTCTTTTTAAGTATAATTATTTATCGCTTAATTGAGATGCACCCCTTAAAGAGTTCAAGTATTACAGCAGTTTTGGAGTTTAGTGAATAGGGAATATAAATTAGTATTAAACTGTACCTCTTCATAGAAATTTTTAAATATATAGGTTATCGGTGGCGATCGCCTAACCTTAAATCTTCAAATATTGAACTTCCACAGTTACTTACTCCTGAAAGTATTCTCCCATAATAATCTGAGGATATAGATGATTTTTTTGCTGTAACTATTAAATTGCCATGTTCATCCGAAAAATTAGTATATTTTTTCTTTTCTTGATTAAATTATCGATTTATATATTTTGTACTTCATTTATTTTTAGCACAATAATTTCTGCCAAAATTATATCTGTCAAATTAGCAGATCGATTTTTATATAGTTTAATTCTATTTGGCGATTTTTTAAGAGGAATAGAAATAGTTGAACTTTTTAATATTGTTGCTTTTGCTGTTGTCGGAATGGGTTTTGGTTTAGCAAGTATTTTTTTACCTAAGTATTTAGGTCGTTATGTGAGTGCAATTATATTAATAATTTTAGTGCCAATAATTTTTCTTACAACTCAAATGGTAAGATATGATATTTGGGTAGAACAGGTAGCAAATAATGAAAATTTATCCCTTGATGGAGCTGAATTACTAGCTAATTCATTTTTAAATGAAAGGGTAGGTAATGATGGCATTTATGGTTTCTATTTATATACTGCTCAGTTTCCTGTTCTCCCCGATAAAAAAGTACAGATGAATAATTTATATAGATTGGAAAAGAGCGTTAATTCAAAGTTTGTGAGTTTGATAGGGGTGCCACCAGGGGTTGTTTCCTGGGCAATGAGTTTGTGTTTTTGGGTAATTAGAATTTTTTATTTTGTAGTAGCAGTAGTAACGACTGTTGCTCACTTCAGAGAAGGTTTAAGAATAGTTAAATGTTGAAATTGTAGGTAAGCATTTAATAATTAATAATTAATAATTAATTATTAATTATTAGGGTTTGCTGATTAAATACCAAAGTATTGACTGATATTGATTTTAGACTTTTTCCGTTCTGAAAAAGTACCTAGTTTTTGGCTATTGTTGTCTCAAAATAGATAAGATATCTTGGTTTAATGCCGATAATCGTCACAAACATTATTTAACCATTATTATTACTTAATAACTGAAGTCCTATGGGAAGTATAGCATTATTTTTGGGAATTGGTATAAGAGGATTGGATCAAAGGATTTTTTTTCTTTTTTCTCGATGAATGGAGAGGTTTTATACCTGAATTTTTCGGTAAAAGGAGTAGGGGAGTAAGGGAGTGGGGAAGTGCGGGAAAAGTATAGCAGTCTAAGGAAAGGTTAGGACAAATCAAAAGTTTAAAACTAAGACAACATAAGATTTTTCCTTCTTCCTTCTTCCTTTTTCAATAACTTCTTCCTTCTTCCTTCAAATAATTCCAGAAAATTTATTAACCTCTTCCTTCTTCCTTCTTCCTTCTTCCTTCAAATAATTCCTGTTGTAAACGATAAATAATAGTATCCGGTTCAACCTGACTTAAAATATCCTGAATAACAATATCTTGCCCTAATGGCCCCCAAGTACAACCCTTTTCCAAATAAACCTTAGTAGCTCTACCAATAGCATAAATTCCATAAGCTGCAATAGAAGCTTGAGTAATAGCAACTCCTGCATAAGAAGTAACACCAACCTTTCCTAAACCTAATAATAAACTACTTCCCAACTCCCCTAATAACATACCACTTTCACTGAATATAATTACTTTCCAAAGTTTACCTGCTTCATAGCTAGTCATAGGCAAATTATAGAGACGAGACAAAGAGCGAATTAAAGCTAAATCTATTACAGTAGTTCCCATTACATCAATAATAGCAACAGGATTAAGAGCAACAGCTAAAGCTTTATACTTAGCAAAATCCCAAATTAAATCATCAGCTTCATCTTGTTTAATCTTAACAGCTTTATGAGCAATAATTACCTCAGCTTCTCTTGCTTGTACTAACGCATTTAATGCTAAAAGTGACTGCCCTTCCCGCTCTAAAATAGTAATTATTTTTTGTTTCAAAGGATCTATTTGAGGCGATGGAGTTTCCCATTCGTTAGTCACATTACCATCAGGCCATTCAATTCTTACAGGTATAGGAGCTGGTTCTGCTGATACCATTACCACTTCTGTCGGAGGATAAATATCTTCTAATTCTTCTAATTCTTCTGATTTATCCGCAACAATATTTTGCAAATTTTGATAAATATCTTCTCGTTCAACTTCTGTATATAAATCAATTTTATTAAACACCAAAATTAGCGGTTTTTTAGCCTTCCTTAATTCACGCAAAGCATCATATTCAGTGCGGGTAAGATCCCCAGAAACAACAAATAGAATTAAATCTGCTTTGCGAGTAACTTCCTTAGCCATTTCTCCACGAACTTCACCTGCTACTTCGTCTAATCCAGGAGTATCTATTAAATCTATTTTTGCTGTCTCTTGTTGATGAGAATTAATAAAAATATTAGGAGTCCATCTAATAGCACGAGGCCATTGAGTCACACCATTTAGAGGGCCTGTTTCTAATATTTTTTCACTTAATAAAGCATTTAAAACTGCTGATTTACCACGACTTACAAGACCAAAAACTGCTATTTGGATTACTCCTTGTTCTAGCTTATCAATGTTGGATTTTAATAAATCTAATTGAGTTTTTAAGGAGGATGAAAATTCAGAAGAGGTTGTTTTTTGTGCGGTATTTTGCAAAGCAGAGTATCTATTTAGAGCTTTTCGTAAACTTGCTCTAGCACGTTTCCAATGTTGTTTACCTTGTTTTTGATAACTTTCTGGAGATTGAGAATATTCTGTCACTATTTCTGAGTATATATTTGAGTTAGTCAAGGTCATTTCAGTTATCAGTTATCAGTTATCAGCTATCAGCTTTATTACCTTTAATTGATAACTAAAGCTCGTTGTTTTTGTACTTCAATTCTGTGGTTGGAAATATAGAAATATTTTGCTCAGTTTATATCTGCTAGTCTTCTCAGATAATAGTCGCCCCTAAAAAATTATCAATATACTAATTATTCCAAAGAGGTACTTAACTATTTATTGCAGAATTTATCCTAAGTTCTCAACTCTCACAAAAATTAGTATCTGTGGAAATTTTGTGGGAGTAGGTAAATATTTTGAATAATTTTTTCCTAATTTCTCAACTTTCACAAAATTAGTATCTGTGGAAATATAGAAATATTTTGCTCAGTTTATATCTGCTAGTCTTCTTAGATAATAGTCGCCCCTAAAAAATTATCAATATACTAATTATTCCAAAGAGGTACTTAACTATTTATTGCAGAATTTATCCTAATTTCTCAACTTTCACAAAAATTACTATCTGTGGAAGTAGGGAAACATTTTGCTCAGTTCATATCTGCTAGTCTTCTCAGATAATAGTTGCCCCTAAAAAATTATCAATATACTAATTTCTCAACTTTTACAAAATTGACTATCTGTGGAAGTAGGGAAATATTTTGTTCAATTTATATCTGCTAGTCTTCTCAGATAATAGTTGCCCCTAAAAAATTATCAATATACTAATTATTCAGCAGAAGTACTTAACTATTTATTGCAGAATTTATCCTAATTTATCAACTTTCACAAAAATTAGTATCTGTGGAAGTATAGAAATATTTTGTTCAGCTTATATCTGCTAGTCTTCTCAGATAATAGTCGCCCCTAAAAAATTATCAATATACTAATGATTTAGCAGAGAAACTTACTATTTATCAAAATAACATGGGTCTAAAACCCCGCCTTTTAAGGCGCAATATTTATTTTTGGAGAGTTGCTCAAATCCCCTACTTCCACTCCTGGGAGGGGTTAGGGGTGGGTTAACTTCTGACTTCTGACTTCTGACTTCTGACTTCTGACTTCTGACTTCGTTAATGCCATATTATTGTGCTGGAGTTGAGACAACTTCTGATTTTTTCTCCTCTTGCAAAATATGACTCATTACCTGAGTTACAAAAGACTTCAAGAAATTATTTTGCTGAGTTTGACTAAATACACTTTGTATAATTTTGCTTAATTTATCTATATTCACAGAATTACTATCTGTTTGAGTAGCAAAATATTCTACTAAACTAATACCTGCTATTCTTGTTAGATAAGCAGCACTTACAGCTTGAACTGCACCGCCAGCTACAAAAGTTACAGTATTACTTTTCAGAATAGTAGTTAATGTTTTTGTCGAAATTTCTACTAAGCCTAATTTTAACATCAGCTCTGCAATAGTTCCCGTTACTTGCTTGCCTTTTTCGAGAGAAAATTTTTGCTCATATATAGCACTTAAATCTACTATTAACTGAGAATTTATAGCTGCTGTTGCTAATAAATCTAAAGCTGGAACTGGATTAGCAAATGCTGTTGCTGCAGCTATCCATTGATACTTTTCAATTATCGGAATAGCACGTTCTCGTCTTACCTGATTTAATATACTCTTCGCTTCAAGTGTAACTATTTGTGCTTTTCTTTTAGTAGTTGCCCAGACTAATTTTTCTGTTTCTTTTTCTAATGTTTGATTCAATTTTTCTACCAATCCAGATATTTCTGGTAATGGTTGTTCTGTAGACTCTTGAATACTCCCATCTGGCTGATGTTTGCGCACTTTAACATAGTTAGGTTTAGCAGAAATTCCTACTAAATTTTCTTCTGATTTAATGGTAGATAAAGTCTCTTTTAGTTTCTGTAATATCTGGGGTTTTTGGTCTGGCAAACATTGGTCTTGTTTATTCCAAACTAGGATAAAACTTTGACCGAGAGATGTTAATTTTGATAAAGCTTGATATTCTGAATCTGTTAAGTCACCTGTAGTAACAAATAATATTAGGTCGTAAGGTGAAAGAGGATTAAGTTGAGTATCTTCATCTGTTGTTATCCATTCTTCCTGCCATGTTAAATCGCTAATTTCTAACTTTTGAGAATTAGTGGATAGCCATTGAGAATTCAATATTTCCGTTAAAGAAGTTTTACCTACTCCTCGATAACCAGTCACTACTATACTTAATTCTTTTCTTTCTAGTTCGTTAATTAATGTCGTTGCTTGTTGACGTAGTTGGCTAATTTCTTCAGACTTGTTAGTGCTGTTTATTTCCTGAGAAATCTTATCTATAGTAGTCGTTGATAAAGCGATCGCTTCCTCTGCTGCTTCTTTTGTTGGTGGTGCAATTATAGTAGGTTTCTGGAGTGTTTTAGACTTTGGTTTTTTTAAGAATAAAACTCCTAAACCTGCTGCCATAATTCCTAACATGGTAGCTCCGCCAAATTCTGACACAGAATGCTGGACACTATCTAATAACCATAACAATAGAGATAATCCGATGCCCCCGACTAATATTGGCCTTTGTAATTTTATAGCCATTTTTTTATCCTCTGAAGCTTTCTTTAATTATAATTATTTATTTTATCTCAGTCTCGGCAAAAGACCCCCACTATAGCAGTAGGAGAACCGTATAAGTAAGATAGCTGACTGTTAAGCAAAATATAGGTTCGGCCTTCCTCTCAACTGACATACGTCGCCAAAACTTTGCCAACCAACATAAATCCTATACATTTTTTCTATTAGTTATAGGAAAAAACTCAACTATTGTGGCTAAGAATTGAAGAATTAAAAATGAGGAAATATAGCGTTTTCAAATGATATTTCAAACAATAGTTATTTATTTACTAAGAGTACAAAGTCCGGCAAACCTTCTTACCGAATAATTAATAATTAATAATTAATAATTAAATAATTCTGGTTTAAAGCCTCCCCTTTTAAGGGGAAAAAAAGTGCTAGGATATTTCCTTATTTTCAATCAAGAGCGGTTTTAACCAGAGGTAATTATCAATTATCCATTATCCATTATCAATTAATGAACTGTTGCCTAAAAGCTATCGGTTTTTTTACGCAACTTAATATCATGTCCGGTAGCATCGGTATTGTATAGCAAAGGTAAGGAAGAAGGAAGAAGGAAGAAGGAAGAAGGAAAAGGGAAGAGGGAGGAAGGCTACCCTCGCAAGAAAAAAACCATTATTTCCTGTAGATATTCACTCTTGGGTTTACACAAACGATATAAACGGACATGATATTAAATAAAATTAGTATATGTTCATGACTCTAATATAAATGTCACAACAGAAGGAGAAAATATTTTTTCAACAAACCAATAAATTTCTCCTTTTTAATTGTGTAATAAGTTCAAATATTACCGAATAATTAAGGTTTCAAACCTCTCCTTTAAAGGATAAAAAAGCGGTCGTCAGCGCAGCTTCCCGTAGGGTGGGATGGTGAGGTCTCAGAGCCATATCCAATCAACCAAGAGAAGAAAAAATTTTCCTTATGCGTCAATTATCTTCTTTTCAAGGAGAGGTAATTATTAATTATTAATTATTAATTATTAATTGTTGAACTTTGCCACTAACCAAAATAAGAAGGTTCATTACCTGGTACCCACTTAATATTACAACCAATACTTGGCTTTTGTTCTTCACCTACAGATTTTTCTGTTAAAACTGCATCTAAAGCTGCTCTTAAATCACTTCCTGTAACTGGTTGATTATTACTAGGACGACTATCATCTAATTGCCCTCTATATACTAATTTAAAATCAGCATCAAATAGGAAAAAATCTGGAGTACAAGCAGCAGTATAAGATTTTGCAACTTCCTGAGTTGCATCAAAACAGTAGGGAAAATTAAACCCTAATTCTAATGCCATTTCCTTTAGTTTATCGGGAGCATCATCAGGGTGAGTTTCAATATTATTGGAACTAATAGCTACAATTCCTACATTTTTTGGAACGTAATCTTCACCAATTTTAGCAAGTTCTAATTGAACGTGTTTCACAAAAGGACAATGACGGCAAATAAACATGATTAAGAGTGCTTTTTTTCCCTCAAATGTTGATAGGGAAATGGTTTCTCCGGAAACTACATCCGGTAACTGAAAATCTGGAGCTGGAGTTGCTAATGTCAGCATTGTAGAAGCGGTTAAAGCCATAATTATTCCTTCTGTGTATATTTTTCTCGCTCAGAAAAACTATAGCAGGAAACAGGGAACAGGCAACAGTGGGAAAAGCATTTCTCTGTCTAAGATTCATCATTAATATAAGTCAAACACTAACTCGTTTCTTGCCATACCACATTTTTACTAACTTAATCAAAACTAGACAATTTTTATCTTGAGAACTACTGAGATTTTTTTCTCTACCATAAATCTCTAATACCAATTATCACCCCACGAATGCTATAAAAAATGAATGAGAATTTGATAGCGATAAAAAGCTGTTTCTATCCTAGTTTTATATTTAGTATTTAGGGCTTGCTGATTAAATCTAAAAGTATTGACTTATATTGGTTGAGCGCATTTTTTAGTTAAAAAAAGTCCAAGCTTAATGGTTGTAATGGTTCAAAAAATTAGCATTTTAGGCGTATAGTTGCGCAGAATAATTCCTTGATTCTTCTTCCTCCTACCTCCTCTATAATTTCCCGTTCCTCCTGTCTTCCCCTCCCCTCCTGGGAGGGGCTAGGGGTGGGTTGTCTCCTACCCTTACCCATAAAACTTTTTCAGCAAACCCTATTTATACATTTTTCGCCTTAATTTATCTTTTCCCTTATGGGTTTAATACCCCATAGTCACCCGCGGTGTTCAAAATTGTTTAGGGTTAGAGTCCCCATGTAATTTTCCTTCCTGACTCCTTTGGGGTTTTATACCCCATGCAATTGATTCTGTCTCCTGTCTCCTGTCTCCTGACTCCTTCTTCAAGATACTCTTTGCAATGGAATTTCAACTCTGAAAGTAGTTCCTTTGCCTACTTCACTTGAAAAATTTATTGTTCCACTATGAAGATCTACAGACTGTTTAACAATTGATAATCCTAAACCTGTCCCTGCTATTTTACCCACATTACTTGCTCTGTAAAAAGATTCAAACAATTTTTTTTGATTTTCAACTGGAATACCTATTCCTTTGTCCTCAATCAGAAAAATAGCTCTTCGATCGTTTAAAGTTAACTGAAAATTAACCTCTCCTCCTCTAGGTGAATACTTAACAGCATTTGATAATAAATTATTTAAGATATGCCGAATTAGTTTCTCATCTATCAAGAAGAATATCGCATCATTCTTGTTAGACTTAGGTTGAGATTTCTGTTTGAATTTTTTGTTAACTGTGAAATTTATTATATGTTTATCACTAGCAGTAACTTTGATAGATTCAGTAATATGAGAACAGACTTTAATCAAATCAACAGGTGCTGGTTTATATTTCAATTTTCCAGCATCTGCTTTACCAATAAATCGGACATCATTTAACAATTCAAGCATTTCTTGTGTAGACTCTTCAATGTACACTAAATATTGATCTTTTTCAGTTTCAGTAATTTCAGAGTCATAGGATCTTAGTAATTGAGTAGATAATAATACTGTATTTAGAGGATTACCAAATTCATGAGTCACCATTGAGAAAAAACGACCCCTTAGCTCTCTTAAATCTCGTTCTTGTTCTAAAGCTTGACGTATTTCATCTTCCTGTTTTTTACGTTCTGTAATATCTCTGCCTATATAAACAAAATTATATATTCCTTCTACATTAGTTTGAATCACTGAACAAGAAAGTTCAACAATAATTGTATCTCCTGTTTTATTCTGACAAATTAATTCTATATCTTGAGAAATTTGTTCTTTTAAAAATAAATATTTTTGCCGTGCTCTATGTAGTAATTCTTCTTTGGGAATAACCATAGAAATCTTTTGACCTACCAATTCTTCTTTTGTATAATCAAACAAAATTTCCGCTGCACGGTTAACAGTTTTAATTATCCCCGAACTTGTTGTTACTAATAAAGCATCCGCCATAGAAGTAATAATTTTATTGATATAATCCTCAGAAGCAGCCAAAGAACTTAATAAAAGATTAGATTCATTTGAACTTTGAATTAACTGCTGCTGCATTACCATTGTTTCTGTTACATCTTCGACTAATACAACTAAGTTTTTCTCTCGAAAATTTTCATTAAAATCTGTAATTGTAATTATAGATATATTGATATACAGAGGAGATTTATTTTCCGAAGACCTAGCAACTCCTTCATATTCAAAACTTTCTCTCTGCCCATTAATAACTTCCTCTAAAATTTCTTCAACTCCTGCTAATTCTGGAAAGCTATTACGAATATCTTCACCTGAAACTGCTAATTCTGGAGGAGCGGCAAATCTACTTAACCCATAAGATACCTCTAAAATTTTTAACTCTGAATTAATTATCAAATACTCTATTTGACGATGTGCTAAAAGTTTTTTTAATAGGTTAATCATGGGTCATTTCAGTTATCAGTTATCAAGTAAGCATTCAGAATTCAGCTAGCCTCCTAGTCGGAGGAACTACGTTATCAGCTATCAGCTATTCTTTTTAGTTTACGATAAAAACTTTATTAATTATCTTACTATAAAAGTTGGCTCCCTTCCCCTTAAATTCTATATTATATTAATTTAAACACTGTCCTATATGAGAGAGTCTTGTTGCTGTTTGCGCAGCATTCCGCAGGAAAAGCTGACTGCTAATAGCTGTTTGCGCAGCATTCCGCAGGAAATGCTTACATTATCACTTATCAGTTATCAGTTAGCCTCCTCCGGAGGAACTACACTAATAGTACCTCTGCAATAAGGAGGCTTGATATTAGAAATATTCTCTTTTTTTATCCCCTTAAAAAGGGAAGTTTTAGACCACAATTTCTCAGTAATTTACATTACAGCAGTTTTCATTTGGGTAGACCACAGTAGGGACGTTCCATGGAACGTCCCTACAAGGTTTAATGTGTGAAGATGTGGTTCATCAATTTGAAAAGCGCTGTATTTATTTTGGCATAGATAATTTTATCAAAATAATTGGGTCGTGCAACCCCACCTTTTAAGGCGAAATATTTTTGGAGGCTTGCTCAAATACCCGTTACAGAAATAACTTCTGAATTCTGAATTCTGAATTCTGACTTCGTTAATCATCCTATTTTTTCTAGCATTTTATATGATAATTTATGGAATATATCATCTACATTATCGCCAGTTTTAGCCGATGTAGAATATGTCGCTATAACTCTTTCATCTTCCTGATGCTCGAATTTTGATAATAGTTCATTGATTATTTCTGCATCAACTAAATCAGATTTATTCAAAGCCAAAATGACTACACTTTTAGGATTTACTGATAAAAATAAATCTAATCTTTCGGAAAGACTTTCTATAGTTTCTTTACGGGTGACATCTGCTACAACTATTGCTCCACTAGCTCCTTGTAAATAACTAGGAGCGATCGCCTTAAACTTAGTATGACCTTCTAGATCCCAAATTAATAGCTGCAAAAAATCATTTTTTTCTGCTTCTGTTTTGGGTAAATCAACTTTTTTACGAGAAATTTTTACCCCTACCGTAGAAAGATATTGGTCACTAAACTGTCGATCGACAAACTTACGAATAAGACTAGTTTTTCCCACACCAAAATCACCAACAAGACAAATTTTTTTCGATATCATATTTCACAGCTAGTTGTCTTTTTCATTTGGTTCAAACAACTCAAATGTTACGCACCTACTTAATAATAGTGGTTGATTGTACTCCACATCTTGAGGAGAGTTTGTTTGTCCAATTATTGCTAATCGTCTGGCATCCACTCCCTGTTTCACCAAAGCGTCCCTGACTGTATATGCTCGTTCAACGGCCAACTGTTCGTTGATATCGAGATTGCCAGTACGATCTGTATGACCTACTATCCTAAGATGTTTTTGAGGATATTGGGTAAGAAATTCTTTAATCTGGGCCATTGTATCTATATATACAGGCTGGAGCTGGGCTGAACCCAGATCGAAGTAGATGCGAGTTTTCAGTTTAAGTGGACTGAGTTTAGTTGTGCTGATTACAGATTGTACTCCAGGAACTTGCTCAATTTTACGAATTATTATCTGAGAATCTGCCATATCCATCACTGTTCCTCTGACTGTAACTCTACCTTTTCCATATTCAGTGCTGATTGACACACCTTCCATTTGATTTAATACTCTTGTAAGTCTATCTACCTCATCACTGATTTCGGAAGCGTCGTGTGGTCTTCTCCCAGTTTTTATTTTATTATTTACTTCTAAATTGTAGAAACTAGCTTCTTCTTTAGCTATTTTTGCTGCTTTATTTCGTAGATTTTTATTTGGCAGTTTTCCAGTTAAAATTAAGGAACCTTGCTCTACTTTTGCACCTATTCTATAAATAGCCAACTCAGGAATATTAGACCAAGCTTCTCTAGTTCTTGCTTCAATACCACGATAAAGTCTACTGTAATACTGATAGATACCCCAAGGTACAAATATTAAGCTCAAAATTAATCCACAAACTATTAACAAAGCAGTGGGACGTTTAGATTTTTTTAATTGACGATTTTCTTGTACATTTTCTATATCCATTAATGACTTTAATAACAACTGAATTGAAGGAGGAATAGTATCAGAATCTCCTGCAAAATTTTTAATATATTTACCATGATCGATCACAATGTTACTCAGTACTTGTCGTAATTCTTTGATAAAGGATTTGCTTGTTTGTCCTTTTATTACTACAGCTAAATAACAATATCCGGCAACTTCTAAGATAATTTGTGAATTCCCATATTCAATTTCATTTAGTTCAGAAATATCTCCGGACTGAGCAATACAATCATTCACAAAACTCCGAATAGCTGTTAACATTCCTGCCAACATTTCTGATTCCAATCTATCTCGTCCAGAATGTTGAACTTCAGAAATTACTAAGCCAGATTCTTTGTGGATGAGAAACACTGCTTGGACAGTAAAAATCATTATTTCTGAGATGATTAATTCTGCATCTGAAACTCCTTGAACACTTGCTTTAATTTTACGTTTTATTCCTTTTAAGCTAAAAGTATCTGAAATTTTGTCGTTAATATCTCGAATTTCTTCTGCCATATATTTAGAAATGGTGCTGCCCATGACAGGATATAAAGCATCTACTATAGAATTTTGTTCTAAAGTAATTTGATCTTTAATTGCTCTACCCATTTCTGGTGCTAATGCTTGAGAAATTTGTCGTCGATCTATTCTAATTTGTTCTCTAATTGCTGCTCCCATTTCTGGTCCTAAAGCTTTGGCAATTTCTTGTGGATAATTCTGTATTGCAGCAGAAATTGCTACTGGCAATAATGGTGCTAATACTTCACTAATTGCCTGTTTGTCTTGTTCTGTTTTTTTAGTAATAATGATGTCTATGATTGGTGCTATTGCCTCTGCTATTACTTGAGGTTCTTGTTTGATTTGTGTTTCTATTGAGGGTGCTAATAATGGTGCTAATGATGAAGTTATTGACTGTTTATCTTGTTCTGTTTTTTTGGTAATAATGATGTCTATGATTGGTGCTATTGCCTCTGCTATTACTTGAGGTTCTTGTTTGATTTGTGTTTCTATTGAGGGTGCTAATAATGGTGCTAATGATGAAGTTATTGCCTGTCGGTCTTGTCTAAATCTTTTTTGTATGGCTTGCTCAATAACTGGGGAAATTGTCTCTATGACTTCTGCTTCTGTTTGACCTAATTGTAAGTTTTCTGAGAATAAAGGAGTTAGTACATTATTGAATTCATCTTGATTAGAATTAATTTTTTTTACTCCCTGGTTAGTATTTAGTTTCCGAATTACCCTGGCTAATTGAGAGCCAAATAAAATATTTTGTAAGGCTTCAAAAGCTTCTAATTCTGCATCGTATTGTTGGCGATCGTCTGATAATTCTGGTGATTTTTGTGGGACAAGTAATGGTTTTTCTATACCTGGTTTTTCTGATTGATTATTAGTAGATTTACCCTCAACATCAATAATATTATCCCGGTCCTGTTCTGGTTGTTTAGTGATGTTCTGATGGATTGATTTTTGATGATTTTCTGTTGGATTTACTGCGGTTTCTTGAAAATATATATCCTCATACTCTTGAGAGTCGATTGATTGTGCTGTTAAATCTTCCGAAAAATCAGTAATGTTCTGCTGATTTTGTTCCGGCTGTTTTGTGATGTTCTGATGGATTGATTTTTGATGATTTTCTGTTTGATGAACACCAGTTTTCTGAAAATCTATATCTTCTTGATAGTCAGTTGATTGTGCTGTTAAATTTTCCGAAAAATCAGTAATGTTCTGCTGATTTTGTTCCGGCTGTTTTGTGATGCTCTGATGGATTAAATTTTGATTATTTTCTGTTTGATTTACTGCCGTTGACTGAAAATCTATATACTCTTGAGAGCCGATTGATTTTGCTGTTAAATTTTCCGAAAAATCAGTAATGTTCTGCTGATTTTGTTCCGGCTGTTTTGTGATGCTCTGATGGATTGATTTTTGATGATTTTCTGTTTGATGAACACCAGTTTTCTGAAATTCTATATCTTCTTGATAGTCAGTTGATTGTGCTGTTAAATCTTCCGAAAAATCAGTAATGTTCTGCTGATTTTGTTCCGGCTGTTTTGTGATGCTCTGATGGATTAAATTTTGATTATTTTCTGTTTGATGAACAGCAGTTTCCTGAAAATCTGTATCTTCTTGAGAGCCGATTGATTTTGCTGTTAAATCTTCCGCAATATCAGTAATGTTGTGCTGATTTTGTTCCGGCTGCTTTGTGATGCTCTGATGGATTAAATTTTGATGATTTTCTGTGTGATTTACTGCCGTTGACTGAAAATCTATACACTCTTGAGAGCCGATTGATTTTGCTGTTAAATCTGACGGAATATCAATAATGTTCTGCTGATTTTGTTCCGGCTGTTTTGTGATGCTCTGATGGATTAAATTTTGATGATTTTCTGTGTGATTTACTGCCGTTGACTGAAAATCTGTATCTTCTTGAGAGCCGATTGATTTTGCTATTAAATTTTCCGAAAAATCAATAATGCTCTGCTGATTTTGTTCCGGCTGCTTTGTGATGCTCTGATGGATTAAATTTTGATAATTTTCTGTGTGATTTACTGCCGTTGACTGAAAATCTGTATCTTCTTGAGAGCCGATTGATTTTGCTATTAAATTTTCCGAAAAATCAGTAATGTTGTGCTGATTTTGTTCCGGCTGTTTTGTGATGCTCTGATGGATTAAATTTTGATGATTTGCTGTTTGATTTACTGCCGTTGACTGAAAATCTATATACTCTTGAGAGTCGATTGATTTTGCTGTTAAATCTGACAGAATATCAGTAATGTTGTGCTGATTTTGTTTCGGCTGTTTTGTGATGCTCTGATGAATTAAATTTTGATGATTTGCTGTGTGATTTACTGCCGTTGACTGAAAATCTATACACTCTTGAGAGTCCCTTGATTTTGCTGTTAAATCTTCCGGAAAATCAACTAAGTTTAAATCCACTAATAAACTCAACAAGCGTCTTAACTGTTCAACTGTTTCCGTGTTCAGTTCAACAGATTGATTATGATTAATATCTTGTGATTTATTAGTCGATTTTTCGTTTAAGTAAGCCATCTATATTCCGATCATTTACGATGGTTGTCTGAAATTAAAAGCTCTTTTTCTAAATCTTTATCTGCTGCTTCTTTGAGTTCACTCACAAACTCAGTTTTTTTCATTCTCATGCCAACTTCAAACATAATTTCTGCTAAGTCGTCCCGTGAAACTTTCACATCTTCAAGTAAAGAAAAACGCTTTTCAAGTTCCTCAAATATTTGGGTTTTCAAATAACTAACATCATTCTGTAATTTCTCCCTTGTTTGTGATAAATCTTCCCGTAGAGAAGTTGTTTGATTATCAATAATTTCATTTAAAGCTTCTTTAGTAGTAATAATTTTACGATTTACTCGTTCAATTTGTTGTTTAGTTTCCACAACATCTTCTTGAGTATTTTGGATATTTAAGTTAATATTCCTAATCTTTTTCTCTATAGAATCTACTGTAGCTTGAAGCTCTTTAGAAAAATCACTTTTTACTTGTTCTATCTGATTTTTAGTTTCTTGTTTCGCTAAAGATAATTCTGACTCTAGCTTTTCAAAACGATTTTCGTACTCTCTGAGCTTAGGGCCAAATATTATATCACGAATTTTGTCAATATTTCCCAGTCTCTCACGCATTTCTTCTTTGCTTAATTCGGCCATATTGTCTCCTTCTGTTACGAACTGCCAAAGTTCAAGATAAATGTTATAAATATACTTTCTGATTTTACCACTTAGTTTAGTCTTTTACAGGATTGATCTACTTACAACATTATATTAAAATTTGCCATACTTTTAACTTTAACCATACAGCTTAATAATGACCAGGAAGAATGAAGAATAAAAAAAAAGTAGGAAAAAAGGTGAAACTTTATACATCCGTATCAAGGTCTATTGCAATAAAATTTTTTGATAACCCAGGAGACAGGTTGACAACATTGCGTCAAAAAAATAGCATTACAGGAATTAAGTAAACTTAGAATACTGCTAACAGCGGTCTTAATTTCTATACATTTAACTGTAATAGTTCAATTTTACTCTCACCAATAATACTAATTTTATCAAATAATTTTATAACACTGCGTCTGTGGGTAATCTGAAACAGGGACTTGTGGCAAATATTTCAAATGGCACAACTCTAGGGTGTTGCTTCATCTACAGTGCTTTTCAGGTATAGAAAGAGCAGCATAACAAACTCAAAAATTAGAGCTTCTCATAAGGTTGGATAGATATAAAATCTAAATAATTCTTAGCTTAATAGTACTGAAACATAGTAATAAAAAGTATACCAACAATAGTATTGAATTAACAGTTCTAATTGACAGGTGTCCCAGAAATATTTGTATAGACAAGGGATACAATTTTGACTACTCCCCGGACTCAAGTCACGGGGATTCTAAGCAGATACTACGCAACAGGATAAATCCGTGTTGCTCCGTTTCTTCGAGCGCTGACCAAAGATATACTCTTTGGGGACAATTTCATTGTGCCCCTACACAGTTGGCTTAAGTTTAAACCATGCTTTGCTGCTTACTTTTGTGATGATATTTGCAGCCCCATTACAATCTGCATTCACGAAACAATTATTACCAGTTCTATACAAACCACGCTTTATTCTTTTCGGTGATGGTTTCCAATTATTGGGTTTCTCACCATAAATAGGCAGATAGTCACCATCTAAAAATGAAGCGACACTTGTATAACTTTCCTCAGTTTCTATAAATATAATTCCATATTCGTCGCACAACTGAGTTATTCTTTCTTTGATTC
>NZ_JAAHHG010000147.1:9205-20434 GCF_010692555.1 Okeania sp. SIO3B5 | reverse complement strand
TCATTTCCAAATAACTAGACTAACTCTTAATCCGTTTATCCGTGCCATAATCCGTGTCTTGCCACGATCGCCCCATCACCCCATCATATCATGTCCGGTTGAATAATTAGACAATGGTTGTCAGAAGGCAGGAGGCAGGAGGCAGGAGGCAGAAGGTTTTCTTTCATTGTCACCTTAATTTTATACACGCTCCGATGCTACCGGACATGATATCACCCCATCACCCCATTTTCTAATGCACAATTTAAAGTGTGTCATATCATGTTCGGATAATCAGTTATAAAAAACCTTCTGCCTTTTAACCTTGCTCTTTCCCTTCTGCCTTCTGCCCTCTGCCTCCTGCCTTCGAACCACAGATATTATAAGTATTCAACCGAACATGATATCAGTCCACTACTGGACTAATTTTTGAGATTGCTTCCCTATCGCTCGCAATGACGGAAATACCTTCTACTACATAAGTTATATCATGTCCGGATAATTAGTGATAAAAAAACTTTCTCCTTCTTCTTCTTTCTTCCCTCCTGACTCCTGACTCCTGACTCCTGACTCCTAAGTCGTTATTTATTTAGGGTTTGCTGATTAAATTTTAAAGCATTGACTGATATTGGTTTTAGCCGTTTTAGGTCTTGAAAAAGTACAAGGTTTTTGCTCCTTAAAGCTCAAAAAGTTAGGATTTTGGGTTGACGCGAGGCAGAATCACTATTGGGATAATTCTTCCTCCTGCCTCCTCGCTCATTCCTTATTCCTCCTGTCTCCTGTCTCCTGTCTCCTGACTCCTACCCTCACCCATAAGACTTTTTCAGCAAACCCTATTTATAACTGTTCAACCGGACATGATATTATATGTATAAAGCAGGGACGTTCCATGGAACGTCCCTACAAGGTTTGATGTGTGAAGATGTGGTTCATTAATTTGAAAAGCACTGTAGGCAGTACGCTACTCAACCTAGAATAGCGATAATGCTCCGCTTAATTGCTTACAAATATCAAGCCAAGTCCTCAATCAAGCTAAGACAGAGAAGTCCCGCAGTACGAACAAAAACGAGCGCCTAACGGAACCTCTTTACGACACTCAGGATTAGGACAATATTTTCGTTGAGTAGTTGCTTGAGGTTCTGTTGAGTTCCTTGTTCCCCCTCCCACATTTGGTGAAGACTTTTTGGGTTCCGCAGAATTGACATCAAACCCTATTCCTGCTTTCGTAGAGTGATTTTGATTAGTAGTACCATTACTTCCAGGTTTAGGAAGTTTTGCAACCTCCATAAAATCTTGAATAATATTTTTCTCTCGCCTATACCTGGGGTTGGTGTCTCCTCCTTCTTTACGAAAGTCATTGAGGCGACTTTGGAGATAGGAATTAAGTCGCTCAGATAATTGTTGCTTTTGTTCTAACGTTTCTGCTTTTTCGAGCAGTCCATCTAATTGTCGTTTTATCTCTTGTTTATCTGCTGAAGAAACTGATAACTCTAGTACTTGAACCGCATCTTCCCAATTAGCTGCTAGTACAACTTTCTCCACATCTCCCCGATTGCTTTTATTGTAGCAAATCACATGATTTCCTGTATATGCGTACACTTCTTCCCGGAGAATATCAAGAGCGTGGGCAACAATTACCAATTTCTCAATTTCCGGATCGGCAGGCATCAAGTCCCAAAATAGACTAATATCCTCTTGTATATGCACAGTGGGTTCTGTTTTATTAGCACGGCCTTCCAGCGCCTCTCGTTCTGCCTTAACCTTCCGTCCACGCCATTTTTGGTAAGATTGACGTAATTGTTTAATTCCCTCAATACAACGAAGAGAAAACCCGCCTATTTCGTGAACTGCTATAATTTTGTGTTGTTCCCTTGGAGTGAGCGGTGCAAGAGTTTTAAAGTTTTGTTTCAAAGGTGTCACTTGCTCCCGAGCTGCTTCATCCTGTGTATCTTCTCCACCAACTAAACCAACTAGGGATTCCTCTTTGTAATCAAACTGAGGTTCGGAAAGGCTAGGAATTACCCGGTTAAGAACCACTAAAGCTTTTGATTTTTCTGCAAGCAACTTAATTTTGGCATCCCTAGCTTCTTTTTTGGGATATTGCTTCATTAAGCGCAGACAAGCATCCATTTCCGATTTAATTTTACTCTGTTCTGGCACATTAGCAATAAATTCTGCGGTTGTCTCTAGAACAAATCTTCTAAACTTGGGATAAGTAATTACATCAAGCTTCTCTATATCAAAAAGGTGGAATACCGCTGCAACATCCCGTGATTTTTTCCATAAAGAACTACTTTTGTCTAAGATCCTTGCCGTCATTTGCCTGGCGAGAACATCTATGCCTTGATAAGAAGCTAAAAAGTCTTCATACAACTCGTTTGATTTTTCTCGCTCATCCTCAAACAGGTTTAGACCAACTATTTTCATATTGCTAGCTTGGTTAGCTTCCTCCTCAGCAGTCTTGCGAAAATCTTCTGCTGAGGATGAAATTTGCTGCAACCATCGGTTAGTTCGGATTTTTAAACTTTCAACAGTCTTTTGCAGTTCTTCGAGTACCCTAACTGCAACTTGCCTTGACTTATACTCCAAACAAGCAGCAAAAGAAAGCCTCAAACCTGATAAGGCAGTATCATAGTCTTGCTTAATTTTGTCTTGTTTCCGAACCATCCACTGACTGGCAGATTGGCTAATGCGTCCAATAGCAGCATCATATCTTTGCTGCCCAGCTTCCTCCGTTACAGACCAAGTTTTCTCAGCTTCTCGCTTAAACCGATTGATTTCTGATGTAAATATATCTTCGATATAATTAAGCATAGTCTCGACAAACTTGGGACCTCGATTGCGGTCTTCTAAGTAGTTATATACCTTTTCTTCTAGTTGAGATTTTCCTTGCCTAATTAATTGCTCTCGATTATCATAGATCTGTTTGAGAAAATCACCATGCAGTCTTTCATCAGGGGAATTGTCAGCGAATTTTACGGTTCTGTATTCTTCAACTTTTGGTTGAATATGACCGATTAACTCTAGAACTTTACCTGTTTCTTTTGCAAAAGGGTTGGGCATTTGAGCCGTGCATTGCAGTAGTTTTAAATCTGCTACTTCTGCATCCAGTTCACTAATCCAATTTGCCGCCAGAGTGATTAATTGGCGATCGCCAGCTAGTAAAATAGCCTTGAGAATATCCTTACCAATTAATTTTATTGCCTTCAACTCATCCTCAATTTCTTTCCGAGGTTCAGGGGGTAAGTTCGCATGGAAATTTAACCACCATTCATAAAGTTCGGCTGCTAATCTGCCTCCGATAAAATTCCTAATAGGTTGAATGGGAATTTCTATAGTAGCTAACCCAAAGCTCATAAAATTACGCGGATAAGTTTGTCCTTGAGAACTATCATCAACAGTCACAAATGATTTGATATTATCTCTGAGCGATCGCTTATAAGGAGAGTAATTAGACACCAGATCCAGGAAAATATTTTGAGCGCACATTTCCCGCATATCGTTTATGTCTAATTGTACCCGGGAACCATTGCTCGTACCCACTAAATAAACAAAATCGTAAGGTGTTCGTGGTGCAATTTCATCTGGCATTCGGTCGTCGCGACTGTAAGAGTAGGTAAACTTTGTTCTGCTGTCGGAAAAGTAATTCAGCTCCATGAGTGCAGCGTAACCATTTTCCTTAACTCTGGATTTTTCGCCAGCAATACTAAAAGCATCAGGAGAAGGAATAATTGCTGTTGTCTCGATCTGTTGTCCGGCAAACCAGCGACGAAGGGAGTATCCTAGATCGATTAACATTCCACTTCCAGTTCCACCAGAAATTGAACCCACTATAAAAATATTAAGTGTAGTAGCTACTCTAAGTCCATATTGATTTTGCATCAAATCTTGATGAAAATCTGTTCTAGATTTAGCATTTTCTGTGGCTGTTCTGATTCCGTCATAGTTAAAGAAGAAAGCAAATCGACCGCAGCCTCGAATTTGTTTAGCTCCCTCCACGCTAGCTAAAAGTCCTGGTTGAGAGGCAAGTTCGGTAGGAAGCCATTCTTTGTACCATGGGAATTGATTTAAGTTGTTGACTATATCAGTAGCTTCTTCATAGGATACATGAGCCCAATATTTCTCAATATCTTTTAATGGTGGTCCTGCCATCCTGGTTTGTTGGATTTTGTACTCCCGGTCAGTATCAATGTGTAAAAACGACAAAACTGGTAGATTTTCCAAGCTACCATAAGATTCTACAACTAACCGTCGCAGTCGCGAAATTACTTCTAAACCTGTTCCTCCGACTCCGATAACTAGAGTGGGGACAATCGTTTTTCTTTCTGTTTCAGCGATCGGCATTTTTTTCTCCGTAAATTACAAATTAAAATCAAAAGTGGTGATTGAAAAAAATGAGAATTTTTATTTCCTCCTCTAATATCATGTCCGCTTGAATACTTACACTTTGGAGTCAGGAAGGCAGAGGTCAGAAGGCAACCCACCCCTAACCCCTCCCAGGAGGGGAAGGCAGAAGGGAAAGAAGGGTTCAAAGGGAGAAGGTTTTTTGATCGCTGATTATCCGGACATGATATAATATAGAATCCAGTTATACAGTATATGTTTATAATTCTATCCACACTTTCTCGCCTTAAATCTCCCCATCCCCCCATCTCCCCATCTCCCCATCTCACATAATAAGTATTCAACCAGATTTGATATCACATCCTTGGGCAACGTACAATACTCCTGCTAACAATCTAGCTATTACCCAAGGATTTGCATATATCCACAAAATAGGAGTAGCTACTGCCCAAAAAATAGCGTTAAAGTAGGCTATTTTTCCAGCTATATAGTAAGGAATTTTCATTCTATAGCACAATAGATGATCGATAGGTATAACAAGCATCCACATTAACGATATCCAGGCTAAACCCAGCCATAGTAAAACAAATGGTAGGTTAGAACTCAGACCATCAATTATCTGTAATCCTAAATTAGCAAGACCACAAGTCTGAACTATTTCCTCATAAGTGCTGTTAGTTAATTCCAAAATTAGCTCTACCCAGAAAGGAGGTGAGAATAAGTTAAGAAGATAAGTCAGCATCCCCAACACTATGAATACCAAGCTCAAAACAGCAGAAACATAAAAAATGGGGTAGTGCCAAAATCGCCCAAAAATACTTAATTTCATTCATCTAAATAGTTGCTGGAGACCCGCATTATAATCTTTGATTTAATGTCGGGAGGAAAGCAACCAGCATACAAATTACTTTCCTCTTCCTGTACTTAAAACAAGCTTAGTTGCTCGCCATCAGTACCTTTAAGCTTTTTCTTTTTCCTTCTGGCTTTAGGTTCAATCTCAGCAGTTAGCCCAGAAGTATCAAACATATGAGATTGAACTGGGCTATCTAAAGTCTCAGTTATTTTCTTGACAAAGTTAACTGTTTTTTGTTTGACTAACTCACCAAAGCTATAAGTACAACCATCTGACTTATGTAGATTTTTACAATATTTATGACTAATTCCTTGTACAGTTTCAGTCTTAGTCTTAATGTTAAAACTACCAGTTTTTCTAACAGCAACTCGACCAGTATAAACACCAATCTTTTTGCCTTTAGTCACAACAGCTTTGACAATATCACCAGTCATAAAACCATAAAATGATTTTTGTCTGAGTTTTGGTGCAGTTCTAGGAAAACCATATTTGTCAGGTTTAACCATTTGTCTATTCCCTCTACCCATTGCTTTGATAATTAATGGCTGATAGTTCCGAATATTTAAACTATCGGGTGTAGAAGTACCGACACAAGCAGCATCAGTCCAATGTGACTTGCTAATACCATTACGTTTCCTATTGTATTTAGTTAAACCACCACTACCAGTTTCAACAATTAAACCAGTAGACTCTAATACTTCTTTAAGTTTCCACCTAGTCGCATTAATAGCAGCAGCATCAGCTAATGGTTGCTTTCTTTGCTTATTTATTATCTCTAATATTTTAGGCCGATCTGATAAGAAATCTTCAGGCAAACTATTTGACTTAGCTTGATTGCAATCAACACAACTAAGAACTAAATTAGATACTCGATCGCTACCTCCGCGAGATTTAGGATAGAAATGGTCTAAGTTAAACACAGCTTCCTTAGTCCCACAATAAACACAAGTTCTATTGAATTTCTCAAGTAGATATTGTCTAATTTCGTAACTAAACAATTCACCCATTTGATATTCAGTTCCTTGTATTTCTGGATTGACTATTTTCTGCATATCAAACTTAACTAATTCCATTGAAATATTTGAAATTGGGGCAAATTTGATTAACTTATCAACCCAGGATTTGATATTCCGAACTCGACTAATTAAACTAGGTGGTAGCCAACCTTTAGTTCTAGTTCTATTCAAAAACCGAGCCTTTCTGTACCTGGTTTTACGATTACGTCTAGAACGTCTCACTTGTCTACGCTCCCTCAAAGCTTCAGATATCTCGAAACCTCTATGCTCAAGTTCAGCACACCAAACTAAATCGGTATCAGATAATAAAGCTAATCCAGTATATCTAGCACCAGGGTCAATCTTAATCCGATACTTTTTTGTAGGCTTTGATTCCGACTTTAAGATAATAGTGAATGGATAATTTCTAAATACTGCTGCTAACCCTTCTGACAACAATCTTCTTGCTTTACCAGGATGGATTGGGTCACAAGGCTTCTTATTAGTATCTAGAACAAAAACTGAGTTTCTGTTTAACATTTAAAAATCTCCTATTGCTAGGGTAACGGCCAACTAGATAAAGTTAAGAATGCTTTTGAGACTAACTACACTTTCAATACCCAAATAGAATGTTTAATAGTTAGTGATAGAGCGACAGACTGTTGGAGCATCTGAAGGTATCTTGACACTCTTAACGTAGCCAATTAAGGCTTAATCGGGTCAACTCTAAGGTTGTAAACCGAAATTTACAAGCCCACGCTATATCAAAAGATTAGCGTTGGGTTGTTGACAAAGTTCCACAATCTTTATTCCCTGACAATATCAAAACCAAATTTAGAATTATTGGGAGCTACCGAGCCACCTTGAGTAGCTTTTACCAGAATTGGTTCGCTGCGACGTTCCCCCTCTGAAGTAAATTCAAGTGGGGAACCAGAAGTTTTATCTGATGAAAGATTGATGCCTTGAAGTTGCTGCAAAACTTCAGACCTAGAGATATTGCTAGAAAAAGCATTAATAAAAGCTTGTGTAGCATCAAAGCTCATAGCTGTCCGCCAGTTAACCAAACCTCCCCACTGCTTTTCTGCCATCTTTGAAAAGTCTTGAGATAGTGGTGATTTAGCAAACCATGGTACTGCCAAAATTAAATCTTCGACACTTGCTCCAGCTTTTAGAGTTGTAGGGCTGTATAAAGCATCACCTCCTAACAGCTTTAACCTTTCTTCCGTCTCTAATTGGGAGTTTGCCTTGGTTATTTCCAAAGCTACAGAAGTAAACTGGGTATTTGGAAATAATAGAGCTGCCTGGGCTTCTTTTTTCAAGGCAATACGAGTAATATCTATCTTGGCATCAAATTCTGGATCACTTAAATCAACACTCCGAATCACCTGGCCTCCAAGGCTATCAAAATTTTTCTCAAAAGCCTCTTTCAGACTACTACTGTAGGAACTCTTAGGATTGTAGAAAATCACCGCATTATCTATCAAAAGTTTATTATAGGCATAATTTGCTAACTTTTCCCCTGCTGCTGCATCTGAGGGAACTGTCCTGAAGAAAGCTTTACCGCTTAATGAGGTACTGGTGCTGGTAGGAGAAATCATCGGTAAACCTGCCTCCTCATAGACAGCTAACCCTGCCTGGCTGGCACTACTAGAGTTATGGCCAATAACTCCTATAATAGAAGAGTCGTTAACCAGTTCCCTAGCTACCTTCTCCGACAGTTCAGGTTTGTTGCCATCATTAGCGATCGCTATCTGTAATAATTGGTCATTAAATCCTCCAGAATTGTTAAATTTATTTTGCGCTTGGGCCACACCCCGGAGCATTTCTTGGGCAGAAGTGAGTCTGCTATCAATTGGCACAACCACTGCCAAAGTAATTGGGTTAGGTTTCTGGTTGGCTAGAGCATTATTATAATAAATCAACACTTCTGGATCGTTACGATCTGCTTCTGTAGCCTTTTTGAATAATTCAGCAGCTTTGGAGTAATCACCTTTTTGGAAGGCTTCAATGCCGCGATCGCGATTAACATTCCCAGTTCCAGAAAATAGAGTTTGTTCTCCTTGACTAAAACCTTCTAGTTGCTTTTGAGTTGTTGCTTTCTCAGAAGGAGGAGTGCTGGGAACAGTTGAATCAACCTTTTCTCCAGTCTGATCGTTGGGACTAGGTTTTGGAGTAATTGTCTGTTCAGTACTCTCCTGAGAAGAGTCTGCTTTCTCAGAAGGAGAAGCGCTGGAAACAGTTGAACCAAGCTTTTCTCCAGTCTGATCGTTGGGACTAGGTGTTGGAGTAATTGTCTGTTCAGTACTCTCCTGAGAAGAGTCTGTTGAATTTTGGGAAACTAGGTTTGGCCATAACCAGTAACCTCCACCAAGAACAGCTACTGCGGACAAAGCTGCTATTACTGCTCCAATAGGAAACTTTCCACCCTTGTGTTTTGGGCTATTCCGCTCCCTGTTACATATAGGACATTTTTGGTCCCATTCAACCTCTATACTAGGATGAGGTTCCTCTGTATACCCTTCACATTTCCAGTTACTCTCAGTATTATTGCTCATTGATTGAAACAATGCTAAAAATTATATTGTGGTATCTAAATAATAATCATATCAATTTTTCTGAAGAAAACAGTTCATTAATTGATAATGGATAATGGATAATGGATAATTGATAATTACCTCTGGTTAAAACTGTTACGGAATTGAATATCAGGAGATATTATTTCTTCTTTTGGTCGATTGGATATGGTTAGGAAACCCATCCATCTCATCCTACGGAATGCTCCGAAACGACCGCTTTTTTTCCCTTAAAAGGGGAGGCTTCAAGGCGCGAATTATTTAATTATTAATTATTAATTATTAATTATTCGGTAAGCATTTCCTCCGGAATGCTGCGCAAACAGCCGTCAGCTATCAGCTATTGCTTTTAGTTTGAGATAAAAGCTTTACTAATTGAGGATGAATTAAATCTTACTACTAAAGTCGGCTGTAAAGTCTATATTCATTTAAACCTCCTAATAAGAGCTGAGAGCTGACAGCTAATATCAAATCCGGTTAAACAGTTATAGAATGCTTAAGTCTTTAGAATTCAGCAATTCTGCAATTTCCTACGGAATGCTTCGCAAACAGAATTCAGAAGAAGAAAGATAAGACAAGATGAGGGTAGTTATGGCAATTGGAGATTTTTTTTATGTCCAATTAAGCGGATTTGATATAATAGCTGAATGCTTACAAAAACAGACAATCTATAACACCTAAAAATCAATTTTCTTCTACTCCCCTACTCCCCTACTCAAAAAAATATTATATTATATAATGGTAAGCATTCAGCTATTAGCTGTCAGCTAGAGCGCAACAATATTCTCTCATATAGGACAGTGTTTAAATTAACAACTGACTTTAAGGACAAGGGAGCTAACTTTTTGTAGTAAGAAAATTAAATATTGCTTTGATCGTAAACTAAAAGTAATAGCTGATGGCTGATAGCTGACGGCTGAATGCTTACATATAATGTTCGGATAATCAGTTATAAAAAAACTTTATCTCTTTTAACCCTTTCTTCCCTTCTGCCTTCCTTCCTCCAAAGTGTAAGTATTCAACCGAACATGATATTAATTCTTATCCTCAAATCCTGCCACTTCAGATAAAGTATAAAGAGGTCTACCTTTCACTTCTTCATAAATACGTCCGATATATTCTCCTAAAATTCCAATACTTACTAATTGTACTGCTCCTAAAAAGAAGATTGCCATTATAATTGTTGCCAAACCAGTTAATGGTGAATCTGGATAAAAAATCCGCCAATATAAAACTAAACAAGCCATCAATAAAGCAACACAAGCAGCAAATAATCCTATATAAGTAGACAGCCGTAAAGGTACTTTAGAAAAAGAGACTAAACCATTAATTGCTAAGGCTAAAGACTTGGCAAAAGTATATTGAATATCACCAGCAAAACGAGGTTCGCGCTCAAACTTAATTGCCGTTTGTTTAAAACCAACCCATGCTCTTAAACCTCGAATATAACGATTAGTTTCTGGCATTTTATTCAAAACATCCACCACACATCTATCCATTAAACAAAAATCTCCCGTATCAATGGGAATTTCCACATCTGCTAAATGTTTTAAAATCCGATAATATAGAAAAGCAGGCAACTTTTTTAACCAACTTTCTTGATGTCTTTTTGTGCGTTGAGCATAGACAACTTGATAACCCTGTTTCCACTTTTCAATTAAGTCTGGAATTAGCTCTGGTGGATCTTGCAAATCTCCATCTAAAACTACAATAGCTTTCCCCCTAGCAAAATTTAAACCAGCAGTAACAGCAATTTGATGTCCGAAATTACGGGCAAAACTTAAATAACAAATTCGAGAGTCTTGTTGATGTAATTCTCGGAGTATTTGTAGAGAGCGATCGCGACTCCCATCATTAATTAAAATTAACTCTACATCTCCATCCATTCTATTCAGAATGGCATTCATACGCCGATATAATTCTGGGAGATTTTTCTGTTCGTTATAAATAGGAATTACTATAGAATATTTCATAAAAGAAGAAAGAAGGAAGAAGGAAGAAGGAAGAGGGAAGATTGAAGAAACAATAATATCATGTTCGGATAATCAGTTATAAAAAAACTTTATCCCTTTTAACCCTTTCTTCCCTTCTGCCTCCTGCCTCCAGCATAGCTGCCTTCCTTTCTCCAAAGTGTAAGTATTCAACCGAACATGATATAACTTCCTAAAAAAAGGAAGGAGGAAGAGGGAAGAAACAATAATTTTCTATTAAAATAGATTTTTCCATGAAGAAGAAAGAAGGAAGAAGGAAGAAGGAAGAAGGAAGAGGGAAGATTGAAGAAACAATAATATCATGTTCGGATAATCAGTTATAAAAAAACTTTATCCCTTTTAACCCTTTCTTCCCTTCTGCCTCCTGCCTCCAGCATAGCTGCCTTCCTTTCTCCAAAGTGTAAGTATTCAACCGAACATGATATAACTTCCTAAAAAAAGGAAGGAGGAAGAGGGAAGAAACAATAATTTTCTATTAAAATAGATTTTTCCAT
>NZ_JAAHHG010000147.1:0-9105 GCF_010692555.1 Okeania sp. SIO3B5 | reverse complement strand
CCTCCAGCATAGCTGCCTTCCTTTCTCCAAAGTGTAAGTATTCAACCGAACATGATATAACTTCCTAAAAAAAGGAAGGAGGAAGAGGGAAGAAACAATAATTTTCTATTAAAATAGATTTTTCCATAAATCATCAGCATATTTCATATTTAGGACTTACGCATGAACGCTATTGGTAGTAGCGCGTTAAGCTGAAAATGATGTATTAAATTTTTTAGTATAATTCTTGCTATGACTAAGGTTTGGAGAATTTTCCTAAAACACTATTTTAAGCTTGACACGGCAGTAGGGTGTGTTAGCGCTAGCGTAACTGAGCAATGCACCATATGCAGTGCATTTGCGTAAGTCCAGATATTATTCAGGTATACCAGTCGCGGGCAAGATGCCCGCACTTGCATTCACTTTACCATTTATATTTGTACCTTATCTATCTGCAATCTGCTGTATCTACATTTCTGAAATTTGTTGAATAATCTTAAACTAAAACATAATATAATACCACTAAATGAATTTATGGAAAATATGATAAGCTAAGAATAGTTTAGATTCTATAGCGCTGCGCGCAGGCAGCAGGCAACAGCTCATCTGGCAATAGGGGGAATAAATTGCTGAGAACATAAGATTTTAGCTATTGGACAATTCCTGCAATTTGTAAATATACCAGCGCACATTGCTATATATTCCTTGTTCCCTGTTCCCTGTTCCCTGTTCCCTGTTCCCTGTTCCCTTTGAAAAAACTTTAGATATATGGTTTCAATGCAAAACAGCTTATCAAATAATTTATGGAAAATAAATCAACAATTAGCAACAGTCTGTTTATCTCATCCTTTTGTGGAAGGAATTGCTGACGGTACACTGCCTCATAAAAGTTTTGCCTATTATGTTGGGCAAGATGCTTTTTTTCTCAGAGCATTTGCCCGTGCTTACAGTATTGCTGCAGCTAAATCTCCTGATTGGAAAATATTTGAACTGTTTCATACTCTTGCAGGAGGGGTGAAAGAGGAACTACAACTTCATCAAAACTATGCTGGAAAATGGGGAGTCAATTTAGAAACTATTACACCAGGATTTGCTACACGACGTTACACAGATTTTTTGCTAGCAACAGCATGGAGTAATAATATTGGAGCGATCGCCGCAGCAATGACTCCTTGTATGCGACTTTATGCTTTCTTGGGACAACAGTTAGCTACACCAGAAATCCCAGATCATCAATATTCTGAATGGATTCGTACTTACAGCAGTAAGGAATTTGAACATTTGACGCAAAAGCTCGAGAAAGTGATAGACATCTACACAGATAATACTCAAGAAGCAGAATCAAACTACTGTTATGCCATGCTCTGCGAACGAGATTTCTTTCAAGCAGCTTGGGAAATGGGAAAAGAGGAAGTGGAGAGCATACCCGTGGTAGCTGCAACTGAACGCAAGATTGCTAGCGGTTCCACAACTCCTGGTGAGACATCGTGGGTTGACTACCCACCAGATGGGATCTATGTGGATATCGATACCAGTAAGGCAGGCTTTACCGAAACTCCACTTTACTTCACTTCGATTAGTGGCCAAATCCATCATTGGATGACTTACGGCGCTACTTCAATCTACGACGCATCACCAACAGGATTCCGTGTGTACATATACAAACAGTCTGTCATTTCCAATCATCCCGACATTGTTCTGACTCCCCAGAAGGCTAACAGCTTTTTGTGGCATATTAACTGGATGGCGATCGGCAAATAATATCATGTCCGGTTGAATACTTATTATTAAGGTAAGTAGGGGGGTAGGGGAGTAGGGGAGTAGGGAAAATAGAAAGATTTACTGTTTAAGCACTCATGATAAGTTTTTTCCAGATCGCTCTTATCCGGACATGATATAAGACTCAGAGTGCGACGGCAAACTGACACTAGCAGATAGACTTCCCAAATATCTCGGTATCTCTCCTGAAGCTCTGATATCATGTCCGGTAGCATCGGAGCGTGTATAAAATTAAGGTGACACTCTTGAGAAAACCTTCTGCCTCCTGCCTCCTGCCTCCTGCCTTCCTTCCGCCAAAGTCTAACTATTCAACCGGACATGATATGACTTCAGGAGGAATTTAATATTTTCAAGACTAAAGTTCGCACTTTGTTGATACCTAAAAACCATAAAACCAATATCATTCAATGCTTCTATATTTAATCAGCAAGCCCTAATTATCAATTATTAATTATTAATTATTAATTATTAATTATTAATTATTAATTAATGCCCCAACTTATTCGGAATACCTTCACAACCGCCAGGTATTTTTCTCCTACTTTTTTCCCCACACCAAGCACAACAATAGTAACGTTGTTCGTCAGACAACCGCTTGACTCCACTAAAGTCAACATTTTCTACCACTGCACCAGTACAAATACCTGTTTGATAGTTAGGTATATTAGTACGACTGCGAGGAGTAGCAGTTTCCGCACTACCATAGAAAAATCTCGCTCCCCTCAAGTCAGCACCTACCAGACTTGCTTCATACAAAATAGTACGAGAAAAATTAGCTTTTACTAAGTCACAATCACTAAGATTCGCTCTAACAAGATTAGCATCACTCAATTCTGTCCACCGCAAATCTGTTTTTGTCAGGTCAGCTCCTGCTAACATTACTCCTAAATCAATCACACGAATACCATATTCCCTGTCTTCCGCATAACCCCCATTACCATCCAAAATAGGCCGACCAAGTTGGCGATCGCGCTTAATCGGTGTTATTAATCTAGATTGGGATAAAAATCTGAGAATTTTCGCTTTACCTTCTGCATCTACACTTTTAATAATAGCTGCTGTGCGTCCTTCAGCGATCGCTCTTTCCTGTGGCCAATCTTCCAATAAACCTTTTTCATCCATTGCCAGATCAGAAACTCCTTGAAAGTAAGCATCAATGGTTTGTTGTTGAGTGATGCGGTTTTGCTGAATGGTCAAATCTTTGGAAATAACGTATTGTCGCCAAGCTACATATACAGCAATAATTGCAATTAAGATTTGACCCAAAGCTCCAATGAGTTCGCCCACCGCTCCAATGGCATCCCAGTTAATCTGAATATTACGAGTACCTGGTTCTTGGTTTGCTCCACTTAACATCAGTAAACCAACAATAGCAGCCAAGATTCCAAAGCAAGCAATAATCAGGTTACGCCAAACTGGAGGAATGAGGTTTTTCCAGACTTTACCCCAACTAGGCCAAATCATTCTGATGGAAGCTACCATTGCCACAACTGCACTGCTATAACCAAGCAGTACATTATCTATGGCTAACCCCAGAATCATTAACGCAATTGCTGCCAGGGAGACAATGGACGCAATTCGATTCTTTGGCCCTTCATCTCCTTGATTGTTCGCCAAACCATTGAGTTGTGTGGGAGAGGCGGGTAACATTTTTTCTATTTCGTTGTCTACCAAGTTTAATTGGTCTATTGATGTTTTTACAGGAGCGATCGCTGCTTTTGTGCCATTAGAGTTTTCTGAGGTAGGACTGGTGTTTGGAGAATTATCTGGAGAAGAATTTGAATCATTACTCATAGAATTTTTAATTTTGATTTTTTGATAGACAATTAATTAGTTAAGTTTTTGTAATATCTATAAAGGGCTAGAAAGATGAGGAAAGAGAAGTTATATCAATAATTTTACCAGAAAATAGGGTTTAAAGCTTCCCCCTTTTAGGGGGACTTTTAAATTGTTTTTTTTTTGATAAATATGTTATAATCTTATTAGTTTAAAATTCAGGTTATGAAAGCTAGATTTAAGTATCGTATTTATCCAACACCGGGACAAAAATACCGATTAGCCAAGTTATTTGGTTGTGTCCGTGTGGTTTGGAATGATAGTCTAGCTTGCTGCCAAGAAAAGTATAAATTAGGAGAAAAGAAACCCACTAATTCAAAACTACAAAAACAGTTTATCACTCAATCGAAAAAGACTGAAGACAGAGAATGGTTATCAGAAGTTTCTGCTATACCATTGCAGCAATCTTTAAATGATTTAGATCAGGCTTATCAAAACTTTTTCAAATCAACTAAAGGTCAGAGGAAAGGTAAACCTATTAAACCTCCTAAATTTAAAAGTAGAAAGTCAAAGCAAACTGCTAGGTTTACAAAAGGAGGGTTTAAAATTGGTCAGCATAAAGTTTATTTAGCTAAGATTGGAAAACTAAAAATAGTTTGGTCAAGGGAGTTACCTGGTCCTCCATCATCAGTAACAGTAATCAAAGATTCCGCTAATAGATATTTCTTGAGTTTTGTAGTAGAAATACAACCAGAAGTCTTACCTAAAACTGATAACTCAGTAGGTATAGATTTAGGTATTAAAACCTTTGCTACATTCAGCGACGGTACAAAGGTTGATGCTCCTAAGCCACTGAAGAAACGAATTAAGAAATTAAGAAAATTAAGTAAGTCACTATCTCATAAAACTAAAGGCTCTAAAAGGTATGAAAAAGCACGGGTTAGAGTGGCTAAGTTCCATGCCAAACTGAAAGATACAAGAACAGATTTTCTACATAAATTATCTACTAAAATAATTCGTGAAAACCAAACAGTTGTTTTAGAAGATTTAAACGTTTCTGGTATGATTAAGAACCGTAAATTATCTAGAGCAATATCTGATTTAGGTTGGAGAACTTTCAGAACATTCCTAGAAGGAAAAGCAGAAAAATATGGTCGTGATTTCAGAGTAATTAGTCGTTGGGAACCCACATCTCAAACTTGCTCTAGCTGTGGATTCAAAGGTGGAAAGTTAGACCTCAAGGTGCGAGAATGGGAGTGTCTAAACTGTGGCAGCAAACACGATAGAGACGAAAACGCAGCGATAAATATATTAGTCGCCGGAGGGCATTTGGAGACAAAAAACGGACGTGGAGGCAAGCGTCAGACTAGCGTCAAGGTAGCAGCAGCCAGTGAAACGTCAACCCGCCGAGGAGTTACGGCTCGGTAGGAATCCCCGCGCCTTTAGGACGGGGAGGATGTCAAGGGTAAATTTTGCTAGAGTTTAGGTTTTATATCAATTATATTGGGACTGAAGAAGTCAAAAGTCAAAGGTCAAAAATTAAAAGTCAAAAAATATTGATTAATCTAGGACTCTGTCCAGAGAACAATTAGTTAAGGCTCAGAGGCCGTATATTTTCTATTAGGATAGATAGAAAGAGGCGTTGCATAAATGCGGGATGATTTTAATAGTTTTGTGGAATGGGCATCTTGCCCGTTCCCCCGTTCCCCATTGCTGATATTTTCGGGCAGGCAGGATGCCTACCCCACTTATATTCATTCCGCCCCTTAGCAATGCCGAGAAAGAGGTTCAAAAAGTACCTTTGTTTCAAATTTAGCCATTTTTTGTAAGCGTAAAATTATGACAACTTCTGAAATTTTAGTTAAGAAAGAAAAATTAGAGAACCCGCCTTTGGAAATAAATTATTTGGGCGATCGCTCTTTGCGTCAGTCGGCGAAGCGTGTGACTAAGGTAGATGATGATATTCGGAAACTTATACGAGAAATGCTCCAAACTATGTATAGTGCTGATGGTATTGGTCTGGCGGCTCCCCAGGTTGCTGTCCAAAAACAAGTAATTGTTATAGACTGCGAGCTAGATAATCCCGCTACGCCCCCTCTAGTTTTGATTAATCCTACGATTAAAAGGTATGGTAAAGAAGTTTGTCTTTTCCAAGAAGGGTGTCTGAGTATTCCTGGGGTTTATTTGGATGTTCAACGTCCCGCAATAATTGAAGTTGCCTACAAGGATGAAAATGGTCGTCCGAAAACTCTTCAGGCTAAAGAATTATTATCTAGGGCAATTCAACATGAAATGGACCATCTTCAAGGGGTGCTATTTGTAGACCGAGTAGAAAATAAATTGGCACTGAATGAAGAGTTGACTAAGCATAAGTTCTCTCCTAAAGCTGTCAAATCTGTTTCTTAAAGTCTCGCGAAATTAATAGACATCTCCAGAAAAGAGGGAACAGGGAACACCGGAGCTGGGAACAGGGAACTCGCCCCTCCCCCTCCCAACCCACCCCTAGCCCCTCCCAGGAGGGGAGGGGAACAATTGATAATTTATGGATAAGAATTGATTGTCTTTTTGATTTTTACCAGATGTCTAATAGACATCTCGGAGTAGGAAGTAGTAGGGACGTTGCATGCAACATCCGTACAGAGTAGGGGGAAATAATTGATGATTTATGTAGGGTAATTGATTTTATTGCCAGGAACGAGTGGGTTAGGACTTATCTTAATGATGAATCTTAGACAGAGAAATTCTTTTCCCACTGTTGCCTGTTCCCTGTTGCCTTTTCCCTGTTCCCTGCTATATTTTTGATTTTTGGATATGTCTAATACAAAAGCAATAGTCCAGAAGTTTAAGATCTATCAGTTCTTAACTTTAGTGATTATCATAAAAAATCAAAAAAGTCAATATTTTCGGAGAAGAAAGTTATGGTAGGAACTCCTAAATCAACATTGCTGTTGGGTGGGTGCTGTATAGCAGCGATCGCGGCAGTTGGTTCTATTTTTGAGTTGTCCTCTGGGGAACCAGAATTAGGTGGTCTAGTAACAGGGATAATTTTGAGTCTGAGCATTCCTCTAGCCATTTTACTCTTTTATTTAGCAATTCAAGATGCTAAAGCAAATCAGTAGAAATTAAAGAAGCACTCAGCAAGATTATTTTTTTGTGCTAGAAGGGATACGAAACCCCTTCTAACCTACATTCCGCACGACAAAAAGCAGTATAAAAAATTAGAATTCTGCAATCCTGCAATTCTGCAATTCAGGAGAAAATAATAACGTATAAATTGAGTATTTATGCTTAATATTTTCCCAAAAATTTGACTCTTAAGAAAGGTTAATGAAGATAATTCATACAGTATAAATACTTAGCAAAGCCATGATTTTTATACTACTTTTAATGTTACGCTCTTGACGTGCGGAATGTGGGTTCTAAAATTAAAAGACAAGCTAGAAGTCGAAGATTTAAACTCAAGCTTTTAGTGCACTGAAAACTTTTTGCAGAGCATTCCGGTGCAAATACCAATCGCTAGTTCAGCAATGAACAATGAATGATTTTAAATTGACAATTAACTGTTTATTGCTTATCAATGAACGAAGGCAGCGGGAGCTAAGGGCAGAAAAAATAATTCCCTTCTGCCTTCTGCCTTCTGCCTTATGCCTTTCCTAATAACTATTTTGACTACAAATTTTAAAGATATCTAAAAAATGGCATTTCTGCGACAACTGTCTACAAGAGGGGTATATGAGGAAAAACTCATAAAAGAGCATCTATCTGAGACAGAGGAGGTAGTGCTAGGACGCGATCCCAAGTGTCAAATTGTTCTAGAGACAAAATTGTATAAAACGGTTTCTCGCCGTCATGCGCTAATTCGTATTCAGACTAAGCATACCAAAGCTACTGGTTTCGTATGGGAAATCTGCGACCTCAATAGTTCTAATGGTACTTATATTAATGGACGAAGAATACAGGGAAGTCAAATTTTACAGGTGGGCGATCGTATTAGTCTGGGTTTCAATGGGCCAGAATTCATCTTCGATAATTTATCCCACCAAAAACCAACCTCTTTAGTATCACCAGTAGTAAACTCTACACCACTTCCTGTTAATTCTGTTGGTAGTGTTGGAGATATTGGAGATACTGATTCGATAACTTTAACCCAGTTATTTCCTATTGCCTCTACAGGAAAGCAATTAGCTAAAAAAGCTTATCTTTATCCAGGTATTATCACTATATTTTTTGTGATTTTAATGTTTTTAACAGTGGGTAAAGCAATAGCTTTCAATTTTTTATTAGCAGCTTATATTGCTAGTGCAGCTTATTATTTTGTTTATCAACTTTGTGGCAAACAAAAACCTTGGTGGGTGTTATTCGGAGCATCTTTAACCACTGTATTAATTTTATTAAGTCCAATTTTAACCTTGTTTATTGGAGTATTTCGTTTTATACTTCCTGGTGATATATCAGTCAATCCTCAGCAAGTTGGCTTTCTTAATTTCCTGATTAGAATGTTTTTTGGCGCGGGATTAATGGAAGAGTTGTTAAAAGCATTACCCGTTTTTTTAGTACTATTTATAGGTCGTAATTTACCTTCTCCCTGGCGAAATAAAATTGGTGTTTGGGAACCTTTAGATGGAATTTTATTAGGAACAGCTTCTGCAGTAGGATTTACTTTATTAGAAACTCTTGGACAATATGTTCCGAGTATTGTGGATAGTGCTAGTTTACAATTGGGAGTAGATGCAGGTCAATTGGTAGGATTACAATTGTTAATTCCCAGAATTTTAGGTTCAGTAGCTGGACACATGGCTTATAGTGGTTATTTTGGTTATTTTATCGGATTAAGTGTTTTAAAGCGTCGTAATAGTTGGTTGATTTTAGGCGTTGGTTATTTGACTGCATCTATTCTTCATGCTTTATGGAATGCTTCTGGAGTTTTAAATATATTTCTTTTGGCTTTTGTGGGAGTTATTTCTTATGCTTTTTTGGGGGCGGCTATTTTAAAAGCTAGGGTGCTTTCTCCTACAAGGAATGAAAATTTTGCTACTCAGGTTTTAATTAATAAATGAAATTGTATTGGAGGGAAAAAATAGTATTTACTATAGCCTATAGGTTTTGGCTTTGTTGCCATATGACATTTAGTTAGTCCTACAATTTGACTAATTTCACCAGAAGCTATTTGATTTTATTTGATAGGGGAAAATTTTGATAGAGTGCTTCTAATCCTTGCTTGGATAAAGTATTTTTTTGTTCCTTATTCCTTCCTGTTGACTAAAATCCCAAACTTGTATATCTCACTAAATTTTAAAAATCTTATATATAAGGATATTACCCAGTTAAATATATTTAACTGAGTGATAAAAAGATGCCTAGTTTGACATACTCCCGACGTTGCGCATAGCGCGACAACGCGGGATTCTTCAGTCATAAAAAAAATGACCGCTGTTTCGTGTGAGGTGATGTCCTCCCCCTGTTTTGCTCTTAATAATAACATACATACCTGCTAGCTTGTCAAGGGTATAGGAAGGTTTTATTTGTGGAGATATCCGACTCAAGGCCCTGGCTTTCCCATCCCTCCGCTCC
>NZ_JAAHHG010000146.1 GCF_010692555.1 Okeania sp. SIO3B5 | reverse complement strand
TCTACTTAAGCCGACTGTGTAGGGGCACTTTGACTTGTCCCCAGAGAGCGTATTTCAGCTAAGAAAAAACGAAGCAACATGGATTTATCGGTGTTGCGTAGTATCAACTTAGAATCCCTGTGACTTAAGTCCGGGGAGTAGTCAAAAATACAGCTTATACCTGTTACCTGCTAGAGCTGAAAAACATAGACTATCATAGACAAATATCTACAAAATGTCTATGTTTTTACGCCATTAATTTGTGTTATGATCGCATACGTATGCTAAGACCAGAGGATTTTAGCAACGATTATGGAGTGTTTTGCACTCGACTTTTCATCTCTAATGAAAACCCGCCTAGGGAATCCTAAACTCAATGTGTTTGAGCGGAACATTAACCTTCTTTGCCAGTAAACTTATGGACAGGTGAGCAGGAAAATCGCTCTTAGTCACCGATGAAGAGCGTGTCTAGGATTGTCTAGATTTTTAGAAGGTGCTAGGTATTAGTTTTCCAGAAAAAAGTCCGAGGGGTCGGGGGTTTGTCTTAATCAAATCTTCACAAAACTTGGCTACTACTAAAAAAATCGGCTTGTTCAATGCTTGGAGATGGTAATTTGGGATGACTGAAAATAGTTAACACTTTCAAGAAAGTGTTTTACCGAAAAATTCAGGTATAAAGCCTCTCCATTCATGGAGAAAAAAGCGGTCGAGGGATGGATGGGTCTCCTCGCCATATCCAATCGACCAAGAGAAGAAAAAAAATCCTTTTAATCAATCCTCTTATAAATAAGAGGAGGTAATTCTAAATTCTAAATTCTAAATTCTAAATTCTTGAATAAAGTTATGCGTACAATTCCATGATTTCAAATCCATGATTTCAAAGCTACTAACAACCAACTATCAAATAACTCTTGATGACTAGCAACCCATTCTTCAGCATGACGGCGAATATCTACAGGTTTACTCTCCCCATTTTTAACTTTTTCTTGTTGGAGGTTGACATCCTGAAGCGGAATTTCAATCTGTTCAAATAAACTTTTGGCAACTGGATTATCCTGCAAAAAATTCTTATTTGCTAATATCCCAACTCTATCGACTGGAACACCAAGATTTTTTCCATTCACTGAAGTATCTTCTTCGGTGAAATTTCCCTGAGTTTCTAATAAGGATGTAAAAGGAACACTCAACCATTCCACATCCTCCTCAACCTTTAAAATTGAAGCTAACCAATGAGGAGTCCAAGTATAATAAAGAATAGGTTTACCTTGCCGATAACGGGTCAAAGCATCTACCATTAAAGAAGAATAATCTCCTTCAATCTGTTCAACAGTATCCTCAAGTCCGTAAACCTGTAAATGATGATTTATTACTCTTTCACATATCCAACCAGCAGTACAACCGATTAAATTTGCCTTACCATCACCATCTGAATCAAAAAGTTTCGCAATTTTTGGATCTTTGAGTTGTGATAAATCAGTAATATTATATTTCTCAGCAGTCTGTTTATCTATCTGATACCCCGCTTGACAATCAGAAATAAGCGTTCCAACCCGTTCTAATTTATCTTCCCCACCATTCTTTTCAAAAAATTCTTTGTGCGCAACTTGCCAATGAACACCAGTAAAGTCCACATCATCATTACCAACAGCAATGTGCATTGCCGGAACATTCAATTGTTTTGGTCCTTTCACCTGATAACCTAATTTCTCTAGCCCAATATTCACAATCTCTGTAACAAATATACCCGATGTTTCCAGACCAGAAGTAGACTGAACAATAATTCCATTCCCTGGCAATGCTTCATTTTTTGAATTTATAGTAGTTTGGTACATTAATTGCCAGCCAGTAACACCAACCAGCAAAGCAACCAAAATACTTATCCCTAGAGTTGTGTCTTTCTTTTTGGAAAAGTCACGAGAGCGCCACCATCCAATTAAACCTCGCTCTTGCCAAGAAAGAACATTTCCCTGACTAATAGCTTGAGTGATACGGTCGAGCATCACCGCAATTAAAACAATACCCAAACCACCTACAGCAGCTAGTCCGACATTTAAACGACCTAGACCTTGCAATACCATTTGTCCTAATCCCTCTACCCCAATCATTGAGGTGACAACTGACATTGATAAGGCCAACAAAATTGCTTGATTTGTACCAGCCAAAATAGTAGGCAAAGCCAAAGGAATTTGTACTTCTAATAAGACTTGTTGGGGAGTTGAACCAAAAGCTAAGGCTGCTTCTACTGCTTCTGGAGATACTTGCCTAATGCCCAGATTTGTCAGACGAATTAGAGGGGGGACTGCAAAAACAAATGTGGCAATAATACCGGAAACTTCTCCTATTCCAAATAACATTACTACAGGTACTAGGTAGACGAAACTGGGAAGAGTTTGCATAGCATCTAGGAGGGGACGTAATATTTTGTTGAAGCGATCGCTAATAGCAGTAAGAATACCTAGAGGAATACCCACTAACATACAAAATATTACGGCTGTTAAAACTAGGGCCAGGGAAACCATTGCTGCTTCCCAAGCGCCACAAAAACCAATTATAGAAAGAGCGATAATGCTGTAGATGGCTATTTTTCTTCCTGCTAATTGCCAGACTAGCAGGGCAATAATTATGAGAAAAATTAAGGGGGGAATAGCTAGAAAACCAGATTTAACTATTTCCAGAGTATTTTTTATGGGTAAGCTGATGGTTTGAAATAGGGGACGAAAGTTATCAACTAGAAAATTAACGGCAGTGTTAACCCATTCGTCTAGGGGTAAAGTGTAAAACTGGAAAGGATTAAATATTTTGTCTAATCCTCCTTGAGTTGTGGTTATAAAGTAATTTGATATGGGAAATAATTTGAACACTATATTATTGGCTCCTTTGCTCTTAGGTTTAATCCAAATCTTTAGGTGCTGTTTTGGCTTTTGTTTGAGAATAGATAGTTTTGTGAGTTCTCAACGCTACATATGTGACTTACCTACACAGACGCATCTGCTTTCTGTGTAGGCTTCTGATGCCTTTTCAAGGCGGTCAGAACTTCCTGAGAAACAGAAGTGGTTTTAGATTTAGCTATAACCACTTTGTTTTGACGGCGGTTTATAGTCACCGAACAAGTCCAGCCCGACTCGTTTCAAATTGATGGCAGCATTTATATCTCTATCAATTTTTAACTGTAATTCTTCATCAAAATATTCTCTGATACTGCAATCGGTAAACACTATTTCATCTCTATAACAAAGCAATTGAGATGTATAATTTGGTTTAACTTCAACAACACTGGCGTTAGCTTTTTCGGCTACCTGACCCAGCACTTCAAAAAATTGACCAAATGCAGCATCAAGCCAGGATTTATTTAATCCTGATTTGGAGGATTGACCATTAGGCAAATATTTCCCATCTTCATCTTGTTTGATTTGATTTCTGCGAGTTAATCCTGTGAGATTTAATTTCTCATGGAAAAATACTTTTTTACCTGTTTGAATTAATTTGTAAGCTGTTTTGTACTGGAAATCTTTACGACTTCTAGCTATTTTTTGATGAATTTTCCCTTCGCGTTTTGCGTGCTTTACGCCTAGCTTTACTACCATCTTTACGTTTGTTCTTGCGTTGGGATACTTTGGTTAGTTTATCTTGATTTGTTCTTAAAGGTTTGAGAGAAGGTAATTTATTTCCTTGTGATGTGGCTAAATAAATATCTTTGTCTAGGACGGCATCTAAACCTATTGAGTTTTCCCAAGTAGGTTGAATCTTGTCAGTTTTAAACTCAGGGATTGACTTATCTTCTAAACTTAAATTTATCCACCAACCATCAGTTTTTTTTGTTAGTGAAATCTGTTTTATTTTTGCCCCATCAGGTATTATTCTATGGGTTCTGACTTTTATTAAACCTGTTTTAGGAATTGATATATATAACCATTTACTATTAATTGATGAAAATTTTAACCAAGAATCATCAGCATTAGAAAAGGTCAATGAACGATATCTAAATTGACTTTTAAATCTCGGTTTGCCACTACGATTACCTTTACTATCACCTGCTAAAAATCTACAAAATGTTGCTTCTACTCTTTTACAGACATCTTGCAAAACTGTTGAATAAACTTGGGAAAAATCCAGATGCTCCCCTGAGTGTTTGACTTCTACTATAGCCTTTTTCAGTTCTGGTAATTGCTTTGTCTGGTTGTAGTAATTTGGTTTGTCTTTTAACTGTGGTAAATGAGAAATTAGAGGACAAGCATTTATAGGACATCTGTTTTGCTCCCACCAGTTAAAACGTTCTCCTAACATTCTGTTGTACCAATACCGACAAATTCTGAGCCAGTTGTTTAGTGTCAACTTCTGGCTAGTTTCTGGATATATACGATATTGGTAAGTGTACTTCATAGGTGATACAGTTTTCATATACACTGATCGTAATACAATACTTTATAAATGGTTAATTCCATTTAAAAACATTACTGTATAAGGTTTTGACCTGATTTTTAACCTATTTTTTTCTCAAGTCCCGCTATGCAAGACCAACCTTTCTTTTTCTTGAAGAGCTTTCAAGAAATTTGTTAACGAGTAGTTGATATTTCTTAAGTAATTTTTCACCTCAAACTTGTAACTACATCAGAAGCATCTACCATACCTTTAAACTCTTTTTGTTCATCAACTACCGCTACAGGAAATCCTTGTTTGTAAAGGTGAAAAATATTTTCTAAATGAGCAGAAGCATCAATTATAGGAAAATCAGTTTCTATAATCGCCATAAGATCTTCGTTTTCCTGCTTAAGACTCGTTTCTAGATGTTCTTTTTTCACCAAATCAATAGGTTTATTGTGTTTATCAAGTACATATTCCTGTTTAAGACTCATTTCTAAATGTTCTTTTTTTACCAAACCAACAGGTTTATTGTGTCCATCAACCACATACATAACCTGGAGATTATGGTCTAACATTTTTTTCAGCCCAGAACCAACAGAATCTTGACCAATCTTCAGAGAAACAGTTTTATTAATAATAGAACCTACTGTAATAAATTGGGCAGGATTTACCTCTTGAATAAAAGCAGTAATATAGTCATCTTTTGGTTGAGTGAGTAATTCTTCTGGTGTCCCCAATTGAACAATTGCCCCTGCTTTCATAACAGCAATACGATCGCCCAGTTTCAAAGCCTCTTGAATATCATGACTAATAAACACAATAGTTTTGTGTAACTCTTTCTGAAGTCGCAACAATTCATCCTGCATCTCTCCCCTAGTCAATGGATCAAGAGCACTAAAAGCTTCATCCATTAATAAAATTTCTGCATCAGTAGCCAAAGCACGGGCCAAACCCACTCGTTGCTGCATTCCCCCACTCAAAGAGGTTGGTTTATAATCTGCCCATTTAGCCAAACCCACAACTTCTAATGTTTCTAGTGCTTTCTGGCGACGATTAATTCGTTCAACTCCCCGCACCTTTAGTCCATACTCTACATTTTCAACGACTGTTTTGTGAGGAAATAACCCAAAGCGTTGAAACACCATTGAGACCTTATTCAGCCGTATTTCTCGCATTCGTTCCTCATCAGCATGAGCAACATCCTCATCATCAATATAAATATGTCCGCTAGTGGGATGAATCAAACGATTAATACATCGAGCCAGGGTAGATTTTCCTGAACCGGATAACCCCATTAATACAAATATTTCCCCTTGATTAATCTCAAGAGATATATCGGCCAATCCTAATACATTACCTGTAGATTGCAGTATATAATCTCTTGTTTTACCTTCCCGAAACAACTTAAGAGCGGCAAGATGTTTTTTGCCATAAATTTTAATTAGATTTTTTATAATTATTTTGGGTGGCATATCTTCACTAATGGATAATTGATAATGGATAATTGATAATAGATAATTGATAATTAGGGCTTGTTGATTAAACCTAAACGTCTTTAAAGATAAAGGTAAGTGCCTTTTTGGGTCTGAAATACCTTGGCTTTCAGCTGTTCATGCTCAAAAAATTACCATTTTAGGCGCATCGTTGGGCAAAAAAAAATTACTTTCCTGCTCCTCTACTCCCCTACTCCCCTTTTCCCCTACTCCCCTCCTGGGAGGGGTTAGGGGTGGGTTGGGAGGGGCGAGGGGTGGGTCCCCTACTTCTTAAAAAAGACTTTTGAGCGCAAACCCTAATTATCTCTCCCTTTTAGGGCTATGCTTTATAAACATCTTTGTTAACATAAAACTTGACAACATAGACAAGTTATGAGTTGGTTTTTGATAGGATTTTTTAACTGTTTAGTTATTTCTGCCATCCTGCACTAGATAATTACTTGAGCAAACTGTATTTAATGTGTAAGCATTCAGCTATTAGCTGTCAGCTAGCCTCCTCCGGTAGGAGGCTGGCTGACGGCTGAATGCTTACTTTAATGTTTATATTTGTTTGATACCTTTTTTTTTATTCCACTCCCCTACTACCCTGCTCAATAATACGAATTGAAAAGTTTTTGAGAAATAGTATAACTAATCACCCAGATAACTAAAACATTCCTCATTTTGCACCTGATCGCCATGATGCGACTTAGGTTCTCTCCGCTCTTCCTTATAGAATATTAAAGATTTAATCTCTACATTCATCAATTAGCAATTAGCGGAGAGTATTTGTCGCTTGGGAAATAAACAATTACCTTCTTTTCCCTGATTTTTTCTTGATTTTCCCAACTAAAACTTTTAAATTTCGGAATAGATCGAAAGAATCACATTGTTTAAATTTTATCTAGAAAAAGTACGATTTTGCCATCTATTAAGAATGTGATTTTCTGCCATCATAGATGTAGTTTGTAACTCAGAAATTTGCTTTCTTGAAGCCTGTACTGTCTCTGCTTGATCGTGAAATTCTTGTTGCAATTTAGTCAGTTTATTGTGGTAATCTGCAATTATTTCTTTTTGCAATTTTGACTGTTTTTCTAAGGCTTCATAAGTTTCTTTTGATACCATTGAACCAACTATAGATTCAAGATATTGCAACTTATTAAGTTGCTCCTGTAACTGGTGCTGCAAAGCTTCATAATTTTCTTTTGACACCATTAAATCAGCCTGTTCTTTAAAACTTTGCAACTTATTTTGCTGTTCTTGTGACTGATTTTGCAAAGTCTCATAAGCTTCTCTAGAAACCATTGTGGTAATTTGTGCTTCTAGATGTTGCAACTTATCTTGTTGCTCTTGTGACTGATTTTGCAGGGTATCATAACTTTCCCGCAATACCATTGAAGCTATTTGAGATTCTAGTTTTTGAAGTTTAGTTTGCTGCTCTTGTGACTCTTGCTGAAGATTCTCATAAACTTCCTTAGATACCATGGAGGTTATCTGAGATTCTAGTTGCCCAAGTCGATCTATTTGCTCCTGTGACTGGTGTTGTAAAGAATCATAAACTTCCCTAGATACCATCAAAGCAATTTGCTCTTTAAATTGAGCTATTTGTTCTTGTGACTCTTGCTGAAGATTCTCATAAACTTCCTTAGATACCATGGAGGTTATCTGAGATTCTAGTTGCCCAAGTCGATCTATTTGCTCCTGTGACTGGTGTTGTAAAGAATCATAAACTTCCCTAGATACCATCAAAGCAATTTGCTCTTTAAATTGAGCTATTTGTTCTTGTGACTCTTGCTGAAGATTCTCATAAACTTCCTTTGACACCATGGAGGCTATCTGAGATTCTAGTTGCCCAAGTCGATCTATTTGCTCCTGTGACTGGTGTTGTAAAGAATCATAAACTTCCCTAGATACCATCGAAGCAATTTGCTCCTCTAGTTGCTTGAGTTGAGCTAGTTGTCCTTGAGATTCTTGCTGGAGAGTTTGATAACTTTCCTGAGATACCATCAAATTTACTTGCTCTTCTAGTTGCTTGAGTTGAGCTAATTTTTCTTGAGACTCTACGATTGCTTTTTTATCTTCTTCTAATTGCTTCTGTAAAGTTTCATAACTTTCTCTTGGCACCATAGCACTCATTTGTTCTTCCAAATGTTTAACCTGTGCCATCTGAGATGCCAACTCTTGTTGTAAAGCTTGATAACTTTCCGATAACTGATTTTGTGTTTCTACGGACTCAACTAATGGTTCTGGGACTGTTACTATATCCAATTTCTCATCAGATACTTCATTTGTCTTCAGATCACTATTTACTGTCTCAGATTGATTGTCCAGATTTGCTTGGATCTGTGCCGCCTCTCTCAAAATTGCAAGGTCTCCTCTAGCAATACGCTCAATTAACTCAGACCTGGATAAACCAAGTCCAGTTGCTACCTCCTTTAGCCTCTCAGCGCTAGTGGGGGTCAGAGACACACCGACTTTAACCTTGCTTTCTGAATATGAGGTGGCACCACTACGTTTTTTTGCCATTATAAATCTCCATTGGCCACCATACTGTTTCTAGTATACCGTTGAATGGTATTCCTTAGTTAATTATGGTATTCCCGTGAAGAAGGCAGAAGGCAGAAGGCAGAAGGCAGAGGGCAGAAGGCAGAAGGCAGAAGGCAGAGGGAAGAAGGAAAAATTGCTTATGGATAGTCAACGAGAGGATAAAAAGCGATCGAGGGATGGATGGGTTTCCTAACCATATCCAATCGACCAAGAGAAGAAGTAATATTTCCTTATATTCAATTCCGTAACGGTTTTAACCAGAGGTAATTATCCATTATCCATTATCCATTATCCATTAATTAGGGCTTGCTGAATAAATATAAAAGTATTGACTGATATTGGTTTGAGGAATTTTAGGTCTCGAAATTGTAGCAGCTTTTCGGTTAATAGAGTTGAAAAAATGAGTCTGAAAGGGGCAGGGGCGAGGCAGATAAATCAAGAAACCATTATTACAAGGACTTTCTCTATAACTTCCCCAAACTCCTGACTCTTAACTATTCCCCCTCCTGGGAGGGGGAGGGGCGAGGGGTGGGTCCCTATTCCCTGCCTCAGCAAAAAGACTTTTGAGCGCAAACCCTAATTAATAATTAAATAATTAATTATTAATTATTCGGTAATTATTAATTATTAATTATTCGGTAATTATTAATTATTAATTATTCATTATTAATTGTTGAATCTAACCTCGTTCATCAAATCTTGTATAGAAACCGCCGTTCTTGACCCAGTATTGTTTCAAATCGTGGTGAGGTGTATGAAGACTCGCTCTTGCTTGATAAAGAACTACTTTTCTATGATTACCAATCCAAATTTTCTTGATAGGTTTGACAGATATCAAACTACCGCCCAATGCTTCAACACATTCTGTGAACCTATCAACTGTAGAATATTCTACTGTCTCAAACAAGAAAAAATTTCCTGAACAGATTAAATGTCTACTTCTGATCCAGCTTTGCATTTTTTTTTCTGCTATTGGTGGCAACATTTTCTATTAGTCCTCCTTCAAGACTGTTTCATAATTTGTTGCCTTCAATTTTTTATTGGTAATTCATGAGCAAAACTTATTTGTTTTTCAAATTTTAAACGTCCTGCTGTAGATCCCCAAACCTGTTTGTGTTCCTTAATATCCTTTCCTATATCTAAACTTTCCCATGTTTGCTCAGTTAATTCTACTTCACTAACAAGATAAGTCTCACACCCTCTCTTATTAATTAAACATTTATTTCCAGGTTCAACACTCCCTAAAAATTTTTCTCCATCTCGTTTAAAAACCATTGAGCAATGATAACGACGTTCTATATTTTCTGGAGTAATAGTATGTAAAATATCAAGTTCTCTTGCTGCACCTGCATAGAGAATAGGGTCTTTGAGACGATAATTTTCTATATAAATATGGTCGCCTTTATCTATAAGTTGATGGACTCCTTGACGATATGGCTTCCAAAGGTCATAGTCATAAACTTGCTCTGAATAAAAACCTATGCCTGAAAAAAATTGATATGGCAAAGGTCGGAAATAAACATGAATATGAGCATAAAGAACTCTATTGGCAGAAGCTTGTTTTTGATTACTAAAGCCTCCTGCCATCCAACTAGCTAGAGTAATAATATTGTTTGATTTTGTCTGATTTTCTGTATAGGAAATAGTCATTTCAGTTATCAGTTATCAGTTATCAGTTATCAGTACCTCAAGTCTGTTTGCGCAGCATTCCGTAGGAAAACAGGAGGCTTGAAATACGGAGTTCCATTTTCTCTTGGTCGAATTATGGCTCCGAAACCTCACCATCTCTCGACCGCTTTTTTTCCCCTTAAAAGAGGAGGTTTGAGACCAGAAATTTTTGGTCACATTTTACCTTCCCTTTTTTTTATTCATAATCCTTTTTTTTATTAGATTAGATCGCCAATTCTGACTAACTGAGTCAAATTATATTTTTTTAAAGTATGTATTAAGCTAGGTAAGGTAAATGACTAAATTTCTAGATTACCTGTTCTCTACAATTTCAGATTTTTTACCCGATCCAAACAAGATAAGATTATAGATATTAAAGATTAAATGTCTGGATAAATTGAATTACAAATTACTTTTGGGAAGAACTTAAAAACTTAGATAAATTTTGGTTAAATCTATTTTGTCTACCTACTTATTCTGGTTTTTTGCTACTTATTATAATAGATTGGGACTTATGATTCTTCTTCCTTTGATAAAGAACGAATTTCTGATGAAAAAGAAGCAGTTAATACACCTTTACCATCACTCGTTTTAATCAAGGATACTCGAAACCTCAGATTAGGAGTACCAAACCAAATTTTTTCTTCTGCAGCAGCACGGTCATACTCTGTATGTAGAATAAAAGTACCATCTTCAGTAATTTGATATTCTCCCACCGCAGCAATAGTTTCTGCATAACCTTGGGAACGTAATAACTTTCCTTTTTTGAGATTATCCAGATCGGGTATTGGCACTAATACACAACTACCTTCAATAACTTCATCATCATCCCAGTCAGATTCTCCTTGCCAACTCATCTGAAAAGGAGAAACAGCTTTAGCAATATCTACTTCACTAAACTTACACAATTCTATAACTTCAGGAGCCGTTTTTGGTAAAGATACAATATCTATCGTGGACCTAACTTCCTCAAAATGACTAAATGCTAAATTATGGCCACTACGTTGCGATCGCCAGCGTCCTATAGAGCGTTCAACAAATTCTACAACATTCATTATTCCTCTCTTGAATAATATTTCATCAGGAACCTGTTAGTTGAAAACAGGTCCCTCTTAAAATAGCAATTAGCAGTCAGCGGTCAGCGGTCAGCTCTCAAGGCGTATGATGGAAGATTAAAACCCCCAGAACACGCACACTACTAATTTTTCAAATAAGCGTGGGGGACGCCGAACCCGCCGATTTTAGCTGATAGCTGATAGCTTGTTAACCAACTTCAGTAATTTTCAGGATTTTACCACCTGTTCTCTGAATGCTGTTAATTTTTGAAGTTAGCTGCTCGTAAGATACTGTATAGGTTGTTTTACTCAATTTTACAACAGGACCAATACCAGTTTTAGTAACTAAGATTTGGAAACGTTTGTCTGTATTACTATAAGGTCCACTTAAATATGCAGGTGGAACAATTTCCGTAGCAAGGTTAGTAGCTAAATCTGAAGTTAGTCGGGAAGATTTATTTCTGTCACTTGTAGCATATCCTCGTTCCAGAGCAAATGTCCGATTAAACGTGACATTTTTCATCCCAACTAGAGTGCTATTACCCCGTGGGTATGGAACAATGTTTTCCCCAAAGTTTTCAATATACTCTTCGCTGTCTATATAAGAATCAATTTCTGCCTCATATCCTTTTTCATTGTATATAAGGATATGTTCAGAAATTTCTGCTTGGTCTTCGGGAGAGCGACCTAATAAATGCTTAAAGTTTAGTTCTATGAATCCATAGGGAGAAGAGGATTCAAAAAACAAGGAGAAATATAGGTCGGATTTAGCAACCATACTAACAAATTGACGGACAGAAATATCTCCATTTCGGAGTGATGATTCCCCGCTAGTTAGACGTTGACTCTCCATTACATGGATATTTCCCAAAACTTGCTTATAAACAGCTCGAATCACTGCTTGTAATTCATCTTCTGTAGCATTATAACGTAGTTCTATTGGATCTATTGTGTCTACCCAAAGTGACATTCTTAACTCCTCTAGTTAAAAGATTTTGATTTTTTTCTATTCAGATGATTGCAGTTTTCATGGTTAATAGCCATTAGTTAAACAAGTACAAACATCATAGCCATCAACCATGAATTACTGCAAAATTATTGAAAAATTTTACCCTTGATTTCTCCTTGAATATTGCTAAATTAACACCATGAAAGCTGTGATAATTTAACTTTTATTTATTAGGAATCTACCAAGTTACATCTCCCACACTAAGCTGACGCTATAGTGTAAGCTCTCTAGTTTCGTAGCCCCGGTATCCCGTCAGGCAAGCGCGTGCTTTAAGGACGGAATGCCCTACCGCCCTATTTTTGATATTTATCGCCGCATTTAAGTCGAGGTCTACTACTATTGGGCAATCTAATTTTTAGACCTAGCTAACAGGAGTAATACTGGAAATTACACCACCCTGCTGATGAATTCTTTGGTACTCTTGGGAAAGTCGCTCGAAAGGCACCAAAAATACTTGATTGCTACGGCGGAATCTGGAAACACGATTTACTACTTTTGAGCGGTAAGCTGTTACTTCAATGCGGTAAACTTTACCACCAGAATCAGCTCCTACTCCCTGTCTAGTTCTAGCAGCTAAAGGGGTATCTTGGAATGACCAACCATCTGAACCGCCAGAAGGAGGAACTACTGCTAAAGGTGTTTCTTGAATCACATATTTATTCAAAGCAGGGCTTTTTCCAGACAAACTGCCTTTTAAATCGCTGCTGGAAGCACCTCGCAATAGTTGAAACATATGAGTAAAACCAACCATTTTTTTGCCTGTTTGGGTTTTATAGCCTCGATAATAAGGAACTATATTTTCCCCATAAGCACTATCATATTCCTCACTATCAATGTAGGAATCAATATCAGCTTCAAAACTTCCTTCATCAAGGATATTGCTGTGAAACTTCATATCATCGTAGCCATCGGGAGCTCGACCTAAAAAGTGCTTAAAATTTAATTCAATTGCACGATAGCGGGGGCAACTGTCAAAGAACCGAGAACGATACAAGTCAGAACGTCCAACTTGACGTACAAATTCACGGACAGTAATTTCGCCTTCTTTGAGTTGGGACTCTGGTACAGTGAGTCTTTCACTATCCATGACGTAAGCATTGCCCAGAACTTGCTTATAGACAGCTCGAATCACAGTTTCTTTTTCTTCTGATGAGCTTCCGGGCAACAGTTCCACGGGTTCTGTATCTTCAAAAAGGCCAACTCCTAATTGAGATGCTGGTCCAAAAACCATTTGAACTATCTCCTAGGTAAAATCTGGTTTGCTGAAAAAATGTATTTTTTAGTTACAAAACTGAAAAATTTTGGCTCATTACAACAATCTATTCCTGAAACAGAAACTTAGATTGTATAAACTTATGAGCTTATTTCTTTTAGTTTTCTACTTTTGTGACGTTCTCCCACGTTAACCGCAAGGGTATAACGCAGGCTTCCCCACCTCGCAGATAGGGCTTCCTGTTTTGCTGGCGCAACGCTGCGCGTTATATGTCGCGGAGCGAAACGCGGGAAGTGGAACAACTTAACCCTCCACAGGCAGACACGATGAGACCCACCGTGCTTTTGTACTGAACAATTCTGTTCTCCGCACCCGCACCCTCAAGAGTTTTACCTTTTCACGGGCTGAGCACGAATTTCTGAATTTAACCCCTTACTCTATGTTGTTTTCATGGTTCACAGCACGTATTACCGCTACTCCTGATGTCATCATCATAGTACAAGTATAGGCACACAATGACCAGCTACGCTAAAAGCAAAGGATATTCTGTCGCTCTTGATTATCCGAAATTACATTAAGCGGATGCTTCACAGTTTATTTATTGGTCGGCCCGTTAACATTTCGTATAACAGGATACCCCTTTGCGACATTCAAGTTGGAATATACACTACCAGCAAGCTCTTAATCATAAAGAATTATAAAGTTTTATAAATATATAGAAATATATAGTAGATTTTTTCTCATTAAAGTTAAGCTAGCAATTACAGCAATTATCGAGTTGATGAAGTACAAAGTTTATTGCTCTAGGGAACAGGGAATACACAAATAAATAGTCTTAATACTGTACCTTACACTTCCTCAAAAATGCTGTAATATCAAAAATTGTTCAGGAAAAATATATCAAAACTTTTTAACTATGAGATTTTTGGCAATGCAATATTTAATTTGAAAAACTTGTGAAAAATATAGATTCTTGTAGAAGTTTTTTTTTAATTATCAAGTCAAAAATTTTTCTGATTATCTGTCCTACATAATCGTGCAAAGTTTAACCCTAATTTATGCTGAATGTATTGAACTAGCCTCAAATCAAAATAAATATAGCTACATTTAAAAGCACTTTTTTTATAGTAAAAATGTCTAGAATCTGAAACAATCACGAAGCAGGCAGATAGCAAATATTATTGACATTCTGTTGCTTGCTAGAGCTGAAAAATATAGACCATCCTAGACAAATATCTACAAAATTTCTATGTTTTTACGCCATTAATCTGTGTTATCATTACATATGTCTGCTAAGACCAGAGGATTTTAGCAACGATTATAGAGTGTTTTGCACTCGACTTTTCATCAAGATACGAAAACCCGCCTAGGGAATCCTAAACTCAATGTGTTTGAGCGGAACATTAACCTTCGCGTGCCAGTAGACTTATGAACAGGTGAGTCAGAAAATCGCTCTTACTCACCGATGAAGAGTGTGTCTATGATTGTCTAGATTTTTAGAAGGTGAAACAAGCCATGCTAACATTCAGCAAACTAATTCAGTGTTAGACATGGCCAAATATCATAGTTCCTTGACAGGGATAGAAGCCAAAATTGAATACCATCCTGCATTTGAGGAACTAGGAGAATTGTATGAATGCTAGAAATGCTCTGCTATTAACTAGATGCAAACTCAGAACTTGTCAGAATCCGAAGTAGAAAAGCGTCTGATGAAAAAGTTTAACATTCAATGGGCTTATGTCCTTAAAGCTCGTGGAGCCCGATGCAATGGCAGGGCAGGGAAACGAGAAGCCCGCACTATAGTGCCAGCTTAGTGTGGGAGTATGTTACAATGTTTAGCTTACAGTGTAGGTCATGCAGATGATGGAATATGTCTGCTAGTCCAGATAGGGCCGCACCGGGTTTTATTAGATTGTGGTATTACAGACATTTCATTATTAACTAACAATAATGAAAATAAACAACTATTACCAGCAGATATTGTCCTATGTTCTCACGCACATTCAGACCATGCTCAAGGACTGTTTGCACTTCATCAAGCTTTTCCACAGTTACCAATATACGCTAGTGAAGCAACAACGAAACTTTTACCTATCAATTGGTCAAAATTTGCTGTTTCTGAAATCCCTGACTTCTGCCAACCTTTACCTTGGCACTCACCAATAGAACTTTGTAGCGGTCTAACAGTAGAGCTTTTTCCTGCTGGTCATTTACCTGGAGCAACAGTGTTTCTTCTTACTTACACTGCTGAAAATAATCGAACCTATAAGCTTTTGTATACAGGAGATTTATTTTTATCCAATAGTCGTTTAGTAGAAGGTTTGCCTCTGGAAGATTTACGAGGACTCAAGCCAGATGTGTTAATAGTTGAGGGTAGTTATGGTACAGCTCGTTATCCACATCGCCGACAGTTAGAAAATCATCTTGCAGAAAGAATATATCAAGCTATTACTTCTGGAATATCGGTTATTTTGCCCACTCCTGCTTTAGGATTAGCACAAGAATTATTAATGCTTCTGCGCAGCCATCACTATTTCACAGGTCGCGATCTGGACATTTGGGTGGAGGAACAAGTTGCCCAAGTTTGTGACCTTTATTTACAACTATTATCCCAATTTCCTCCAGCAGTTAAAAATTTTGCTCAACATCAACCTTTATTTTGGGACGAAAAGGTAAGACCGCGCGTGCTGAGGCAGTTACCAGGAAAATTTCCTTCTGGAGAAAAACCTTATATTCTCATTGCGGATCGGGATACTGATTTGAGTCAATATATTGTTAATCAAGATAATTCTTTTGTTGTGTTAATGCCTGAAACACCAGGAAAAATTTCACAAGAGTTGAATTTTGTTCATACTGAAACATATCTTCTGACCGAGCATTGTGATGGACTGGGAACAACACAGTTAATTCACAACTTACGTCCTCAACACATAGTTTTTGTTCATGGCTGTCCTAGTTATTTGGCTGACCTTACTAATCTTGAAGAGTTACGCAACCGCTATCAACTTCATTCTCCAGGAAATGGTACTTTGGTAGAGTTACCAATTGGTGATACATTTATAGTACCTACATTACCTGAAATTAATTATGAGGGAGAATTAACTGAGTTAGACACAGAGGTAATAATTTCTTTGCCTCAGAGAATTACAAATGATACTCGTTGGCAATTTTTTGCTGATACGGGTATTGTTGAAGTCCGTTGGCAAGGAGAAGAGTTAGTGATGAAAGGAATTTCTCAACGACAACTTCTTTCTCAGACTGGCGATCGTTTTATTTCTCCTGAGTTAGATTGTTGTGGCAATTGTTTATATTATAGAGGACAACATTGCTCAAATCCTACTTCAGCTCTGTATGGATTTAGGGTAACATCTGATGGTTACTGCCCTATGTTTAAGTCCCTTCATTTTCCTTCTACTGAAGAAATTGAATGAAATGATTAATTCATCAAGCTGCATTATTATAGAAGCATTGATTTAAGACATGGTTTTGTATTTAGCAATCAGATACCAGTAGATACACATTAATATCATATCTTACAATATTATTCCTGCTGATTTGATTCTGGGTAGTGATTGCGAATTCTTTCAGCTTCTGGACAATCTTCAGAGACTAGAGGGTCAATATTACTTCTTGGTACAGATGCTAATTTTTGGGTAATCGCCCCTATACTTTCTAAACGTACCATTTCTTCCCAAGAACATATTTCATCATCTTCATCTGTTTCATAGCGTATAGTTACTAAATCTCCCTCTATATCTAATATCTTTGCTTTTTCAATCCAACGCTGCTGATCTCGCAAAAAAATACAGACTTCACGACCATCACAACAAAGTTGATATATCTTGCGTTGTAGCATTGGCTTTTTATACTCCCAGTCAATAAGTTCGATCAAATATATTTACAACAGAAGACTATTTACTGAAAATGTTGACAAATAAAAATTTTTTCCCTAAACTTGTTGAGTTGAGTGGACGATCAACTAAGGTCTATGACTAAGGTCATTACCATCAACATATAACTCCTACAAAGGAATTGTTAGAAGAGATATTAATTTTTCAACTTGCAACATTATAAAGTTAAAAGAAAGTGCTGTTAGTCTGTAATACTACATTAAACATTCACTCCTAGAAACATTGTAGCTTAAATATAAGCTTTTAGAACAATTTCTTGCCCTGAGATACAATGTTAAGGATACTTGATTTTATTTTCATTTTTTTTATTCTACTATTATACAATAGCAATTAATAGTGAAAATAAAAGTAAGTAATTTTATTTTAAGTATTATTAAAGCTTTTAGCTGAGTGACATAATCCCGCCGACACCGAATCAAAGATTAGAGCGAGGGCTTATAAAGCTCGCCATTAATAGTTTCTGCATAGTACTTAAGTCTAGGCGTAAAACCTCCGACAGTATGCTGTTAGCAGACATTTTCCGTTCTCCGCCGTCCACTGTTACTTTTTCCAGTCCTCTGAGTCTAATCACCTGAGCTGCCACATGATCTCTGTGGGTTCTGTAGTTGCATTCTGGACAAATATGCTCTTTGTTGGCTGAATTTTTTTGCACTGCTGCAACACATTTTGGACCGTTCTGACCTGTAGCTTTGGGCCAGTTTTTTCCAAATAACAACTATGCTTCCGGGACACCCACTTGATTAGGTCAAGGAACTGTCAAAAAGAAGCATTAATACAATCTTTTCCTAGCATTCCTCTATTGAGTCCAATTGTGTTGAGAGCTTCTGAAAAGATTGTTTCGGTTTGGTCACACAGAAGATGTGCAGTCTTCAGATATTCAGATATAAAGTCACTACAAGTATTAGCGATTTGTTTGATGATAGAGTATTGCTACTTTGACTTGTGCCGATACTATTTTGCTAAAATTTGTTAACAATAGACAGCAAGGCCAATCTGCTGAAGGGCTATCTCCCAATGCGGTAGAAAAATTTTCTACCACGCTTTTGTTAAGAATTCCACGCGGGACCTTTAAGTCGCGATTTAGGCGAAAACCATCGTTACCAGTAAAATTTTTTTTACCGCCTAAATTATTCAGTATTTCTCCAGCCCAACTCACAGTTTTGATCGTATAAGCTTCTGAAACATCTAAGACAATTTTGTTCTATTCAGCAGCTTTATGTTTCAAGAAAAGTTCAAATCTGTAATGTGCCCAATTCAGCATTTGTCTGACTGACTTACTTCTGAGTTCTCTGCTTGATTTGGTTCTCATCAGAGAAACTTCAAAAATAGGTAGTAAAATCACATCAAAGTTTTGAAAGCGTTTGCGCAGCATTCCGATAGGAAAGCTCCTCTGAAAGAGGCACTAGGAATAAAGCTGTTTTATGGTACACCTCCGAAATGAGATTTCTAATCTTTAATCTCGTTCGATTAGCTTCTTTTTTCTGGTATTACGGTCGCTCCACAGACTGACACTACTAGCCCAACAGTCATACTTAATCCTAACACACTATTGGCAAAACTACAAAATTGATTAGTTTTGATCCTGATGCTCCCCTTAGGGATAGCCTATGCTTTATAAACATCTTTCTTAACATAAAACTTGACAAAAATATCATTTGATGAATTAGACCCTGAAAGCTCCTAGTATCGTTGCGATCGCAACGACAAAAACAACTTTTAGGAATACACAAGTTAGTCAATTTGTCAAATCAGTAAAACCAATAAAATGTTCGTAAGCTTTTTATAACAGGCATTATCCACTTTTGTAAAGAATTTTGCTGATAATGGATAGTTAGGGAAAGCAAGGGTTTTCAACGAACATTGAGATAAAAAACATCTATCCACATCACACTTTCTTGAAGCTAACCAGTCCTTATCAGCATGAATGTATTTTTCTCATCCCAAGAAAGAATACCAAAAATACTGGGGGAGTCCATGTATCCCAATGCTGATCTGAGGGTACAGCACGGGACTTATTGCTCCCTCAAACCCCCTATCAAGTTTTATATTTTTTTTTACTTTTATTAAACTACAGATAATTTTTGTTATAAATATTGAAATTTTTGTTTAAGAGCTGATCGCTCGAGCAAATATTAAAATGACTTGACAGGATCTAAGCCACAAGGGCATAATTTTCGGCTCATGCTAGAAAGGAGTTTTAACTTAGTTGACAAATCAACTCTAACGTATGTCAATTTTACCTAAATAAAACGGGAGCATGAAAGCCATCGTCTTTGAAGCGATGGATCAAAGGCGAGGAGTCGGATTTTAATCCAATGTATTTTATTTGACCGAAAAGCAACCTTGAAGGCCCCCGTGTTTGAACCTATCCCTTACCCATAAGTCTTGAAACCCTTTTTGGGAGCAGGGGAGCAGTGAGCAGGGGAGAAAGAAGAAAAAATCATAGTAACTAAGTAAAACTACTGAAGTTGTCAAAAAAAAGTATTTTTCCATACATTTTTTCTCCCGAAAAAGCAGAACCAAGACTTATACATGACTCGTCTATTTTGTCAAGCTTTATGTTAAGAAAGATGTGGGTAAAGCATAGGTGTTTGAACCCTGGGGATGAAAACAAGGTAGTCGTTTGGACTAGACAACTAAAGTTTTCCTCTGTTACTATGAGCAACAAAAAGTTTTCGTTCGGCCCGTTTCAAATATACTGTTGTCAGCAAGTTTTAGTAGGTAAAAATCCTGAATTAATTGCTATCTTAACATTCTTAATGTGAACAGTCTCACAAGCTCACTAACATGGGAATATATTATGCCAGACAATTATATTTTAAGTCTTACAAAACTCTGGGTAAGTATGACGCAGGAATTGGTCTACAAAAATAACAATCACTATAAAGTTTTACATTCGCTCTTCAGCACAACGAATTCTGCTTAGAATCCCCGTGAGTTTAGTCCGGGGAGTAGTCAACAATAAAGAGTTAGACAAAACTTACCATTGGAGTCAGCATGACATACTTATTTAGATAAGATTATAGTATTGTTGATTTATTCAAACTTCTATACCTAGGGCTTGCTGATTAAACCTCAAAGTATTGACATATAAAGACAAGTGTCTTTTTGGGGCCTTTAAAAAGTACCTGGTATCACGTCTAAAACGCTCAAAAAGGAGCGTATTTTAGGCGCATAGTTGGGCAGAACAATCTTGGGACAAAACTTAGCTCCTACTTCCTCGCTCATTCCCCGTTCCTCCTGTCTCCTACCCCAGCAAAAAGACTTTCA
>NZ_JAAHHG010000145.1 GCF_010692555.1 Okeania sp. SIO3B5 | reverse complement strand
TGTGTTAATTCAGCTTGAGATGTTTGGGCCGGAAAATGTTTACCGAAGGAGGATATCCCTACTTGACTACAAGCTTTTTCTTTGTTGCGGACATATACTGCACTGGCGGGGTTGTCTCCTACCATTAATACTGCTAACCCTGGGGGACGACCAATTTTGCTTTGCAAGGTCTGAACTTTTTGTTGGAGTTCTGCTTTAATTTTTTTGGCCAGTGCTTTACCGTCTAATTTATTTACCATTGTTATTTCTTGTTTGAGTTTTGCTTTGAAATTTCTGTATCGGAATAGATTTCTTTATTTTTATTTTTATTTTTGATTTTTAAAGTATATTTTCTTGTCTACATAAGAATAATAGTATGATTATTAGTATCTAAAAGTAGATTTTGTGATGTTTTAAAGAAGCAGTCAGAGCAATCAGCAGATTTTTTTTGAGATGCCCTCGTTTGCGGAGAATTCCATTAGGAAAGGAGATTTCAACTTCGACTCAAGCATTCAGCCGAACAAACACTTTCTCAAGTATTATGAAAGTGATAAAAATAAATTTTGATTTTTTAGCGATCGTAAAAAAAGGATAGTTTAAATAAGGAAAAAAAAGTTTTGATGAGAACGAGGGAAGCCATTAAGGAAGTCAGAAGTCAGAAGTCAGAAGTCAGAAGTTATTTTTGTAACGGGAGTTTGAGATCCCCTTCAAAAATATTTCGCCTTAAAAGGCAGGTTTTTAGATCCAGTTATTTTGATAAAAATGTATTGAGAATAAATTTATTAAGGATATTGCAGAAGTTTCCATTTGGCTTTCTGTTTATTCGTTCTTTATGCTTAAATTCATTGTTTAATAAATTCAAAACTATTCTAATTCTATTGTTAGTAACAAATTTAATTAGTTGTGGAAAAATTACCGAAACAGCGATTAAATTAAATCTGAATGTGAGTCGAATTAGCAAAATTCAAACAAAGGGTAAAATCGATCGCCAAGTATATTTGAAAGGAACTGTAGAAAGTCAAGCTCCATTCTTAGAAACTGGTGCTTATGAATTAACAGATGATACTGGCAGTATTTGGATATTTACTACAGCAGAATTACCAGAAGTTGGAAAAGAAATAACAATTAAAGGGAAAATACGTTATCAAAGTATAGTGGTTCCCGAATTAGGTAACCAGGATGTGGGAGATTTCTATGTAGAAGAAATAGAACGAGTAGAAGTTGAAAATCAAAATCAAGAGTAAGCATTTAGCTATTAGTTGTCAGCTATCAGCAACAAGACTCTCTTTAAAGGCAGTGTTTAAATTAATATAGATAGGACTTACGCAGATACGCTATATATAGTACTCATAACTATTGTCCAATAGTTACTGAACTCTATACACAGTGTCTTTGCGTAAGTCCTGATAGACTTTCAGGACAAGGGAGGCAAATGTTTTAGTAAGACAATTAATAAAGTTTTGATTGTAAACTAAAAGCAATAGCTGATAGCTAATAACGTAGTTCTGACCATAGGAGGCTGGCTGACGGCTGTTTGCGCAGCAGTCCGGAGGAAATGCTTAAAATCAAGAAGAAAATGAACAACAATAATTTACCTCATGTAGCGATCGCTATTCTTTACCGAGAAGGAAAATTTCTGATGCAACTCCGGGATAATATTCCGAATATTTTTTATCCTGGTGTTTGGGCTTTTTTTGGAGGTCATATCGAACCTGGAGAAACAGCAGAAGTGGCTCTGAAACGAGAATTAGCAGAAGAAATAAGTTATATTCCTGAGACTGTTTCGGAATTTGGTGTTTACTTTGATGTTAAAGTTGTTCGTCATGTATTTCATGCTCCTTTAACTGTGGAATTAAAAGATTTAGTTTTGGGAGAAGGTTGGGATATGGGGTTATTAACTCCAGCAGAAATTAAGGCAGGTAAAGCTTATTCTGAGAATGCTAGAATGGAGCGATCGCTTGGTGAATTTCATCAAAAAATTATTTTAGATTTTATGGACAAATACGGTACTTTAATTGATTGAAACTTGGAAATTATTCTAGTTTTTGAAATTGCATAGATATAGAAATATTTATGAATAAGTAGATGAATTCTTATGAAACTCTTTACTTACTTAGTTAACTAATATATCATCCGGCTAAAAACTCGTCATTGCGACGATAGGAAGCAATCTCCTAAATCCTAAAACCTCTGAGATTGCTTCCTTCCACTCCGTTCCAGTCGCAATGACTTATAATAACTAAGTTATCCGGATTCAATATAATTGCCTTGGCTTACGATAATACTTGTAAATATTTGGCAGAAACTTATGCCCCGAATTTTGTCCGTTGGTTACTGGGAATTAACCCTAGTAATGTGCAGGTAATAAAAACAGAAATTATTCCTGAACCTATTCGGTCTGATGCTTTGATTTTGCTACAAATTGATAATAAAATCTTGCATCTAGAATTTCAAACTTTTCCTTACTCTAATCCACCTATTCCCTATAGAATGCTCAAATATTGGACCTTACTTTATGGGCAATATTGGTGTGATATTGAGCAAGTGGTTATTTTGTTAAAAGAGATTGATTCAGAATTGGCTTTTGAAAATAAATTTGAAAGGCAAAATACTCGCCATTCTTATCGAGTAATTCGACTTTGGGAGGAGGAGTCCGCACCTTTTCTTACCGATAATGCTTTATTACCGTTAGCAACTTTAACTCGTAGTGAAAGTCCGACAACTTTATTGTCAGAAGTAGCAGATAGAATTGGTAGAATAAAAGAGCCAAGTCAACAAAGAAATATTTCTGCTGCTGCGGAAATACTAGGGGGTTTAAGGTTTGATAAAAATTTAATTCGTCAACTTTTGAGGGAGGAAATTATGAAAGAATCTGTAATTTATCAGGATATTCTTAAGAAAGGAAAAAACATTGGTGAAAAACGTGGTAAAAAACGTGGTTTGCAAAAGGGAAAAGCTAAAATAATTAAAATAGTTATCCGTTTGATAACTCGTACTTTGGGAAATATTCCTGAAGAAATAGAAGCTAAAATTCGGAGTTTATCTATTTCTGAGTTGGATAAACTTGCAGATGCTCAGTTGGATTTTACTTCTCTGGATGATCTGATTAATTGGTTAAGTAAATATTAGAATTAAAAAGCTCGTTTTTAGGGAGGAAATTATGAAAGAATCTGTAATTTACCAGGATATTTTTCAGGAAGGAGAACAACGTGCTTTTCAAGTTGCTTTTGAACGTGGTTTTGAACGGGGTTTCCAAAGAGGTTTTGAACGAGGTTTCCAAAAGGGGCAAGCTAACATAATTGTCCTTGTTATAACTCATTGTTTGGGAATTATTTCTGAGGAAATAGAAGCTAAAATTCGGAGTTTATCTACTTCTCAGTTGAATGAATTGGCGATCGCCCAATTGAGTTTTACTTCTCTGGAAGATTTGATTAATTGGTTAAATGAATCTGAAAATTAATTAGTAGTTTTGTCAATCTAGATTTTGAGGAATTTGATGACTGGAGAGTTTAATATTCTGATTCAAATTCCTTTTTTACTTGAATAGAATGGTAACAAATGAAAGAGTCTTTCAACAATGAATAATGAATAATGAATAATGAATAATTACCTCTCCTTGAAAGAAGAGGATTGACTAATAATGAAAATTTTTCTTTATTATCCCCTTAAAAGGGGAGGCTTTAAACCACAATTTTTCGGTAATTTATCAGGATATTCTCCAGACAGGTTTTGAACGAGGTTTCCAAATAGGTTTTGAACGGGGTTTGCAAAAGGCAAAAGCTAGAATAATTAAAATAATTATCCGTTTTCTAACTCGTAATTTGGGAATTCTTTCTGAAGAAATGGAAGCTAAAATACGGAGTTTATTTATTTCTGAGTTGGATGAACTTGTGGATGCTCAGTTCAATTTTACTTCTATGGACGATCTGATGAATTGGTTAAGTAAATCAGGACTTACGCAAAGACACTGTGTATAGAGTCCAGTAACTATTGGACAATAGTTATGAGTACTATATATAGCGTATCTGCGTAAGTCCTATAAATATTAGAATTAATCTGATTTCAAGGTACATCTGTCGCGGGCAAGATGCCCGCACTACAAAGATTTTATGACAAATGTTTGCACTTCATAATACTTGTAATCTGCTGTACAACTTCTAACTTCTGACTTTTTAATTCTGATGACTCCCAACACCATCACACAAATGTCTATCGCTTTCACTGACAGTAGGGTTATTTTCTAGGTAGTCGCGCATCCAGTTACAACCCCACTCATGGAGGCGATCGAACTTCCAGTTATTCCACAACTTCACTGTATTGTCAGCACTAGCAGTTGCTATAGTCTCTCCATCGGGACTAAATGCTACACCTAAGACCCAACTCTCATGGCCAATGAGAGTCTGCAATAACTTCCCCTGGCGGTTCCACAACTTCACTGTTTTGTCAGCACTGGCAGTTGCAATAGTCTCTCCATCGGGACTAAATGCTACACCTAAGACCGAACTCTCATGGCCGACGAGAGTCTGCAATAACTTCCCCTGACGGTTCCATAACTTCACTGTTTTGTCAGCACTGGCAGTTGCAATAGTCTCTCCATCGGGACTAAATGCTACACTCCTGACTGAACTCTCATGGCCGGTGAGAGTCTGGAATAATTTCCCCTGGCGGTTCCACAACTTCACTGTTTTGTCTACACTGGCAGTTGCAATAGTCTCTCCATCGGGACTAAATGCTACACCCCAGACCGAATTCTCATGACCGGTAAGAGTCTGCAATAATTTTCCCTGGCGGTTCCACAACTTCACTGTATTGTCACTACTGGCAGTTGCAATAGTCTCTCCATCGGGACTAAATGCTACACCTAAGACCGAACTCTCATGGTCGGTGAGAGTCTGCAATAATTTCCCCTGAGAGTTCCACAACTTCACTGTTTTGTCTACACTGGCAGTTGCAATAGTCTCTCCATCGGGACTAAATGCTACACCCCAGACCCAACTCTCATCGGTCATGAGAGTCTGGAATAATTTCCCCTGGCGGTTCCACAACCTCACTGTTTTGTCAGCACTGGCAGTTGCAATAGTCTCTCCATCGGGACTAAATGCTACACTCCTGACCCAACTCTCATGGTCGGTGAGAGTCTGGAATAATTTCCCCTGACGGTTCCACAACTTCACTGTATTGTCACCACTGGCAGTTGCAATAGTCTCTCCATCTAGACTAAATGCTACACCCCAGACCGAATTCTCATGGCCGGTGAGAGTCTGCAATAATTTCCCCTGGCGGTTCCACAACTTCACTGTTTTGTCTACACTGGCAGTTGCAATAGTCTCTCCATCAGGACTAAATGCTACACCCCTGACCGAACTCTCATGGCCGATAAGAGTCTGCAATAATTTCCCCTGGCGGTTCCACAACTTCACTGTTTTGTCTACACTGGCAGTTGCAATAGTCTCTCCATCGGGACTAAATGCTACACACCAGACTAAACTCTCATGGCCTGTGAGAGTCTGCAATAATTTCCCCTGACGGTTCCACAGTTTTACTGTTTTGTCACCACTTGCAGTTGCAATAGTCTTTCCATCGGGACTAAATGCTACACCTAAGACCGAACTCTCATGGCCTGTGAGAGTCTGCAATAATTTCCCCTGACGGTTCCACAGTTTTACTGTTTTGTCACCACTGGCAGTTGCAATAGTCTCTCCATCGGGACTAAATGCTACACTCCTGACCCAACTCTCATGGTCGGTGAGAGTCTGCAATAATTTCTCCTGAGAGTTCCACAACTTAACTGTTTTGTCATCACTTGCAGAAGCAATAGTCTCTCCATCAGGACTAAATGCTACACCTAAGACCGAACTCTCATGGCCTGTGAGAGTCTGCAATAATTTCCCCTGACAGTTCCACAGTTTTACTGTATTGTCACCACTGGCAGTTGCAATAGTCTCTCCATCGGGACTAAATGCTACACCCCAGACCGAACTCTTATGATCTTGAAGGCGGTTGCGCTCTCGGTACTTTCCTATTATGTATATAGCTTGGCTCAGAGCATCTGTTACTTGAATTCTGCTATCTGCTTGAGGTTGGAATATCTGGTTAGGAGGTGCTAGTTGTCTGGCTGCGCTCAAAGCCTGCAATAACCCCTCAAAATATTTACCAGAGTTAGATAATGATTTAGAGGTAACACTGTTTCTGACTGCTTCGGCTTTTTCCAACTTCAGATCTGCTTTCTGTTTTGTCTCTCCTGGCCTCTGGTTCACTTTTAACTGAGCATCCAACTTTATCTGCATTTTTCTATTTTCTCGTTCTATCTCCTGTTTCTCCAACTCCTGAGAAGCAGTCAAAAAGCGATAGTCGAGAACACTTAAACTTTTATCCCTAGACCAGACTAAAGCATCTGTCAATGCTTTACCCCGCAACAGTCGCGACTCATCTTGAAATCCCGACTTTTGCCAAGCAGTAAACGCCTCAGAGTAGGGGCGTAACTTGGCTAACTCCTGTTGTACCCACTGGAGATTAAATACTTGTTGATAGATATAATTAGTAACCTGCAACTGGTCTTCATGTTTCACAACCAAACCTGTGAGGCGGAGTTCCATTGCTTCAGGACTGTTATTTCCTAAGATCCCCCCCAACCCCCCCTTAGAAAGGGGGGGCTTTTTTTCTTCTGGTTTCCCTCTTTCTAAGGGGTAGGGAAGGGGGAGCTCTTCTGGTTTCCCCCTTTCTAAGGGAGACGGAAGGGGGAGCTCTTCTGGTTTCCCCCTTTCTAAGGGAGACGGAAGGGGGATCGAACTCAAAACCTGCTGATACAAACCCAACAACTGACTTGCTCGTTTTTCATTTACCAAGAGGCGATCGCGAATTGTCCGTAAATGTTCTGGGTGATCGTGAAATTCCCAACCATTAATAATGTAAGTCCGAACCAACTCTGCTACATCGGGAGTACGACTATCATTATTTTGAACAATTATTTTACACAACTTTTGAGTTAAAAAAGGTTGCCCACCAGTCCATTCTAAAACTTCAGCTAATACTTTTTCTGGATTTTCTACCCTATTTTTTAAACCAGGAGTTAGGAAATCTTTTGCTTCTACCAAACTAAAACCTGTTAACTCTATCGCCCTACCAATATTAAAAGGAGTACGAGTTTTATCAGTAATTAAATCAGAAGGAATAGCCACTCCAAATAAAGCAAAAGATAATCGTTGATGTTCAGGATTTTCTGTCCGTTTATTATGGCAGGCACGAATCAGAGCAAAAAAATCATCAGTGGGAAAATCCAGACTAATTAAACTATCTATCTCATCAATAAAAATGATAATATTTTCTGCAACTTCCCCAAGCAAAACTTCCCTTAAAAAAACCCTAAATTGTTGTAAAGGGGATAAATCTTCTCTTTCTTTCAACCACGCCCGCCGATTAATACTCAAGTCAAAACTGCTGACTAATTCTTGAATAATACCCCGATACCATTGATTAGCATTAATGTCTTGACTACCCACATCAGTTAAGTCAATTACAGCACAGGCAAACCCTTCTTTTTCTAATCTCGCCTTAGTGCGTAACATTAAACTTGACTTTCCCATTTGTCGGCAGTTCAACACATAACAAAAATCTCCTAATTTGAGGGCATTATAAATATTTATATCTGCCTGTCGCTCAACATAACTAGGAGCATCCGGAGGTAAACTGCCTCCTACTTGATATTGGTAATTTTGGTTTTGTTTTGTGTTCATGGATAGTTAGGAAAATCAGTAATTAGATTCTATTGCCTATAGGGGAAAACCTAACCCTCCAACCCTCTTGCCTACAAAGGAAGGATGGGAAAGATTTCCTCTTCCTTGTCGTAGAGTGGAGAGGTTATATTATTACCGAATAATTAATAATTAATAATTAATAATTAAATAATTCGCGCCTTGAAGCCTCCCCTTTTAAGGGGAAAAAAAGAAAATATTCCTTATATTAAATCCTCTCGGTTTTAACCAGAGGTAATTATCAATTATCAATTATCCATTATCCATTATCCATTATCCATTAATGAAAAGCATTCATTAAAATATTGCCTATATAATTCACATCTGGTAACAACGTTATTACCCACTAATTTTACTAATCCTAAACTATACAATTTATAAGTCAAAAGGGACTCTATATTTACAGGTTCTGTTGCCATAACAACTTCCTTAAAAGCTGCTTTTAGTTCGGGATTTGCTGCTAAAATTGACAACAACTCTTGCAGATGACTGCCATAAATTCCTGCGTTAGTCGGTGCTTTTTCTAGTAGCTCCGATAAGGTTAAATCCTGATGATTTATTAAATAAGACAAAGCCCGATCTAATAAAAAAGGATGCCCTCCTACTACATCAGTTAACTGCTTCACTTTTTCGACTTGCCAATTTAATTCGTAAGTTTCAGTAAGTTGGCGTACTTGCTCCGAATTAAACTCTGGTAACTCGATAGGCACACCCACATTAAAAGGAGATTGATTAATATCTAAAGGAATATAAACGTTTGTCGAATGAGCTACTACTAACCGTAACTTTTTCCAGAGAGTTTTTTGCTTGGCAGTCTCATGCCAAGAACGTAATAATCCCAAAAAATCCTCAGCAATTGGATATGGAAAAATCAAGTCTATTTTATCTATACATAAAACCAATGCTTCTGTTACTTTTGGAAATAAGCCTTCTTCAAAATAAATCTTACAGTTAACCTTACTACTATCTTTCTCATCCCAAGATTCATCCAAAATTTCTTTTGGCACATTTAATTCACGACTTACACCACTACAAAACCACCACAAAAATCTATCTAAATCCTGAAAATCAACAGTATTAGCGTCTAATAAATTAATAGATGCCGTTTGGTAATCATATCTTTTCGCTTGTTCTAAAATTCTATTAATTAGCCAAGTTTTGCCCATTTTTTTAGGAGCTTGAATTCTGATTAAAGAACCTGGCTTTAAGATAGTTTCATCACAAATAGATTCAATGGGTTGTCGCTCAATATAAATGGCGTTTTCTGGTATTGAACGATTAATTTCAGAATCATTATGCTTTTTTAATTGCTTTTGTTTCCATTTTCGTCTGAAAAGTTCTTTAAAGTTTCTCTTAGATACTTTTGCTTCTAATAATTTTGACAGTTTATTCCATAAACTCTTGCCAGTTACCCTCAGATAGTCTTGAGTAAAATTAGAACTTTTTGTCATTTGATCATAAGTAAGACCTTCCCAAGAACCTTTAAAAACTGTTTTTTCAATATCAGTTAGGAAATGTAGTTTTTTTTCCTGTAGAATCTCATCTAGAAAATTTTCTGCTATTTCGTAAGTTAATTCAGTTCTGGATATTATATTCTTGAGTTCCTCTTTTATCCAATCTTGATTAAAGACCTTTTTATAGATTTTATTAAAAACTTCTAAGCACCCATCTTTTTTGACAACTAAACCTGATAGTCTCAATTTTTGGTAAACATAATCGTCTTTTAACTCTACACTGCCTTCATTTAATATCCTTTGATAAAGATTTAATAAAGCGTATGCTTCTTCATCTTCTATAAGACGTTTTTTAATAGTTCTTAAGTGTTGAGGATCGTCTTTTTCTTCACTTAATCCATTTTCAATTATTTCTTCTTGTACCAAATTATCAAGTTTTATTTTTTCTATTTCTTCTGTAGAAAATTTTAAACCAGATTTTGCTACTAAACAACATAATTTTTGTGTTAAAAAAGGCTGTCCGCCAGTCCAATCAATAATCCATTTCATTACTTGCTCTGGTTCAACAGCAACATCTTTTAATCCTGCTGCTAAATTAGAACATTCATTACTTTTCAAACCTTCTAATTCAATGCGTTTACACTGAATATTAAAAGGACTCTTAGCTTGATCTTGAATTAAATCAGATGGTACAGCAACTCCTAATAAACAAAAAGTAAGTCTAGTATATTCTTGTTTGTCAGAATGGGCTCTATTTTCAGAATAGAATCGAATCAAACCAAAAAAATTATCTCTCCAAGGAAAATCAAATAACACATCAATTTCATCAATAAAAATTACAATTTTTATTGTTTTATTAGATGACAAAAGTTTTTGGAAAAATTCTGTTAAATCATTACATCTGATTTCTCTACCTTTAGAGACAGCTATACTTTTTTTATATATCTTGTCACAGATATTTTCTATAATCTTGTTGTAAAAATCTGATTCATCTTTAGGTCTATCTTGAAGACTATAATCAACACATAGAATATCTCTGTTTTTTTCTAATTCTTCTTTAATATTAACTATTAAAGAACTTTTTCCCATCTGCCTACAATTAAATACATAGGAAAACTGACCATTTTTTAATGAATCAAGTAAATCACCGTCAGCTTTCCTAGATACATAAACTTCTTTCTTGTAAAAAGGAATACTTCCACCAACATAATAAAAATTTTCTGTCATTATTTATCTCTAACCTCATAAATTTCAAAGCTAGCGAAAAAATAGTATAGCTAATTGTTTAGTAGTTAAACTCTAACAAATATTCATTTTCCTCATAATATAGAGTTAGGGTTCAAAACTCATTAAACTCCTGTTATTAATTAATTATCAATAGTCAAAAATAGGAATAAACTCTCCACTGCATCTTTTATCTTATCTATATTGCAAAACATCAGCGAAATAATCACGATATAAACGACAACGGGGTTTAACCTTGTTATTATGCTGGATAACTAAACCTGCACTATATAAATGAAAGTTTGATATTTGTGAACTTAACATAACATAATCTTGACTATTAACTATTTTTCTTAAGTCATCTGTTAATTTAGCATCATTAACAATGTTGTAAAGTTGCATCAAATGATCTTTATAAATACCCTCATTTGTAGTCGCTTTTGCTAAAATATTATCTAAAGTTTTTTCTTCGACTGCGATATGATACAAAGCTAGTCTTACTAAATATGGATGTCCTCCTACAAAAGACATCAATTTTTCAATTTCTTTAACCCCCCAATCTAATTCATGCTTTTTTGATAATTCCCTAATTTCTTGAGAACTAAAATCACCTAAATTAAAACCTTGTCCTAAATTAAACAAGGGGGATTGATTAATATTAGACCTGGGATAATCAGATGTTGAATAAGTTAAAATCAATACTAAATATCTCCATTTGTCGTCATTTTTTGCTTTGTTATCATGCCAATTACGTAACAAATTTTCAAATTCAGAAAAAATTGAATATTCAAATGTTTTATGGAAATTATCAAAGCTCAAAAAAATAGGCTGTGGAATCTTAGAAAATATGTGTTTTTCGACAAATGATGTACAATCAGAGACACTTTCTATTGCTTGTCTCCATTCTTTAAATATCTCTTCTACATTCAACCCTAACTGTTTACAAAATTCACGACAAAACCAATTGTAAATTTCATATTTTTCCTTTTGGAAAATACTAAAATCTTCTGCTAAATCAATATCTACTACTCTTGCTTGATTATTCATAACTAATTTATTTTTTAATAGCCTGTTCTTGAAAGAAGTTTTACCCATCAAATGAGGACCTTTAACCCTAATTAATATAGCTTCCTTACCAGCATTCTCAATCTTACTCAAACATTTGTTTTCTAAATACTCATTTTTGTCATATCTATATTGGTAATAAATAGAATAAGTTGGAATAGAACCTCCAGGGTGAGGAATGCTACTCAATAGTTCAAACCTTTTAGCAGCATCAGCGGAAATCATATCCTGTTTATATTTAGCGAAATATTCCATTACTTCATGTAAATCATACTCTGTATCCCTTGTACTTTCAACTCTAAATTTATCGCATATATCTCGTAATTTGTGAGTAAGTGAATCTTGTGATTTGCCAAATGAAGATTTTCGGAAGTTATTTACTAAATCTTTTACCCCTGGTTTGAGTTTTTTGAGTTTTTTAAGTTGTTTATCATTTTTTTCTTTTTGATATTCTAGTTGGTTAATTTCTCTATTTATCTGTTCGAGGCTATTATATTGATATACATCTAGATTAAACCAAACTGTTTCATCTTTTCTTATATCCTCATTTGTTTTGCCCTCTAATATTCTATTTAAAATTCTTTTTTGAAAAGGAGTTAACTCTTCCTGGTAAATACGTTCAAACTGTTCTCTGCTTAATGGCATTGCTTAGTTTCTCCATAGATTGACATAGTGTATTAGGCTTGAGAGAGAATCTTCAAAAAATTCAATCTTAATACATCATAATTTATCACTATAAGACAGATCACCAGCTACTAGCAGAAATTGAAAAAAATTTCAAAACCTGAACATAATTTTTGAAACAACTAATTTTTTTTGACTATTAAGTGATATTTGAGTAACAAACAATAAGTTTCATTCAATCTACCAAAATATCTGTTTTCAAAGGGTGAAATTTCATTCAATATCAATATATTTATTAATGAAAACACTATGATTAAAATTAAGTTGTAGAATAAAACAAGGATTTTCAATGATGACTACACTAAATAATAACCAAAACCCAAACCCTAAAATAAAGGAAGAACTTGTTGTTAAAGAACACCTACACCAAGAAAAGTTAAGCTTTAATCTTGCTCTAAACTTAACTAGAATTAGTGCAATTATTATTGTAGCAAGTGTAGGACTTTTACTATCAGGAACAATTTCTGAAAAAACAGCTACAACAGCAGGTGAACTTGCATCAAAACTTGTCATTGTCGGTCTACAAATGACAAAATATACTAATGAAAGAGGTGACAAATAGTAACTTAATTTAAAGAATAAAATTAGAATAAACTACAGATAGGGTGGGCAAATCTTTATCCACCCTACTAAAATTACATGAGACATTTATGACAAAATACCCACAATTCTGAAGAATGAGTCAAAACTATCAAGTCTGGACAAAAGCAGACCTTGCGCAAAAATATCTTTCTGGTGTCAGGAGTGCAATTCCTTTAGCTACTGAACAAATTGAAATTATCCTGAGAATTATTCAGGCGACTATTCCTCAAGTAAATAACTTTTTAGATTTAGGTTGTGGTGATGGTATTTTAGGTCAAGCAATTCTCAGTCAATACCCTAATTCTCAAGGAGTATTTTTAGACTTTTCAGAAACAATGATTGAAGCTGCAAAAAGTAAAATTGCCGATAATTATCAAGGTAATTTAGAATTTATCAATCAAGATTATGGTTTGCCAGAATGGGTAAGTAAAATTCAGGAAAAAGCACCATTTGATGTAGTTGTCTCAGGATTTTCTATTCATCATCAACCAGACATCAGAAAACAAGAAATATATCAAGAAATTTACCAATTATTAAAGCCAGGAGGATTATTTTTGAACTTGGAACACGTTGCCTCCCCATCTAAATTAATTGAGCAGTTATTTGATGAATTATTTGTTGATTCTCTTTATGCTTTTCATCAAAGTCAAGGCAACAAAAATCAATCTAGGGAAAAAATTAATCAACAGTATTATAATCGCCCAGATAAAGAAGCAAATATTCTTGCTCCTGTAGAAACTCAATGTGACTGGTTAAGAAAAATAGGTTTTATTCATGTTGATTGTTTTATGAAATTGTTTGAACTAGCTTTATTTGGCGGAATTAAACCAGAAGTTTAAATGGAGGGAAGAAGGAAGAAGGAAAAAGGAAGAAGGAAGAAGGCAGGAGGCAGCTATGCTGAAGGCAGAAGGGAAAGAAAGGTTCAAGGTCAGAAGTTTTTTTATAACTGATTATCCAAACATGATATTAGCTATCTTTAGTCATCTTTAGATGACTTCTGCTTTGAGCCAAGAAATTTATTTCTTGGCGGATTCGTACCTGAATACCTTGGGGTAAGCTATTAATTTGGTTATAAACTTCTGGGTTTAGGGTTAATGCACCGGATATGAGGTGCCAAAGTTGGTCGAAAGCTTTTCCTGTCATGGTTTGAGTTTAAAAAAATGAAGGTAAGGAATAATACCATTTCTCAAAAACTTTTCTACATTTTATTGAGTGGGGAACTCCCAGGAGGCAGGGCTAATTCCTTGTCGCCGGAGAATATTATGATGAAATACATTTAATTAGACATCTCCACCAAATGAGGGAGTAGGGAGTAGGGAGTAGGGAGTAGGGGGAAAGAATTGATAATTTCTGTACGATAGTTGATTTTATTTTTTATTATTGGAGATGTCTATTGTGCAAATATTAATAATCTCCCCAAATTCGCTTCCTGGGAGGGGTTAGGCGTGTGTCTCCATCTCCCCATCTCCCGATCTCCCCATCTCCCGATCTCCCCATCTCCCGATCTCCCCATCTCCCGATCTCCCCATCTCCCCATCCCCCCATCTCCCTACCCTTGACCAGTTAAAGCATCTGCAAATGGATCGGGCAAAGCTTCTTGTACTTCCATGTCTTCATTCTCTTCAACAGATAAATCATCACTATTTAGATTTTTTTTTAAAATATTTTGGTTATTTTGATGCCGACTAAAATCTTGTAATCTGACTAACTCCTGTTGATAAACATAAATAATTTTTGCTAGAGAGTTTGCAACTTCATTCCAACTTTCATCATCTACAATTTTTTCAGCAATACCTTGAAATAAATCTCCACTTTGGTTTTTTTGAACATACTCCCTCAATAATTTCCCAGATTTTTGTAAAGCAGCCTGATACGCTTCTCCATCAGACCACCAAAGTCCTGGTTGATTCAATAACCAAGTCAAAATATATTCCTGAGCGTGTTGCTCTTTGACCCAATTAGCAAGATACTTTAATTCATCCATAAATTACCTCTTGAACTATACCAATTATCAATACTAATACTATGTTTAATTTAGACTTTCAAATAAATATTTTATCACGCTTGGTATAAGACTGAATGCTTACATTCAGCTAGCTGTTATATCATGTCCGGTTGAATACTTATACTTTGGAGAAGGTAAGGCAGAAGGCAGGAGGCAGAAGGAAAGAAAAGGTTAGAAGGGAAAAGGTTTTTTTATCACGCTATTATCCGGACATGATATTACCGAATAATTAAGGTTTAAAGCCTCTCCTGATAAAGGAGAAACAATGAATTAATTTTCCTTTTATTCAATCCTCTGCCTTTTAGGGAGAGGTAATTATCAATTATCCATTATCAATTATCAATTATTGAACTAGCCTCCTGCGGAGAAACTGCATTAACAGCAATAAGACCTTCTACTTAGGGTTTGCTGATTAAATCTCAAATAATTACCAGATAAAGGTTTTAGCATTTTTATGTATTGAAAAAGTACATGGTTTTCAGCTCTTCATGGTCATGCATGGAGCGCATTAAAGAGCGCATAGTTGGGCAAAAAAATTCTCCCCTACTCCCCTACTCCCTACTCCCTACTCCCTTGAATTGATTTATACAGAATAGACATCTCCAATAATAAAAAATCAAATCAATTATCCCAAAGAAATTATCAATTATTCCCCTCCTGAGAGGGGTTAGAGGTGGGTTCCCTACTCCCTACTCCCTACTCCCTACTCCCTCTTTTCTGGAGATGTCTAATTATTAATCTGTATTAGACATCTCCAAAAATCAAAAATAGAATCAATTCTTATCCATAAATTATCAATTACTTCTTCCTGTTCCCAGATCCGGTGTTCCCTATTTTCTGGAGAGGTCTATTAAATACGTTTTTTTGTATCAATCTATACTTGAAATCTTAAAAAAAAACCTGTACTAGAAAAAGTCAAAAAAAACACCTGTAATCTAAAAACTGTACTTAAAACGGTACTTAAAATTTAGTAGAAAAACTCAGGGAAGTCAAAATATTATGGGACAGCAAAAATTTGGTGTTATAGGTCTAGCCGTAATGGGAGAAAACCTAGCTCTCAACGTAGAACGCAATGGATTTCCCATCTCCGTATACAATCGCAGTAGTGATAAAACCGAGAAATTTATGGCAGAGCGGGCACAAGGTAAAAACGTCCATGCTGCTTATACTCTAGAAGATTTTGTCCAATCTCTAGAAAGACCCCGCAGAATCTTAGTCATGGTAAAAGCAGGAGGACCAGTTGATAAAGTCATCGAACAACTAAAACCTCTCCTAGACAAAGATGATATGATTATCGACGGTGGTAACTCCCTCTACGAAGATACAGAACGTCGCACTAAAGATTTAGAATCCACCGGATTAGGTTTCATGGGGATGGGAGTTAGTGGTGGTGAAGAAGGAGCCTTATGGGGACCTAGTTTAATGCCTGGTGGTACAGAGGCTTCCTACAAAGAATTAGAAGCAATTTTAACTAAAATAGCAGCTCAAGTTGATGATGGTCCTTGTGTTACCTACATTGGTCCTGGTGGTGCTGGTCATTATGTAAAAATGGTACATAATGGTATTGAGTACGGCGATATGCAGTTAATTGCTGAAGCCTACGATTTGTTGAAAAATGCTGTTGGTATTAGCAACGAACAACTACATGAAATTTTTGCTGAGTGGAATAAAACTCCAGAGTTAGAATCATTCTTAATTGAAATTACAGCGGATATTTTCACTAAGAAAGATACTGAAACTAGCAATCATTTAGTTGATATGATTGTTGACTCTGCTGGACAAAAAGGTACAGGTAGATGGACTGTAATTAATGCTTTGGAACTTGGTGTTGCTGTTCCTACAATTACTGCTGCTGTTAATGCTCGGATTATGTCTGGAATTAAGGAAGAGCGTGTTGCTGCTGCTAAGGAATTAACAGGTCCTACTGGTAAGTATGAAGGTGATACCCAAGCTATGATTAATAAAGTGCGGGATGCTTTATATTGCTCTAAGATTTGTTCTTATGCTCAGGGTATGGCGTTGTTGGCTGCTGCATCCAAGGAGTTTAATTACAATCTGAATTTGGGTGAGTCTGCACGAATTTGGAAGGGTGGTTGTATTATTCGGGCTGGCTTCTTGAATAAAATTAAGAAAGCTTTTGATGAAAATCCTGGTCTACCTAATTTGTTGTTAGCACCAGAGTTTAAGCAGACTATTCTCGATCGCCAAGATGCTTGGCGGGAAGTTGTTGCTACTGCTGCTAATTTAGGATTACCTGTTCCTGCCTTTAGTGCTTCTCTGGATTATTTTGATAGTTATCGTCGGGGAACTTTACCTCAAAACTTGACTCAAGCTCAACGGGATTATTTCGGCGCTCACACTTATGAGCGTATTGATAAAGCTCGTGGTGAGTTCTTCCATACTGAGTGGCCTACTAAGTAGGATCTGCTGAAAAATTGGTTTGTGGGGGTAGGACACGGGGACGCGGAGACGCGGAGACACGGGGACGCGGAGATGGATTAACAGGCAACGGTTTCGACTATTTTATGTAAAGAAATTTTCTTGAATTTCAGCAGAAAATTTCAGTAAATTGATGTCAATAAGAGCCACAAACTTGGAGATAAACTGAATATAAAAAGCTCCTAAGTCTTAGGTATCCTGACTTTTAGCTTTATTCAGCAAGCCTTAAGTAATTCTGTCTGTTTAAAAATTAGGCGATCGCTCTTGATGCTAAATAAAATTCGGAGCGATCGCTTTTCGCTATAGCGCTGTGCGCAGGCAATAGCCAACATCAACAAAGACAAAAAACAGGAGTCATAATTCCCTACTGTCTACTGCCCTTTGCCTTTCCTGATAATCTTAAAAAACAACAAATTTTATATTGTATTTTGCTTGCATTTGTTCAGACTATTTGCTAGAATCATCGTTCTCGGAAAGACTTTCTAGAGATGCTAAAACTGATGGTAGTTCGGCTAAAAAATTTGCAACTATTGCTTCATCTTTATAAACTCCATGATTGCTGATAGTAACTTCTTTCTGCGATATTTGATAACTCATAAGTTGCTGATTTAAGTTTTCACTGAATGTTAATTTCTGAGTATTTGATGGTGTTACAACCATGTATTTCTACTCAGTTATATTAATTGAGGGAAAGCTGGCATATAAATATTACTCTTCCCTTCTGCTTCTATCATTACTACTTTTTGCTCTTATCTGAAAAAAATGTAAAATAGCTTTACAATTATTAGGGATCAATAATAAATAATAATTTCACTTAACAAAAAAAAATTTATCCTTTTAAAAAACAAAACATGAAAACTGACGGGAGAAAAGTTCCCGGAAGATTTATCCCCTGGTTGAATAACGACGCGCGGGTAATAAAGCGGAGTAAAAGTATGCTATACTAGAAGTAGTGAGTAAGAACAAGGTTTGTCGCCATTACCTCTAGCTAGTGCGGTGAAATTCCGGCGGACAGGAGACGTGGACGATGCTTCCTACGACGGCTGTTTGCGCAGCATTCCGCAGGAAAAGCAAGTAACGCAGCCAGAGCAGCGATTTATAGCTACAAAAAAAAGGTAAGCTCACAGCTAGACAATGCTCTATGCCGAGGAGTTGAGAAGTCTGTTGATAGGCTTTAAGCAAATGTGGATTTATCCCATTTGGGGTGGATTTGCCACAGAATCTAGGGTGTTTCAACCCCTGGAGATGTCAAACTTAATTTATCTCAACGTTGGTTGAAGATCCGCGCTCTCCCGCAGGGGAGCGTCGGGATGAAAACCCATCAATAAGAGCGGTTTTACAGATAATCTGTTAAAATACAAATATTGCTCAGGCCAAAAATCAAGGTTAAGATTGCTGTAACTGTTTAATCAAGTCGCCGAGGGGCACGCCTCCTCCGGAGGAGCTGCGCTAACGGAGAAGTTAAACGGACACGGAGGAAGTGTTAGACTGGCTTTGCCTGCATTTTCCAGTGAGGTGTCAACCCACCCTGAATCTTTCAAGTGGCTTAGTCTGTTTGATTGATGGATGGGAATCCCGCGCTGTATCGTAGAGCAGCGTCGGGAGGATGTCAAATCATGCCCGCTTAAATACTTATACTTTAGTGGAAGGAAGGCAGAAGGGTTTCTTTAAATTGAAACTTAATTTTATACACAAACGATGCTACCGGACATGATATCACAATTGACTGTTTCCTAGCGTTACGCGCTATATCAGGGTGCAAATATTGCACCCTAAAAAACATTAACTAACTATTAGCTTTTCTTTAGGTCATGCTCTGCAAACAACATTTAGCTAGCCTCTTACAGAGGAACTGCGTTATCAGCTAAAAATTCAAGGGTTTAAGTCCCCCACGCTTATTTGAAAAATTAGTGGTGTGCCTTTTATGGGGGATTCTCACCCCCATTATACACCTTCAGAAGCTGATAGCTGACCGCTGAGGTGCTGACTGCTATTTCAATATTGAGGCACAGAAGAATCTATTTCCTGACTCCAGGCAGTAATTCCACCTTTGAGATTAGTACCCTCAATACCTGACTCCTTCAGAATACCTAACGCTTTAGCCGATCGCCCACCCATTTTACAATGAGCAATTAAGCGATGACCATTCATTAGTTCCTTAACCTTTGTTACGCCAGAACCCTGCTCAATATCTGGCAACGGCACTAACACAGATCCAGGAATCTGAGCAATTTCATATTCATGGGGGTTCCGCACATCAACTAAGACAAAATCATCTGCCCCACTATCCAATAATTGCTTCAAGTCTTGAACTGTCATTTCCGGAATAGCCATCTTACTTTCTGCCTCCTGTGCTTTAGCTTGAGGAATACCACAAAATTGTTCGTAATCAATCAACTTTTCAATAACTGGCCGTACTGGGTTAGGACGCAGTTTCAATTCCCGGAAAGTCATATCCAAGGAATTATAAAGTAACAATCTACCACTCAAAGTCGTGCCTTCACCCAAAACAATTTTAATAGTTTCCGTTGCTTGAATAACTCCAATCATTCCAGGCAAAATTCCTAAAACACCACCTTCTGCACAGGAAGGTACCATTCCTGGGGGCGGTGGTTCTGGGTAGAGGTCGCGGTAGTTAGGTCCACCTTCATAATTAAAGACAGTTGCCTGACCTTCAAAACGGAAAATTGAACCGTAGACATTAGGTTTATCTAGAAGAACACAAGCATCATTAACCAGGTAGCGAGTCGGGAAATTATCAGTACCATCGACTACTACATCATAGGATTTGAGAATTTCAAGGGCATTTTCTGAACTTAGCCTGGTCTCGTAAAGGTCAACTTTACAGTGAGGGTTTATTTCGTGAATTCGATTTTTAGCAGATTCAATCTTTGGTTTACCCACCCAAGAGGTTCCGTGAATAACCTGTCGTTGAAGGTTGGAATGATCGACAATATCAAAATCTACAATTCCAATATTTCCAATTCCTGCGGCTGCGAGATATAACAATAATGGGGAACCAAGACCACCAGTGCCGATACATAGAACACTGGCTGCCTTAAGACGTTTCTGACCATCTAATCCTACTTCTGGTAAGATTAAGTGGCGCGAATAACGTTGATATTCTTCTGTATTTAACTGGACTTGTTCCAGATCGGGATTTAACATGAGAATTTTTGCCTAGATATTTCTTTAATCATATTAGTTTGGCAAATTAACTAGCTATCAGCTATGGGCTGACAACTACTGGCGATCGCCTAGAAAAGCAAAGTGATATGCTGGCCACTGTAGCGTTTCTCAAATTGGTGAGATACAGTTTTAGATCCCCCCTAGTCTTAGTAAGGGTGGAACCGCTTAAAAAGGGGGTAGGTTTCAAAGTCCCCCTTAAAAAGGGGGATGCGCGGGGGATCGTAAATGCACCTCATCTTTATAAGAAATGCTATCTGTGTAATTTTTTGCCTAAATTA
>NZ_JAAHHG010000144.1 GCF_010692555.1 Okeania sp. SIO3B5 | reverse complement strand
GGAGACAGCTATACTGGAGAAATGGGGAATTTAAAGGAGGCAGTAGAAAGAATTATCCCTTGATTTTTCTGCGATAGTCAACCCAAAATCCTAGCTTTTTGAGTTCCCTAGAACGAAAACCTTGTACAATTTCTAGACCCAAAAAGGCACTTACCTTTATCTGTCAATGCTTTTATATTTATTCAGCAAGCCCTAATTAGGGTTTGGTGGAAGGAAGGCAGGAGGCAGGATGCAGAAGGTTTTCTCAAGAGTGTCACCTTCATTTTATATACGCTCCGATGCTACCGGACATGATATAATACAGCTTTTTCCGCTGCCCGTGAGGTACACCCATCGCGGGCAAGATGCCCGCACTAAAATATTTTCACTATTCATCTTGTACATCATTCCTACTCCCCCACTCCCCCACTCCGCACACTCTCCAGATTTGATATTACTAGGTCTAGGTACTAAAAAAACTTGCAATAATAACTACAACAAGTGCGATCGCCATAAAAGTTAGAGCAATAATTAATAACCAATATTGTAGTCGATATAGTTTGCGGAGTTCACCTAAAGCACCCATCAGGTTAACAATATCATTACCTTCTGTATCAACAATGAGTTTAAAAGAAGAAGCAGCATTTAAAGTCCAAATACCAATGAATGTTTGAACAACCCCTTGAATAATAGCACCTGGATCTACACTAAATAACCCAATTATTCCAGCAAGAACTCCGATAGCAATTAAAAAGTAGCTAACAAAGCGCATTTTGTTGGATAAGTCCAAAATTAATTCATTTTGAGACTGCTCGAATTCGTACTGTTGACCTTCCATTTTTTTTCCTGAGATCGTGAAAATATAATTGACTTCAATTATATCAATTGTACAAAATAAGTTTAAAAAACCGTGACGATCGCTACACATAGAACAAGTAATAAAAATATTAAAAACGGTCTTATTTTGCTTTGAAATTAATTTTATTCAGGAGATTATAGGCAGAAAAATAGATGTTTTTATGAACTATATAATGATTTTTATGAAATTACTTTATGTTATTTGTTTTGCGTCAATTTTTGTCTGGTCACCTTAAAATATTATTTTTAATACTGCAGGTTTTTTTGTATATTATACATAGTAGAAAAAATAAATAATAAGACGTTTAGTTACCTAGGAGAGAAGGAATAAGGAAAAAAATGCTTTGTATGAGTTTTTGCTTTTGATATAAAATAAGTTTGATTTTGAAATTTATGTTCTAGATAAAATTACTTTTAGATTTTCTTTAATTAGTAATACCTGCTGTTAATAAAAATTCTATTTGAATAAAAAATAGTTCTAAAGATAAAAATAAGTTTTCTCTCAGTTAAATGATTTTTGAATATTGAAAAATTTTGTAACTATTAGGATTGTAAAATTTTGTTTCATTTCGGATAATTAATGTTGCCCTCAATCTCTAAAAGGGCTAACCTAGATAAGGTTTAATAAAATCAAGGACCCTAAATTCCTCTCTGGAATTAAATCTACAAATTACAATATGTCAAAGACTTATACTGTTGAAATTCAACACGAGGGAAAAACTCACACTATTGAGGTGCCAGAGGATCAAAAAATATTAAAGGTTGCTGAAGAGGCTAAACTGGATTTGCCTAATTCTTGCAATGCAGGAGTTTGTACAACTTGTGCAGCAAAAATTCTTGGAGAGGGTACTGTAGATCAAGCTGATGGTATGGGAGTTGGTCCAGAACTTCAAGCAGAGGGTTATGTCTTATTATGTGTTGCCTATCCTCGGTCTAATTTAAAGATAGAAACTGGAAAGGAAGATGAGGTTTACGATCGCCAATTTGGTGCTTCTTGAAGAAGGCAGGAGGCAGCTATGCTGAAGGCAGAAGGGAAAATTGCTTATGGATAGTCAACGACCAGCAACTTCGTGTCCGATCGCCCCAAACAATTTTAGGGACCCCCGTTGACAACTGACAACTGATAACTGATAACTGATAACTGATAACTGATAACTGAAATGACTACTCATTTTATTAATGCTGAAATTGACTTGCAAGAATCACCAAATAAACTCAATCAAGAAATTGAAAAAGAGTTAGAAAAACGTGGCGAACCTCTACGTTGGGCAGTGACTAAAGTAGATACGGAAACACAAAAGGCTCATGTAGAAGCTGTAGTAGTTAAAACTAACTCAATTACAACATAAATTTCCCAATTTTAAAGAGTTATATCAACTATAACTGCTAACTTAGACTAATTATATGAAGTCCTCTTTTAAGGATTTTTATAATTAGTTTTACTTTGAAAATACGCAATCATATTGTGATATAAATTCAAAAGAATATTTCGTATTTATCATTTATCAAAAATTTATATTAATTTGGTATTATAGCAATCCTACTACTCCTGTTTCTTTTTCTTTCTTTCCTCCTGACTCCTGACTCCTGACTCCTGACTCCTAAGCAATTAAGATTAATATCATACACTAATTTACCAACCCCTTAAAACGCCTTAATTTGATACCTCGTCCTTATACAGTAGTCTTAATTATTCCAACTGGTATCGGTGCATCTATTGGTGGTTATGCTGGAGATGCTCTACCAGTGGCACGAGCGATCGCACAAACTTGTGACCTCCTAATTACTCACCCCAATGTTCTGAATGGGGCACAACTCTATTGGCCACTATCTAATGCCCTATATGTAGAAGGCTATGCCCTTGACAAATTTGCTCAGGGATGGTATGGATTACAACCTGTACATCAAAACCGAGTGGGTTTAATTCTTGACCAGGGCATTGAGCCAGAATTGCAACTGCGCCATTTACAAGCTGCGGATGCGACTAGAGCAACTTTAGGGCTAAATCTCACAGATTATATAATTACAGATGCTCCACTAGAAGTACAATTAAAACAATCTGAGTCTGGGGCATCCTGGGGCACAATAGCTAATTCAGATAGTTTGCTACGAGCGGCAGAAACTCTAATTCACAAAGCTAAGGCAGAAGCGATCGCTGTTGTTGCCAGATTTCCCGATGATGAAGGTAGTACAGGATTACAACTATATCGCCACGGACAAGGAGTTGACCCTTTAGCTGGTGCAGAAGCAGTTATTAGTCATTTGATTGTCAAAACTTTTCAGGTTCCCTGCGCTCATGCTCCTGCTTTATTACCTCTACCCTTAGACCCTAATTTATCTCCTAGGTCTGCTGCGGAAGAAATTGGTTACACATTTTTACCTTGTGTATTAGTGGGGTTGAGTCGAGCGCCACAATTAGTAAATACAAAAGATACTCCCTTACTTCCTAATACCATTTTGGCAGAACAAGTAGATGCTGTAGTTGTACCTGCTACTGCTTGTGGTGGTAGTGCAGTAATGAGTTTTAGTCAAACTCCAGCGCAAATTATTGCTGTTAGAGAAAATCAAACTCAAATGCAAGCTTCACCAGAAAGTTTGGGGATAAAAGCATTAGAGGTGAATTCATATTTGGAGGCGTTGGGGGTATTGGTTGCTCATCGAGCTGGCATTAATCCAGAAGCTTTGAGGCCACAAATATTACCTATTGCAGGATGGCAGAAATAACTAACCAGTTACAAAATCCGAAAAGCCTTACCAATCAATACTTTTGACTTTTGACTTTTGAATGCATGATTTCCGCGTAGCGGCACTATTGCTAAAATTCAAATGGGGCGTGGACATTTATAAATGCTCTTTGCGGAGCATTTCCCCAGGAAAAACTCATTCAGGGATTACTTCTGACTTCTGACTTCTGACTTCTGACTTCTGGCTTCTGACTTACGCGTAGCGCTATACCATCCTGTACAATAGTTAAATATAAAATTGGGACTTACGCACCTGCAAGGTAATTTTCGTCCAAAGCGACTGACAGGGTTTGCACAGCAGTCCGGAACGGAAAGCAATCTCAAATCCTAGTTTTTCGTACCTCATGCGTAAGTCCTGAAAATCTAAAGTTAATTTGATAGAGGACAAGTGACAGAGCAAATTCCTGAAAATCCAGAAATCGAACCTCTAACTCGTACTCAAGTATTGGTGGCAATGGGAGTAACAGCATTGGTATTACTAGCAATCTCTAAAACCTGTTTGCTACTTGGTGTTAATTTATTACCTGTGAGTTGGAATCCAAGAGCGTTGTTGTGGGGAGTAGCGATCGCCTTAGGTATTACTATTGCTAGTTCTTTAGTTTATCGCATTTGGCCGACCTATCGTCGTAGTGCAGATCAATATCTTAAGTTAGTTGTGAATCCTTTATTATGGCCCGATTTAATCTGGTTGGGGTTACTACCAGGATTGAGTGAAGAATTGTTATTTCGAGGTGTAATTTTATCTGCCTTGGGATTGGATACAGTGGCATTAATTGCTTCAAGTATTTTCTTTGGTGTTTTACATTTGAGCGGTAAGCAACAATGGCCTTATATGCTTTGGGCAACAATAGTTGGAATTGTGTTGGGATATAGTGCCTTAGCAACAGGTAATTTATTAATACCAATTATCGCGCACATTTTGACAAATTTGATTTCTAGTAGTATGTGGAAATGGGAACATAATTAGGGTTTGCTGAAAAAATTGGTTGGTGGGGGTAGGACACGGGGACGCGGAGACGCGGGGACGCGGAGATTGGGGAAATAGGCAACGGTTTCGGCCATATCTCACACCTCAAAATAAGATTGCTATATATAGAGACTTAATAATTTAAAATGACAGAATCAGGGTTTGATTTTAGCCACTACTATACATATCAAGAAGTGGTAAATTTTTTATATCAAATGAGTGAAAGTAATCCCCATTTGATTGAGTTAAAAGTTATTGGTAAAAGCTATGGCGGACTGGATATTTTCTTAGCTACTGTTACTAATCAAAATACAGGAAAAGCAAAAGAAAAACCTGGATATTGGATTGATGCTAATATTCATGCTGGAGAAGTTACAGGTTCTGCTGTTGCTCTATATATTATTTATCACCTACTTAATAATTACCCTAGCGAACCTCAAATTACTCGTTTATTAGACAACTACACAGTTTATGTACTACCTCGTATTGCTGTTGATGGAGCAGAACAATATTTAACAACTCCCCAAAGATTGCGATCGAGTATTCGTCATTATCCATATCCCGAAGAACGTGATGGACTCCATTGGGAAGATGTAAATGGGGATGGGTTAATTTTGCAGATGCGACTCAAGGATGATTGTGGAGCGTGGAAAATTTCCCCAGAAGACTCTAGAATAATGGTGCGTCGCGAACCTGATGAATTTGGAGGCACTTACTACACTATTCTGCAAGAGGGAATTATCAAAAACTATAATGGTTATGATATTAAAATTGCTCCTGCACTGGAAGGAATGGATTTTAATCGCAACTATCCTTATGAGTGGCAACCGGAGGGAAAACAAAAAGGTGCTGGGGATTTTCCTTTTTCTGAACCGGAAACTCGTGCTGTAGCAGAATTTTGGCGCGAGCATTCTAATATTAATGGTTTTATTAGTTATCATACTTTTTCTGCAGTAATTTTACGTCCTTATAGCATTTATCCAGATGACTGCTTGCCTGTGGAGGATTTGGAAATTTACAATTTGATTGGGGAAAAGGGTACTGAAATTACTGGTTATGAATGTGTTTCGGTTTATCATAACTTTTGTTATCCTGCTAACCGGAAGACTTATGGTGCAATGGATGATTATTGTTACGAGCGCTTTGGTTGGTTTGGTTTTGTTATAGAGCTTTGGGATGCACCTACGGCAGCGGGAGTTAAGAAGGAAGATTATGTTAAGTGGTTACAACGCCATCCTGTTTCAGATGATTTGAAATTGATGCAGTGGAATGATGAAAAGTTGGGTGGGAAGGGTTTTGTTGACTGGCAACGGTTTGAACATCCGCAACTGGGTACTGTAGAAATTGGTGGATGGAATTATAAGGAGGTTTGGCAAAATGCTCCTGTGGAATATTTACCAAAGTTGTGCGAGCAACATTGTCAGTTTGCTATTTTTCATGCTTTGATGTCACCTCGTTTGGCAGTGAGTCAGACGGTAGTTGAGCATCAGGGTGGCGATATTTATCTGGTAGTGGTGCAGTTGGAAAATCAGGGATTTTTGCCTACTTATACCAGTGAAAAAGCGAGGGAAGGAAAAAGTGTTCGCTCTATAGAGGTGATGTTGACTTTGCCTGAAAGTGTAATGTTGCTTAGTGGGAAGCAGTTACAGGAAATAGGTCATTTGGAGGGGCGATCGAATAAAGCTTTTGCTAATTCTGCTCGAGGTAATGATTATCGTTGTCATGTTGAGTGGGTGGTTAAAGGTTTTGCTGGTTGTGAAATTGAAATGATGGCACGGGGGCAACGTGCGGGTGTGGTGAAAGCTGTTATTACTTTAAAATAATTGGCGTTGCTGAATGATTTTATGATTTTTAGTAGTTACAGCAGATTCCATTAAGCGTGAGGTACACCCCATCACGGGCAAGATGCCCATTCCACATCGCGGGCAAGATGCCCATTCCACATCACAGGCAAGATGCCCATTCCACATCGCGGGCAAGATGCCCATTCCACATCGCGGGCAAGATGCCCATTCCACATCGCGGGCAAGATGCCCATTCCACATCACAGGCAAGATGCCCATTCCACATCGCGGGCAAGATGCCCGCACTACAAACACTTAAATTCAGGACTTATATCATGTTCGGATAATCAGTTATAAAAAAACTTTATCCCTTTGAACCCTTTCTTCCCTTCTGCCTCCCCCTCCTGGGAGGGGTTAGGGGTGGGTTGCCTCCTGCCTTCGGACCTCCAAAGTGTAAGTATTCAACCGAACATGATATTACCTAATAACCACCACATACCGAACATGATATTAGGCAATGCCAAGTAAGTTCATAACTGTTTTTTCTTCATGCAGGTGGGTTTCTACATTTCTGTAGGCAGTTTTGATTGCTACTTGACAAGAATGTTCGCGAAAACTGTTTAAAATAATTTGTTTTTTGAGCTTATCTACTAAATTTGGCATTTCTTCTCTACAGTGCGGACAATACCAATAAATTTGGGAATTACGACTATGGCGTAGCATTTGAGTAGAGCAACAAGGACAGTTATTCATGGCTAAATTATGATGATTTTAAAACTTGACAAACTGAAAAAAAATTTAGGATTGAATTGAAAGTTTAGTTAATTATTTCTAAATACAAAAGTTATTTAATTAGGGTTTGCTGAAAAAGTCTTTTAGTAGGGGTAGCAGACAGGAGGAACGGGGAATTTAGAGGAGGTAGGTCTATCGCTCGGAAGAAAATCAGTAATTAATTTTCAATGTTTCCCTGAATATTAAAGGATATTTGCGCGATCTCTATTGTTGAAACCTATCAAATTATACATTTATATCATGTCCGGATAATAGCGCGATCAAAAAACTTTCTCCTTCTTTTCTTCTTTCTTCCCTCCTGAATTCTGAATTGCAGAATTGCTGGATTCTGAGTAGTTTATTTATAACTGTTTAACTGGATATGATATCGTTTTATATCATGTCCGGTAGCATCGTTTGTCTATAAAATTAAGGTGACACTCTTGAGAAAACCTTCTGCCTCCTGCCTCCTGCCTCCTGCCTTCCCTCCACCAAAGTCTAATTATTCAACCGGACATGATATTAGTGGAACTTAATAACTAATGATACATTAAAAAAAAGTAAATTGTGTATCAAATTTAGCAATCTGTAGAAATCTACAATTATCTGTTCTATTTGTAGGCAACGCGAGTGACGGAACAGTTTTATATCATGTTCGGATAATAGGGTGTTGACATCCTCCCGACGCTGCACTTGCGTGACAGCGCGGGATTCCTAACCATCGCGCTCTTAGGTCTTTCTGCTGCCTCTTGCAGAGGAGCTGCGCTAACAATGCACCAGCCTCCTACGCTATATATAGTGTTTTTGCGTAAGTCCTGTACAATTAACTATTTCTATGGCCCGAATCACTTGATGTTCATTACCACTATATTGTCGCCGCACAAGTAATAAATACAAAAGACATCTCCAGAAAAGAGGGAACAGGGAACAGGGAACAGGGAAGAATAATTGATAATTTCTGGGTAAAAATTGATTTTATTTTTGATTTTTGGAGATGTCTAAAGTATTTTTGTGTTATATTAACTTTGAGAATGATTATCATTCTCAAAGTTATCCTCCTCAGCCTTCCAAACAGACTTGCTTTGGGGTTAAAAATAAAAAGGTTGCAGGAGAAGTCCAAGGCCAACTATAACCATTACGACTATGCTAAGTATTGAAACTCCGAAACCTCAGTTAAAGACTTCATTTCTCGAACGGCTCCAGAATCCAGATCGTCCAGTGATAATCTTTGATGGCGCAATGGGAACTAACATCCAATCCCAAAACTTGACCGCCGAGGACTTTGGTGGAGCGGAATATGAAGGTTGTAATGAATATTTAGTCATCACCAAGCCAGAAGCAGTGGCGAAAGTCCATCGTGATTTTCTCGCAGCGGGGGCGGATGTTGTCGAGACTGATAGCTTTGGATCGAGCCCCTTAGTCCTAGCAGAGTACGATCTAGCCGATCGCGCCTACGAGCTAAGTAGAAAGGCGGCAGAGTTGGCTCGCAGTTGTGCGGATGAGTTTACGACTCCCGAAAAACCAAGATTTGTCGCAGGTTCCATCGGTCCAGGAACCAAACTACCCACCCTCGGTCATATTACTTATGATGAATTGAGAGCGAGCTTCATGGTACAAGCAGAAGGTCTCTATGACGGGGGAGCCGATCTTTTCATCGTGGAAACCTGTCAAGATGTTCTGCAAATTAAGGCGGCACTAAGTGCATTTGAGGCGGTGTTTGCCAAAAAAGGTTCGCGAATCCCCTTAATGGTGTCCGTGACTATGGAAATCCAGGGAACCATGTTGGTGGGGACAGATATATCTGGGGTACTGGCAATTCTGGAACCCTTCCCCATTGATATTTTGGGGCTAAATTGTGCGACGGGTCCAAATTTGATGACTTCTCATATTAAATATCTGTCAGAAAATTCGCCGTTCCCCATTTCCTGTATCCCCAATGCGGGACTACCAGAAAATATTGGCGGTCAGGCAGTTTATAAAATGACTCCCCAAGAATATACAACTGCCATGACAGGGTTCATTGCGGAACATGGGGTTCAGATTGTCGGTGGTTGCTGCGGTACGCGCCCAGCACATATTCAAGCTTTAGCCGAGGCTGTGGAATACACCCCACTAAAAGAGCGTTCGGTGCGAAAAAATGCCGTCGGTGAGATTCGAGAGTCACTCTCCTATACGCCAGCAGCAGCTTCCATTTATTCCGCCCAAACCTATGAGCAGGATAATTCTTTTTTAATCGTTGGCGAGCGATTAAATGCCAGTGGTTCTAAGAAAGTCCGCAAGCTTTTGAATGAAGATGATTGGGATGGGTTATTGGCGATCGCTAAATCCCAGGTCAAAGAAGGGGCGCATATGCTGGACGTAAACGTGGATTACGTCGGGCGTGATGGAGAACGGGATATGCGAGAACTGGTATCACGACTGGTGACTAATACGACCCTCCCACTGATGCTCGACTCCACCGAGTGGACAAAAATGGAAGCGGGTCTCAAGGTCGCCGGGGGCAAATGTTTGCTCAATTCCACCAACTATGAAGATGGGGAAGAGCGATTTTTTAAAGTGTTGGAATTGGCAAAAGAATATGGTGCAGGAGTTGTCATCGGCTGTATCGATGAAGAGGGAATGGCTCGAACCGCCCAGAAAAAATTCGAGATTGCCCAACGCGCTTATCAGGACGCGCTCAAGTTTGGGATTCCACCCCATGAAATTTTCTATGACACCTTAGCTTTACCGATTTCAACTGGGATTGAGGAGGACAGGGAAAATGCCAAAGCAACCATCGAATCAATTCGACTGATTCGGGAAAATCTGCCCGGTGTTCACTTTATGCTGGGGGTCTCTAATATTTCTTTTGGCTTGAGTCCAGCCACTCGCATCACTTTAAATTCTGTCTTCCTCAATGAAGCGATGAAAGCTGGGATGGATGGTTCGATTGTCTCCGCTGCCAAGATTTTACCGTTATCGAAGATTGACGAAGAACATCAACAGATATGTCGCGATTTGATTTATGACAATCGCAAATTTGAAGGGGATATTTGCACCTACGATCCGTTGACGAAGCTGACGGAAATTTTTGCGGGAGTGAGTGCAAAAGATGCTAGATCGAGTGCTTCCTTAGCAGATTTGCCCATCGACGAACGCTTGAAGCAACATATTATTGATGGCGAGCGGATTGGATTGGATGATGCGTTAAAGGCGGGTTTAGATGCAGGTCATAAAGCACTGGAGATTATCAATACTTTCTTGTTAGATGGGATGAAGGTTGTGGGCGAACTGTTTGGCTCTGGTCAAATGCAATTGCCCTTCGTGTTGCAGTCAGCCGAAACCATGAAATCTGCGGTTGCTTTCCTCGAACCCTACATGGAAAAAATCGAAGGCGAGGATGAAGATCGCGGTAAAGGGAAGTTCCTGATTGCTACCGTTAAAGGCGATGTCCATGATATCGGGAAGAATCTAGTGGATATCATCTTGACCAATAATGGCTACAAGGTGGTCAATCTGGGCATTAAACAAGCTATTGAGGCAATCGTCGAAGCTTATGAGCAGCATCAGCCTGATTGTATTGCCATGAGTGGCTTGCTGGTGAAGTCTACAGCATTTATGAAAGAAAATTTGGCAGCATTTAATGCTAAAGGTATTACAGTTCCAGTGATTTTGGGCGGTGCAGCACTTACACCAAAATTTGTGTATGGCGATTGTCAAGATACTTACAACGGGCAGGTTATTTACGGTAAAGATGCTTTTGCCGATTTGACCTTTATGGATCGGCTGATGCCTGCCAAAGAGCAGGAATGCTGGGTGGATACCGAAGGCTTTACAGGGGAATTTGCTCAGTTTAACCAAAAGGGACGCAAGGCGATTGAAGATTTAGATCGAGAAGTCAATGGTGATGGGAAGAAATCCGATGGCGATGGGCAGAAATCCGATGAACCCACTGTCATCGATACCGAACGCTCGACAGCGGTAGACATTGATATCGAACGTCCTACGCCGCCTTTCTGGGGGACGAAAATTATTCGGAGTGGGGATCTAGAGTTAGAAGAACTGTTCTGGTACATGGATTTGCAGGCACTGTTCGCTGGCCAATGGCAATTCCGTAAACCGAAAGACCAATCTCGCGAGGAATATGATTGGTTCCTGGCATCGAAGGTTCATCCGATTTTGGAAGAATGGAAGCAAAAAATTCGCACGGAAAAATGGTTGGAGCCAACTTTAGTTTATGGTTATTTCCCCTGTGCAGCGATCGGCAATTCTGTTCATGTTTACGATCCTAGTGTGATTGAGCAGGGGTTAACACCGAAAACAGCAACCCCGTTTGTCACTTGGACATTCCCCCGTCAGAAATCCAACCGTCGGCTGTGCATTGCTGATTTCATCCGCCCCCTCGAACACGATCAATTTGATGTCTTGCCTATGCAGGCAGTCACTATGGGAGAAATCGCCACCGAGAAAGCACAGGAACTTTATCGAGACAACAAGTACACCGATTATCTGTACTTCCACGGGATGGCGGTGCAGTTGGCGGAAGCCTTGGCAGAATGGAGTCATGCCAGGATTCGGCGGGAATTAGGTTATGGGGATTTAGAACCTGATAACATTCGCGATGTATTAGCCCAAAGGTATCAGGGTTCTCGGTATAGTTTTGGCTATCCAGCTTGTCCGACGGTGATGGATCAAGTGCCGCAGTTGAAGTTATTGGGATGCGATCGCATTGGGATATCGATAGATGAGAGCGAACAGCTTTATCCAGAGCAAACGACCACTGCTTTTGCCACCTATCATCCTGTCGCTAGATATTTTAGTGCGTAAGAGCGATCGGCAATGGGGTCGTGTTGAAATCCAGGCGACCTCTAAGTAGATCGAAGGAGGTTTCTGTAGGATGTGTTAGCGATAGCGTAACGCATCAAAACCTGAATCTGCGGTGCGTTACGGCTCTGCCGATGCTGGTGGCGAAATTAACATTCCGAAATATTGGCAACAAAACGAAGGTTTTTGAAGCCCCCCAGCCCCCAATTCTGGGGGAGCCTGGACTCAAAGTCCCCCGTGGAAACAAGAGCGTAGCATCCTCTGGCTTCCCCCTTTCAAAGGGGGACGGGAGGGGGATTCAAGGGGGATTTAGGGGGCTTCGGTGTCGCTTCACGACATTACGAAATATTTCGCCAGCAGCTTCTGGCTCTGCCTAACGCACCCTACAAGCTACAAGCTGGATTTGCTTTCAAAATATAGGTCTCTAAATGAGTGAAACAAACGATAAATCGAATTGGCATCAAGATTTTATTGCCAGTAATTTGCTGGTCATTGGTTATAATGCTTGGGTTGGTCATCTCAGTCAGAAGCGCGGTGCGATAGTTTGTAGCACAAATTCTCCAACATTAGGGGTTGGCGGAGAATCATTCAAAACCCATTTTGTCGGACGTTCTCGCCTGGTGCCGTTTTTGAATGCCTGGTTAGCGGCTCCTGACACGGCAATTTTGCCCCATCGCTTTATGATTGATCACATCGTGGAAGCTGTGGATAATTATTACCCAACAACGGAGGTTGTATTGCTGCTGGAGTCTTTCGATGGAGCGACGTTCTTTTATTTGAAGAACCTACCCATTACCCCTCCTCAATGCTACGAACAAGTGCGTAAGGCTTGGGATGAGTTCCAACCAGGCGTTAGGGTTGGGCAAGACGAACAACGGCCAAGGGTTGATCTCAAATTCGATCTTCCTAAATGAAGCCTGTTAGTTGAGCAGCAAACCCTGAGTGTGTGATTTCCCCTCGGGAAGGCTATGCCTTTCTTGAATGTCCTTGGCTATATGCGCCATGCTGGGGATTTGGGGGCACTTCCTCTTTCGGAGTTACTGAAAAAAATGCAAGTCGCCATCACTCACAAATCTCTTTTCTAACTGTTATTTGCTCTAGAGAAATGTCCCAATTTCAAGCGATCGCCTACTCCAAATGACGCATAGGCCCAAGGTTCATCTCCCGTGGTTTTATGTTTTTCATGGATTTTAGGGGTTGTAAATCTATGCCGTATTTGCTAGCTGAGATTTGTCGGCTCAACACTGAAAGCCAGCGACGGTAGATAATCTGTGCAACATGAATATGTGCTTTGAACGTCCGCTGTGCTGGATAGTTAGCCATCCTATCCTATCTATATGCTAATAAGCAATAGCTTCTAGATTAAACTGTCTTATACTCAGGAATTTCCTGTACTTGAAAATAAGCTTTGATTTACTCTTTGGATAAGAGGTTCCAATTTTCTTAAATCCATACTTAAAGTATTATGCAGGATTTTCGTCTTCAAGCGATCTTGCATCATTTTATGTAATCTTGTATTTTCCTTTTTTTGTTCTGTACCTGACAAAGAAGGATTAGGAACATACCTTACATTTTTCAAGCAAGAAATAATCACTTTAAACTTAAAATCTGTAAAGTTTTCTAAGCAAGTCAAAGAATTATTTAATTCAATACTGTGATTATTTTGGAATTCATCAATCACTGTTTTAGCCACTTCAGCCAGGCATCTGTATCCTTGCTCCTCATTGTCATAAAAATGAGAAGCGATGAAATCTTCCAGGCATTCTTCAAGCCGCAATTTGTAGTTGTTATTTTCCAGTTTGTATACTTCATCAAATGAATATATTCTTTTCCCTAAAAACAGGAAATTTTCTTTAATGCTATCAATTAAACCAAGCTTGTCTTCCATGCCTTTGATATAGTTCTCAATTTTCAGATCGGCATCTAGGAGAAAAACCCCTCTGAAGTCCCTTGAACACATTATAGAAGCTTGAATGTAAGGAAGAATGTTGCCAGCCCCCTTCAAGCTAATAATTTTGGTGACGTTGATGCTTTCCGCACACTTATGTAGTAGCGCCAATTCTTCATCTCCCTCTACTGTAAGAAATGGGAGGGAAAAAACATTCAGACTTAAACCCAAAGAATCTTCAACTGGCTTTAATATATTAATTTCTCTGTCGCGTCTTACATCAATTTTTTCTGGAATCAGATCAGTTAGCTTACTGCACAAAATTTCATCATCGGAAAACGACACTATATTGATGGCATCAAGATCATTTGTCGAAACCATGTACTGAGAGTGTGTAGCATAAACAACCATAAAATTCTGGCTAATTTTAGCCTGAACATAAGATAAAAATTTCTCCTGCCAAGTAGGATGCAAGTAAGACTCAGGTTCATCTATGAGCAGTATAAACCTTATTCCAATTGACTCAAAAGTCTTGATAAGTTCAATGATGAATAGCAGCAAAACTAATATCTCTAGCCCAGAACTAACTTGAGTTAATTTCTTTCTTCCACCTGAATGATAATCAATAAAAATTATCTTTTTATCCTCATCGTCCTTTTCTACTGAATCACCAAATATCTCTTTTGTCTTATCCATTATTGTTTGCTCAATAGAGTTTCGCCAATGTAAGACTTTCTGATCGTCAGCCTCGGAAATATCTTTGATATTTAAGTTTGACTTAAGAATTCTATCAAGATGTCTTCTAATGCTTCCCGCATTGCTCTCAGAATTCTCGAAAGATATAACTACATTCTCGTCAAATATTTTGATAGAGTTATTGACTCCTAAAACTATCCTTTCATAATATGTATCTATATCGCTTAGAGTATTATCAGCTTGAGCTAATTTGTGAAAAACATATGACAAATCGTCGATTCTTATCTCAAGAGCATTTGAATTATGTGCAGTAAAAATAATCCTATTTTGTGGGGCATCCACTTGTAAGGTAAAAATATTCTCCTCAACACTATTTCTCGATATATATTGGCGTAATTCTTTTATCAACGTACTTTTTCCACTCATGTTTTCACCTATTAAAGTGATTAAGTGAGTATGCTTCAGTTGATTAGTTATGTTTTCTAATAGCTCATTTCTCATGACAAGAATCTGTAGTAGAAATCCTTTTATGGGTTGTTTGGTGTCAGCCTGTTTATTATGCTTTCTCCTATCTAAGTCAGGCTAACCACCCCAATTAGGAGTATTAGGCTGATCTTGATCTCGATAACACCCCTATAAATGACGTTAGGCTGAATAAAGTCTTGGTAACACTCCAAATTGGGGTTTTATCATAATCGCTCTCCGAATATTAGCCCTGTCAGCGGATGTTATGCGGCTTTCTTCATCAAATCTTCATCATCGACATAATTCTTCAAATCTGGACTGGTTGGGTGTTTTGAATAGTCTGATTCGGTTGATTAATCCAGCAATGGGACTGTTTCGCCTACTCCCTGAAGCTGCATCGCCTGTCATTCTGGCATCAGTACGCAAAGACGGACTACTGCTATTTGCTGAACCCAATACAGTCAGCCTGTTGACCCCGGTGCAAATTCTCACTGGTGTTTATCTGGCTGGAGTATTGCTACCTTGTCTAGTTACTCTGTTAATGATCGCTCGCGAACAGTCCTTCAGGTTTGCCCTGGGGTTGATGGTGCGGCAGGCGATCGCATCGGTAGTTTTTTCTTTATTTCTTGCTTGGGGTGGACTGTTAATTAGCTTATCCCGAACTCAGGTTATTCAAGGATGCTCACTGTAGTTACGAGCCAGCTCCATAAAAGCATTGAGATAATCAACTTCGAGATCGGTGCGACGGACGCCCAAGAAGATTTGCTTTTGGATGCCGCTGGGACCTAGTCGCACTGCACGCACGGGATATTTTTCAGAGAATTCTTCGACCAGCCAGCGTGGTAGAGCCGCCACTCCGCGTCCGCAGGCAACCATTTGAAGCATTATGTCCGTGCTCTCGACCACTTTCTGTTTTCTCACCGTCCTGCCCGAAAGAATTATATCATGTTCGGTTGAATAGTTATAATTAGGATTATAGATAGAAGAGATATATCAAACCCCTGAGATTGCTTCCTTTCACTCCGTTCCAGTCGCAATGACTTTATTATAAGTGATTATCCGAACATGATATTATTCTGCGCAACTATGCGCCTAAAATGCTAATTTTTTGAACCATTACAACCTAAAAGCTTGGACTTTTTTTAACTAAAAAATGCGCTCTACCAATATAAGTCAATACTTTTAGATTTAATCAGCAAGCCCTAAGTATCTACCAACACGGTGACTGCTGCTACAGCAATTAACATTTCATCATTTTTATCTTCCAATTCAGCGATCGCCCGACCCTGCACCACCATACCCCCATCTTCAATAGTGATACTTTTCTGACCAAAAGGCAATACAGCCAAAACCTCTTCTACTTTCACCTTTTCTGGGTAAGGTACAGCTACCTGTACTTCTACAATCATTTCATTGGGATGACTTAAACCTGCTACTTCCCAGACTCCGGGTAAAGCATTATGAGCGATCGCATTTCTGACAGCTCTAGCTGCAGCTACTGTTGGTTCCTGGCCATGTTGGTCTATCCCCATGCCCATTTCAATAATTAAACGTTTTCTTGTCATAGTTATGTAATGTCCGGTTGAATAGTTAGACTTTGGTGGAAGGAAGGCAGGAGGAAGGCAGGAGGCAGAAGGAAGGCAGGAGGCTGGAGGCAGGAGGCTGGAGGCAGAAGGTTTTCTCAAGAGTGTCACCTTAATTTTATACACAAACGATGCTATCGAACATGATATCATAGTTATACGATGTCCGGTTGAATAGTTATAAATAACGAGAGAGGAGTCAGGAGATCCCCCCTAACCCCCCCTTGAAAAGGCAGGGCTGTTTCATTCTCCATAGACACGGGGACGCGGAGACACGGAGACACGGGGATAGAGGCTTTTAAATGGCGTTGAACCAAATATTCTCTCAGAGCTTAAAGACGCTTATTAGCTGAAAAATCGGCAAATTTTGGCAAATTTCACTGTTCCACTATTCCCATTACTCCCATTCTCCCGCGTATCCTTAATTACAATACTTTAAAACAGCCCTGCCCTTGAAAAGGGGGGAACTGGAAGTCCCCCTTTTTAAGGGGGATGCGCGGGGGATCATTGATGTACTTCACGCCTTATGAAAACTATTATATTTTATATTAAGGAGGAACAAGTTTTTTTATCACGCTCTTATCCGGACATGATATTACACAAAATTAACTAGAGTTTTTTCAAAATAATAGAAGCACTAGAAATTTCCCAGTGATTCTGGCATTGCTGAGGGGCGGGATGAATATAAGTGGTAATATCATGTTCGGTTGAATAGTTATGATTAGGATATAGATGGAAGAGACACCTCAAACCCTTGAGATTGCTTCCTTCCACTCCGTTCCAGTCGCAATGACTTTATAGTTAGTGTTTATCCGAACATGATATAAGTTAAGTGGGAGCAGGCATCCTGCCTGTCTCCATCCTGCCTGTCCCTGCCAAGGAGTGAAAATATCAGGAACGGGCAAGATGCCCATTCCACAAAACTATTCAAATCATCCCGCAATTATGCAACGCCGATTCTATTATCTTATGCTGATAGCTGAAAGCTGTGAGCTTAAAGCTAATTAACGCAGGAAGAAATCTTCAGCAGTAATTGCCGCATTATTAGTTAAGGTGGCAAAATGAGCAGTACTACCATTAGCGTTATAGAACAATTTACCATTATCACTGTTGTAGACTATAAACGCATCAGAACTTTCTGCCTCTTCATCACTGGTAACTAATGCAAACTCTGTTTCCACACTGAACCCTTCACCTTGAAGGCTGGTAAGAGCAGCAAAAGTAGTTTTATCCAGGAGAATAATATCTTGGTCTACAACAAAATCAGTTATTGTGTCTGTACCAATATCTGCTTGACTAAAAGTCTGATTTGTCGCAAAGATAAAACGGTCAATACTTGCACCACCTGTAAGTTCGTCGTCACCAGCACCACCATTGAGGCGATCGCGACCGATGCCAGACCTCAGAGTGTCGTCACCATCACCACCTAGCATAATATCAGAACCAGTACGGCCTATCAAAATATCGTCACCAGCACCTCCCAGCATAAAGTCGTTACCAAAACCACCGTTGAGAGTGTCATTACCATCACCACCATTGAGGCGATCGTCACCCAAATTACCGTTAAGAACGTCATCACCATCACCACCACGCAGGGTATCATTTCCACCAAGACCTTGTATGGTATCATCCCCTGCAAAACCGTTGAGGACATCTGGACCTAAACCACTGGAAAGGAAGTCGTCTGAACCGCCACCTGCGAGTACACCAGCAAAAGCAAAGTTACTGGCGTTTAAGTCTATCTCTGCATTAAAGCTAGTAACAACTTCTAAACTGCCTTCCTGGAAGAAGGTTAGGATAGTTTGATTCTGAGCATTAGTATAGGTAGCAAAGACACCATTAACATTAAGTTCTTCTAATAGTGTTTCCACTTCTGTGAGAGAAGAAAATTCTTGGGTCAGCTTAACTAGGCCCACATTACTGCTAACACTACTGGTTGATTCATTCACAGTAACCTCGGTGAAGCTACTATTGTTGAAGTTTCCAAATACTCCTGTTTTAAACTGAAGTATATCTGTTTCTATATCAAAGTCATTAATAGTGATTTCTTCAACCAGTGACTCGAATAAAATAGTATTGACTGAACCTGCGGTAGCAGTAATTTCTGTTTCTGCTGCTGCTGTAGTTACTTGGGTAAAGTTAAAGTTGGCCTCAGTTAGCTGTACTTCGGATGCAAATTGACTGACAACTTCTACTTCGCTACTACTTTGTGCAAAGGCGACTACGGTATTACCTGCGGAATTAGTGTATTCAATGAATACTGGACTGTCTACTTCTAAATTCACTAGCAGTGCTTGTAGCTCTTGTACTGAATTAATTTGTTGCTCAACAATTAGTAAACCTTGGCCTTGGATCTCAGTACTGCTAGTTGACTCAGTGACAACTACACTGGTGAAGTTGGAGTTACTGAAACTACCGAATAGTGACGAGTTGAATGATAATGAGTCTGACTGACTAAAACCAACAATGTTACCACCAATTTCCTCTAAGGAATTGAACTGAACTACGTTTGTAGTTTCACTGCTGACGACAATTGTATTTGAGTTACTGATAACAATGTTGACTTCTGGAGTATCGTCGTCCATGTCATCGTCGTCATCCATGTCATCATCATCATCGTCCATGTCATCATCATCGTCCATGTCGTCATCATCGTCCATGTCGTCATCATCGTCCATGTCATCATCGTCGTCCATGTCATCATCGTCGTCATCCATGTCGTCATCATCGTCCATGTCGTCATCGTCGTCCATATCATCATCGTCGTCCATGTCGTCATCGTCGTCCATGTCGTCATCATCGTCCATGTCATCATCGTCGTCCATGTCATCGTCGTCGTCCATGTCGTCATCATCATCCATGTCTTCATTAAAGAAGACAAAGTTTTCCGACGTAATAGTTGCTTCAACCTCCAAGTTAGCCAAAATTTCTATTTCGGTACCTGTGTAGAAAGCTACTATTTTTTGTTGCATTTCATTTTCATATACAAGCAACTTGGGAGCATCTCCCACCTGCAATGTCTGCAACCGCACAAGTAATTGTTCTTGTGTAAAACCACCCTCAAATATTAGTAAATTAGCAGTTCCGGCTGAAATTGTTGTTTGAGTAACGGTCAACTCTTGTAGGGTTTCAGTTGTTATCTCCCCAAATATTTGTGAGTCAAGTTCAAAAACATCTTCCTCACCATAGTTAATAATTGTTACTCCACTTTCAACGAAAGCATTGAATACTAAATTATCCACTACACCAACAGTAGCAGTTACTTCTGTTTCATTAGTAATGTTGAAGGTGTTGGTAAACTGTAAATTGGAAACACTGAATTGACTGATATTTTCTATTTCGACTTCAAAGTCTTGGAGTAGTTCAAAATTTGTACCATCGAATAAGACTAACTGCGTGCTGCCCGCAATATTTGCTAAGACTACAACTGAACTCTCAACCACAAGAGATTCTAGTCGTGTCAGCAGAATATCTAGACTTGCAAAACTTTCCGTCTCGAAAATTAAGAAGTTTTCTTGAACTTGTTGGGTAGACTCAGCGGTGATAATAACGCTCGTAATATTATCTACTGTGACATTAAGTGATGTTAGTACCTCAGCATTAATTTCTACTATATCTACTGTCACATCAAAGTCATCGTCGTCGTCCATGTCATCATCATCGTCCATGTCATCATCATCGTCCATGTCATCATCATCGTCCATGTCATCATCGTCGTCCATGTCATCGTCATCATCCATGTCATCGTCATCATCCATGTCATCATCGTCGTCCATGTCGTCATCGTCGTCCATGTCATCATCGTCGTCGTCCATATCGTCATCATCATCGTCGTCCATATCGTCATCATCCATATCATCATCGTCGTCCATATCGTCATCATCATCCATATCATCATCATCGTCCATATCGTCATCGTCGTCCATATCGTCGTCATCATCAGAGAAGACAAAGTTTTCCGACGTAATAGTTGCTTCAACCTCCAAGTTAGCCAAAATTTCTATTTCGGTACCTGTGTAGAAAGCTACTACTTTTTGTTGCATTTCATTTTCATATACAAGCAACTTGGGAGTATCTCCCACCTGCAATGTCTGCAACTGCACAAGTAATTGTTCTTGTGTAAAAGTTCCCTCAAAATTCAGTAAAGTTGCATCTCCTACTGTAGTCGTTGTTTGGGTTACAATCAATTCTTGTAGGGTTTCAGTTGTTATTCCTGCGAATATTTCAGAGTTCAGTACAAAAGCGTCTTCTGCGCTAAAGTTGGTAATTGTCACCTCATTTTCGATGAAGCTATTGAAGGTAAACTTATTGACTACACCGACTATAGCATTTATCTCTGTCTGGTTGATAATTTCAATGTTGCTAGTAAACTGTAGGTTGCTAGCATTAAACTGACTGATATTTT
>NZ_JAAHHG010000143.1 GCF_010692555.1 Okeania sp. SIO3B5 | reverse complement strand
TTCAAATAAAGCCGTTGCCGCTGTATTTGTACCGATTTTGCCCATAGCGATCGCCACTTGTTGACAAACTTCAAAATTAATATCCCACAGTAAAGGTTGTAGCAACTTCACCACACCTAATTCTTCGTCTAATTTAGCATAAGCACTCAACCCTATTACTGCTTCTTTTCTGACTTGAGCTACTGTATCTTTTAAGGCCGAAATTAAAACCAAAGGCAACCTAGAATCATAATAATTACTCAAGGCAGTAATGGCATTTTTTCTAACTTCATAATTGCTGTCTTTTACTACAGTTAATAATGGTGTTATGGTACTAGGAGAATTAATTTTAGCCAAAGCTTTTGTTGCTAATAATCGTGAATCCGGCTTTGCCAATAAATCTGTTAAAATATCAACTGCTGAATCTCCTAAAACTGCCAAAGTATCTGCTGCTATTTCTTGTAAATCTTCCGCCTCTGAACTAATAATTACATTTTTCAGAGCTTCTCGAACTTCCTCACTGTTAAAATCTGCCAATATCCGAGCTACAAACCAACGTTTTTCTAGGTCTAAATCCTCATCTTGAACCATTTCAATTAATGGAGCGATCGCTGGTTTACCAATCTGTTTAAATAGTTTATAAATATCCCATCTTTCTTGAAAATCCCCATTTTGCAGAACTGTTATTGCTAGGTCTATCGCTATATCTAAATCGGCATTTTCTAACAAATCAACACGAGTTTTTTGAGATGCTAATAAAAATTGCTGTAAATACTGATTAACTAAAGACCAATTTTTTTCTTGGCTAGCTGTTTTTGCTTGTTCGAGAATATTTGACATAACTGAATAATTTTTTAAATATTAAGCTTAAGATATAGCAATAGACATCTTCAGAAAAGAGGGAATAGGGAACAGGGAACAGGGAACAAGGAACAGGGATAAATAATACTATTCTCAAAACTTTTTCTACATTTTGTTGAGTAGAAAAGTAGGGGAGTGGGTAGGGACGTTGCATAAGGGCGTCCGTACAGGGAGGGAACCCACCCCTAGCCCCTCCCAGGAGGGGAAGTAAACATAAGAATAATTAACATTAACTTAGCTAAAATTAGCATGCAAAGTGATTTAGCTTGTGCTGATTAGTTGACAACTGAAGTATTGCCAAAGCATAGCACTAATGCATGGGAATTGGTATAATTGATAATTTTATAGATAAAAAGGGAACAGGGAACAGGAAAAAATATAGCAATGAGCGCTGGTATATTTACAAATTGCAGGAGGGGCTAAATAGCTAAAATCTTATATTATCGGCAATTTATTCCCCCTATTGCCAGATGAGCTGTTGCCTGCGCACAGGGCTATAATTGATAATTTATAGATAAGAACTGATTTGATTTTTAATTCTCACACCTATGTCTAATCGAAAGAAAGGGCGCGGATATATCAAAAGCTTATATGAAATACTAAAATTTTTGCTACAAACTTCCTTCTTCCTTCTGCTATATCAGGTATTAAGTCAAAAGTTAATAGTGCTAGATGAATTATCTTTTTTCCTATCATACCAATTTGAAAAAAGAATGTTACGAATAATAAGAGCAATTAAAATACTTTATAGAAGATGCCTCATGGACTAAAAAAATAAATTTAGACCTAAAAACTGTCATTAAAACCATTCTCATACGATTCCTGACTCCTGACTCCTAAGAAATATCCTAGTGCAGGATGGCGGAAATAACTGACCAGTTACAAAATCCTAAAACAATTGCAAATCAATACTTTTGACTTTTAACTTTTGACTTTTAACTTCCGCGTAGCGGCACTAGCTATTTGTAGCAAACATTTATCAATTTGGTATCATTTAGCAAATAATTAAGTTTTAAAGCCTCTCCTTTAAAGAAGAAAAAAGAAAAAAATTTTCCTTTTAATCAATTCTCTTCTTTTCAGGGAGAGGTAATAATGAATAATTAATTATTCATTATTCATTATTCATTATTCATTATTCATTATTCATTATTCATTATTCATTGTTGAACACCGATCTAATCTTGAAAATGTTTGATAATTGCATCAGCAAACTCAGAACATTTCAAAGCTGCCACAGGTGGTTCCATTAATCTTGCCAAATCATAAGTTACTTCACCATTAGAAATAGCAAGCTCAAGACCTTTTTTAATCAGATCGGCAGCTTCTTGCCAACCCATATATTCCAACATCATTACCCCAGAAAGAATCAAAGAACCAGGATTAACTCTATCTAAACCTGCGTGTTTTGGTGCAGTGCCATGGGTAGCCTCAAAAATAGCACATTCATCACCAATATTAGCACCAGGCCCCATACCTAAACCACCAACAATAGCAGCAGCAGCATCAGATAAATAATCCCCATTCAAATTCATAGTTGCCAGTATAGAATACTCCCCTGGTCTAGTTTGAATTTGTTGGAAAATACTATCAGCAATACGGTCATTTACCATAATTTTATCTTGCCATTTTCTATCCCCATGACTATCCCAAATAGCTCCTAATACATCCTCAACTTCTTGGCAAATTTCAGCTTTTTTTTCTGGTGTTAAAGCATCATAACCAGGGTCAATTTTTCGAGCATTTTCTTCACTACTAATATTAGGATTTTCTTCCTTATTAGAAAGAATCCAAGATTCTCTTTCCGTTACACATTCAGTCCGAAATTCAGTAGTTGCTAATTCATAACCCCAGTCACGAAATGCCCCCTCGGTGTACTTCATAATATTACCCTTATGCACCAAAGTTACCATTTGTTTTGACTTGGGTAAACGTAAAGCATTTTGGATGGCACGTTTGACTAACCGTTGCGAACCAGTTTTACTAATAGGTTTAATACCAATACCTGAGTCGAGGCGAATTTGCTTTTTGCCATGTTCGGGAGTACCAGGAATTAAGTCTTTGTTTAAAATGTCAATTAACTTACTAGCAATATCAGTACCCTCGCGCCATTCTATTCCTAGATAAATATCTTCAGTATTTTCCCGATAAATAATGACATCTAATTTTTCCGGACTTTTGTGTGGAGAAGGGGTACCCGTGTAATATCTACAAGGACGAACACAAGCATATAAATCGTTAATTTGACGCAATGCCACATTTAGGGAGCGAATACCCCCACCGATGGGAGTTGTCAAAGGACCCTTAATGGCAATACCATATTCTTTAATAGCATTGAGAGTATCTTCCGGCAAATATTGGAAAGTGCCATATTTTTCACAAGCTTCGTCACCAGCGTAAACCTTAAACCAATTGATTTTGCGTTTATCTCCATAGGCAGTGGCGATCGCCACGTCAAAGACTTTTTGAGATGCTGGCCATAAATCTACCCCAGTACCATCGCCCCGAATAAATGGGATAATGGGGTCATCTGGAACATTAGGTTGGCCGTTGCTGAAAGTGACTTTAGATCCTGTGGTTGGGGGAGTTATTTTTTCGTACATAGATAATTTAGGCTACAATACATTCCTTTGTGTCCAAATTATCAATGTATAATGTATAATGATATATTTTGAAATATATCTATGATTTTTTTATAATTTAAGTTGAAGTTAAGAAGGAAGAGGGAAGAGGCAAGAAGGAAGAAGGTAAGAAAGAGTTTAATTATTTTGGTAGGTTTTTGATGGATAACAGTAGCATAAGTAGCAGAATTTTTACGAAGATAATATATCTCAAAAAATCTATCCCTAAAAAACTGTTTATTAAATCAGGTTATTATGGTTGATTTTAGTATTTTATTATTAACTCAAGGTTTTAATTCAGCTCTAAAAATAGCAGAAATAACTGGTTTCATAGAATCTTCAAATGTCAAAATAGAAAAATTGATAAACACGGGTGCATCTCATAGCAAGCAAAAATACTTTTTTCCTATATATTCCCTGTTCCCTGTTCCCTAAAAGCGATAAATTTTTGGCTTTATTCACGCATTGAGATGCACCCATAAACACAGAGTTAAATTCAGGTCTTCAACACTTACAAAATAGTGAAAGAGCTGGAAATTTTGAGCGAAAGAAATTTTTTGTAGATGAAGCATACAAGTGTTTTACAAATGCTCTGAAGATGGAAAAAAATGAACGATTATTTTTGGCATATCTTGGGTATATTTATTGTCTTGGCTGTATGAATGAAAGAGAAAATCTGAAAGATGCCCTCAAAGAGTTTTCATGTAAACATTTCCAAGTGAATTTTTGGAGTTCTATAAATTTAAAAAAAGATGTTATTGATGTTTTTGTTTACGAGTTACGACAATACTTATTTTTCAACCTCTTTAAATTGTTTAAATTGAAAAACTGGAAACTATTTGTAGAAGCATTTTTACTTTCTATTAAATTCTTTCCTGTCTTATTTCTTGAATATTTTGATCCTCAGTATCGTAGACTGAAACATAGATATACAAAAAATAAAAATGTAGAAACACTTAATGAACTTGAAAACAGAATAATTTTTTTTTTAAAACGAAGAATTGCACATAGAGAGATAATTGGATTTTTTGAAAAATCAGAAACAAAACTAGCAAAAGATACAATTAAAGACTCAAGAAAAGTTCTAATTTTAATAGAAAAGCAAATGTCGATATTTAGATTACAAAAAGATGCTTACAATTATGCCAATGAACTATAAGTAATCACCTAAGTAGTAGGGTGTGTTTCGGCTAAGAGCCGACATGAAAAGCGCTAGCGTAACGCACCACAACCTATTTACATTTTTATTTTTATTTGTTTTTGTTATCAAAAAAAACAAGGGGATCGCTTGTTATTAATGTTCCTTAATTTCGATTCTCTTAAAAATAATTTTATTCAATCCCTTTTGACACTACTAGAGGTGCGTTACATTTCATTAACGCACCCTACTCTTCTACTCTTCTGTGCTGTATCATATTTTAACTTCTAACTTATGACTTCATTACTCACTCCATTCAATAAAAGTTGTTTCTACTTTAGCTCCTGGGGAAACATTACCTTTAAAAGATGCTACTTTCCCCGGTTCAACTGTACTAGGTTCAGCATAAATAAACCCATTATCAATGATATTACCAGCATCATCTAATACCTGATAATTTACTTTAATTTGTTTCACAGTTTTACAGCTTTGATTAGCAACTTTACCAGTTAAAAAATCACCATCATAGTTAACATTACTAATCGGTATCTCTGTAGCTTTAACTTTCTCTGATTCTGATTTACAGCTAACTTTTTTACCTTCATCAATAGCTTCTCGATCGCCACAGAGATTAACTAAATTAATAATTTTCCCCTCCGTAGTTTCCATATAACAAATTGGGTTATCAAACTCAGAATTTTGAGCAAATATATTCACCTTATGACTCTGTAATAATTGACGATCAACTCCCCCGTGTAACAATGGTATTAATATAGTAAAATAGAAGTATTTCATAGTAACTATTAGACATTTTTGAATAAAGATATAGACTTTTTGTAAAAGTAGGGAATAGGCAATAGCGAAGATACAGCGGATTCCACTTTGGTGAGATACACCCATCGCGGGCAAGATGCCCGCACTTCCATTCATTTAATTGTTATAGCAATGTGCGCTAGCTTATGTACAAATGATAAGAACAGTTCAATAGCTAAAAGCTTATATTATCGGTTTTTTATTCCCCTCCTGGGAGGGGGAGGGGCGAGGGGTGGGTTGCCTGTTGCCTGCGCAAAGCGCTATACCTTTTAAACCTAAATCTTGTAAAATCTCCATAGCAGCTATTTCACCAGTCTGACAACCACCTTCCATATAACCTTGATTTTCTAGAAAAGATGTATGCTCCCCAGCAAAAAATATATTACCAACTCGCTGCCTTTCTACACCATAAAACTTTGTCCACTCCCCCGGTTTGTAACATAAATAAGAACCACGAGCATAAACTTCTTCTGGCCAATAACTACGGATTGTCCGATCTGGCATGGAAATATTACTAATACCAGGAAAAACCTGTTCGAGTTGGGAATTCAATTTTTGAGCATGAATTTCAGGACTACCAGCTCCTATTGCTAAACCTTCAGTACCACCAACAAATTGTGTAATCAAACCCATACCTGGATGATAACGACTTTCAGCAGTTTCCCAAGTGCTTTGAAACCCTAAATCTAAATAAACATTAGCTGTAGAGTTGTAGCGAGTACGCCAAATTTTCTCTTGATAAGTAGTAGTTAACTTAGAATTTGTTCCATAGCTAGCAGTATCTATAGATAACTTTTTCAAAGGTGGCAAATCTACATTAAGCTGAACTTGTCGTAACAAAGTTAAGGGTAATGTTAGCAAAATTCTCTCATAAGTACGCTCAAAAGTACTGTTCTCCGACCTTAATACCACTCGATACCGACCATCAGAAAGATAATTTATCGCTTCTAATATTGTTCCCGTCTCAATGGAATTAGAGATTAAATTTGCCAACTTTTGGGGTATCAGTTCATTACCTCCCTGTACATAAAAAAGTTGCTCGGTAACACCAATAATGCCAAATTTACCTAGTTGAGCACCTATTATATAGATTAAATTGAGACTAGACTGCTCTTCCATATTTAGACCGTAGTAAGTTTCGTAAGCAGCTTTGACTAGCTCGCGAATTGCTGGTGTAGTTTGAGGAATTTGGTCTAAATATTCGGCAATTGAGATATTATCTAGTTCTACTGCTGCCGGAATTTTTGTAGTATAGTCTTTAAAATTAGCGATCGCCTCAAAATCTCTGTTAATCTGCTCTGCAATTGGTGCAAAGTCTGTGGTAATTTCTGCTAATGAAACCTTGCGACCTCCAAAAAAGTAAGTCTCTTGTGTTTCCAAATTTTCATCGACTGCGTGCAAATCTACAAGATGCAATCCTAATTCCTCAATCAAACTGCGCAGATAAATATGTTCGGCGTAGATAAATTCCCCACCAAGTTCAACAGCAAATGGAGTACCTAATGCTTTTTGGCGAGTTCGGATTCTACCTCCTACCCGGTTACTAGCTTCAATCACATTTACTGGAACTCCCGCTTGAGTTAGACGATAAGCAGCAGTTAATCCGGCAATTCCTGCTCCTACTATTAATACTGGAGTTGTTTGAGCCATTGTCCTTTCTCCACCCTTGGACAAAAGGGAAACTTTAAATTTTTGAGCTAAGTCTAAACCACCTTTTAATAAGCAACTGCAAGGATTCTGAAATTTCCTAGCTTTAGCTTCTTTTACTATTCCTAATAATTCATCACTAGGAATACCAGTTTGTATTGACATTCTGGCAATAGTATGAGCGCGACTTAGTATTGTCATTACGGAAGATTTAGTCATTTTTGAGGTCTCATTATCACAGGACTTATATCATGCGCCGTTCTACTAAACTTACCCAAACTTACCCATACACGTTCGCATAGGTTTTGGAGCTAGCTTCCTGCTTCTGTGAGAACCACTGACCGCAGTCTGTAAATTATTCTCTCCACAGGCTTAAAATCGCTTGGAACTCAAGCTACTGATTCACATAGTTTTTCAGGTTGACAGCAGCGTTAAAATCTCTATCAGCTTCAAAACTGCATTCACTACACTCATAATTTCTCAAGTGCAACGGCATTTTCTGTTGATGCCCACAGTTTGAACATATTTGAGAACTTGGATAATATCTATCAGCTATGACTAATTCACTGCTGTACCATTCACATTTGTATGTAAGTTGACGCTTGAATTCATAAAATCCACAATCAGCACCCACCCCCATCCCCTCCCGGGAGGGGAGCTAGAGGGGTGGGTTACGATTCTTGAGCATTCCACTTACATTCAAATCTTCAATTACTATGGTGCTGTGGTTTTTAGCTAACCATGAAGTGAGTTTATGTAGTGCATCTGCTCTAATATCAGCTACTGCTTGGTGCGCGTTCCGCAAGCGAGCTGACGTCGTCGCGGGGTCGCATCCGCTTTTTTGTGAAGTTTGGCTAGTTTTTTTACTGCTTTGCGTCTGTTTTTGGTTTGCGTAACATTCCGCAGGAAACCAATAACTTTTTTGCTGACTGCACGTTGATGACGAACTAATCTTTTTTTTGCTTTCCTGTAGGCTTTGACGTTAGCAAATTTACTGCCATCAGAACAGGTTGCTAAAGTATTTATGCCAATATCTACACCAATAGTTTCTCCAATTTTTTCTGTTGGAACTGGTTCAATATCATATTTAAAACTGATGTGCCAACTATCTGCTTTTTTTGTTAGCGAAGCTCCTCTGAAAGAGGCTATTCTGACATTTTTTACTTGTACTGAAGGTAAGATTTCATAAGTTTTTACTATTCCTATTCTAGGTAATTGTATGTAGTTTCCTTGTAAAATCTTAATACTTCCTTCTAAGTAAAAGCTGTCTTTTCTGCCTTTTTTTTTAAAGACTGGAAATCCACGTTCAGGAATAGTTAGAAAGTTTTTAAATGCCCTCTCTAAATCTCTTAATGCTTGCTGTGGGGCACATTTAGATACCTCATAATACCAAGGATTAATTGATTTTACTTCGGCTACTAAACGTTTATGCAGGGTGATGGCGCTTGGGCGTTTTTTAGTTTCTTCGTACTCTTTTATGCAAGTTGCTAATCCCCAGTTATAAGCATGACGAGCTACTCCTGCGTGTTTAGCAAGTATTGTTTTTTGCTGATTGTTAAGTTTGAGCTTAGTCTTAAAAGATTTCATGATTATTGTTTTTGTTGGCACTAAGGGCGCAGTTCTGCTGTTTCATATATAGTTAATTAAGTTAGACATAAATCTAGTATACCACAGTAAATGTCTAAATTATTACTTAATAACTGAAGTCGCATTGGAAGTATAGCATTATTTTTGGGAATTGGTATTACTTTAGTGGCAAACGCCGCCTTTTGCGAACACCATTAGCTCTAGGTCCTTGTCTTTTGCCACTACGACGATCTTGTTGTAAAGACTGCTTAATCCTCAGCGCCTCAACAGCAGGAGCTAAACCCAAATCTTCTAAAATTTCCATCGCAGCTATTTCACCACTCTCACAAGCACCCTCCATGTAACCAGAAAAATCTAAGGAAGTGTGTTCGCCAGCAAAAAATAAATTGCCTACCCTCTCGCCTTCAACACCAAAAAATTGAACATATTGCCCTGGTCGATAACAAGTATATGAACCCTGAGTATATAATTCTCCTGGCCAGTAAGTCCGGACTGCCCGACCAATGCGATCGCTACTTATTCCCGGATATACCAAATCAAGCTCTGGTAAAAAGCGTTGTGCGTGGTTTTCTGGAGTCCCGCTACCTAAAACTACCCCTAAATTTCCGCCAGCCAAAAATTCCAGTACACCCTCTGTAGTTGGACTTGTTGGAGCAACTTCTCGGGTATTTTGAAACTCTAAATCTACATAAGTTTCCCCACTTGAACCAAACCGAGTGCGCCAAACTGGACTATTAAAAGCTATATGTAACTTAGAATTGGTACCAAAACCGTAATTATCAATAGCAAATCTTTTGACTGGTGGTAGATCGACATTGAGTTCAACTTGACTGAGTACCGGAAAAGGTATAGTTAACAAAATTCTTTCATAAGTACGGTCAAAAGTTCTTTCTCCAGACCTCAAACTCACTCTATAACTACCATCTGATAAAGTTGTTATTGCTTCTAGAACTGTGCTAGTTTCAATGGAACCTTGTAAAAGATTAGCCAGACCATTAATAATTTGACTATTACCACCAATAATTCGATAACGTTCGTCACTAGAACCATATAATTCAAATGTATTGGGTTCAGTGCCAATAACATATATTAGATTCAAACTCGACTGTTCGTTAGCATCCAAACCAAAGAAAGCATTGTAAGCTACTTCCAGCATCTGTCGTAAAGTAGTGCTAGTGGGAATAGTTTCTAGATATTCAGTAATTGAGAGATTATCTATATCTGCAGTAGGTTGATCAAAAGTCGTATAATCTTCAAAATTATCAATTGCTATCAGAGTCTCATCTATTCTTTCGGCAACAGGAGCAAAATCATTAATAATTTCTTCTATGGGAATAATTCTACCGTCAGCAAAGTAGATTTCTGGCGTTAATCCCTCCTCACCAGCTACCAGATCCAATTCTGTCAATCCCAGCTCTGCTGCTAAGTCACGAATGCAAACGTGTTCAGAGTCAATATAAGCAGCTCCTAACTCAGCATCAATAGTCGTTCCAGCTATTTTAGAGATACTTCTAACTCGACCTCCTAATCTATTTCTGGCTTCAATTACATTTACTGGCACCCCCGCCTCAGTGAGACGGTAAGCTGCAGTTAGTCCCGCAATTCCAGCACCTACTATTAATACTGGCGTTTGTTGAGCCATTGCTCGTTGTCCACCCTTCAAGAAATTAGAAGCTGCTATTGTTCCAGCAAACCCTAAACCACCTTGTAATAAGCGACGGCGAGTAGTCCGAAATTTATTACTTTGAGCTTCTCTTACCATGCCTAACAATTCATCACTGGGAATGCCAGTTTTTTTCGACATTCTGGCAATACCATAAGCGCGACGTAACATTGTCATTAAAGAAGATTTACTCATAATTAATGTCCCTTAATTTTTAAGTATAAATTTTGAATTTAAAGCATACATAAATCAATGATTGTAGTAAGATAACATTGCTTAGGTTGCAATGTAAACTCAATTTTTTTTTAAGAAATGTTAACTATTGAAACTCTGTTTGATGAAGGATTTTATTTATTTCAAAACCCCGATGTTGTAGATGAAATTGCTGCGGGTAATTTCAGTAGTGGATTGGAACATTTTGTGAATGTTGGTCAATTTGAAAATCGCGACCCTAATGCTTTATTTGATACTAGCTTTTATCTTGAAATTAATACTGGTGTAGCTACTGCTATTGAAGCAGGTAGTCTGACGGCAGTGGAACATTTTATTAGGTTTGGTCAATTTGAATCCCGTGACCCTAGTCCTTTCTTTAATACTGCTTTTTATACCTCTAATCCTGAATTAGCTACAGCATTAGAATCAGCAGAATTAACACCTTTTGAACATTATGTTAGGTTTGGTCAATTTGAAAATCGTGACCCTAGTTTTTTGTTTGATACAGATTTTTATATTGGTCAAAATCAGGATGTAGTGGAGCTATTAAATAATGGTACATTTGCCAGTGCAATTCAACATTATATTTTAGTTGGTTTGCCAGAAAATCGTTTGAGTACGCCTCCAGATTTTAGAGATAATTTGTTAAATATTACTGGTGATTTTGGTGTTTTGGGTAGTGCAGAAGCTAGTAATTTTGTCGGAGATGGAAATCCGGTTGATATTTATAGTTTTATTTTGAATACTCCTAGTAGTTTAGATGTTGTATTAACTGGTTTAGTTGGGGATGCAGATGTGGAGTTAATTGAGGATATTAATAATAATGGAGTGGCAGAAACTTTAGAGGTTTTTGCTGAGTCAAGAAATGCTGGTACTGCTGATGAAATAATAGATATTGATTTCTTAGCAGAAGGTAATTACTTTGTCCGAGTTTCTGAGTTTAGCGGTAATACAAATTATTCTTTGTCTTTAGAAGCTAATTTGTAAGCATTTAGCTGTCAGCTATCAGCTATTGTTTTTTTGCACGTTCAAAGCTTTATCCCCGCCCTTAAAAGCGGGTATTCTAAGTCATAATTAAGTTTAAAAATATTAGCTTTTAAGTTATGAGTAAAAATTATCAAACTTCTGATTTCCAAGCAATAAGTAATAGAAATAGTAGAAAAATTTTCTTTGCAAGATCGAGAAATTATCCTTGATATTCTGAAAAACCGTTTGTCTCAAGAGAGAAGAAAACAATTAGGAGAAGAAATTGCTGAAGTTAGACAGGATTATCAAAAAAGAAAGGTTAAGTTTGGGAAAGTAGGTGATTTTTTAGCAGCTTTGGATGAAGATTTATGAAAGTTGCTTGGAATGCTAAATCTTTGCGTTCTTTTAAATATCTCGGAGGTACTGATAACTGATAACTGTTAACGTTTGCGTAGCATTCCGTAGGAAAGTTCCGACCATAGGAAGCTAACTGTTAGCGTAGCTCCTCCGGAGGAGGCTAACTGAAATAACCCTCTTAGGTTAAAATGGGGAAGCAAAGATATGTATGTAGATTTAGGAGCAGAGAAATTATTAATAGCAGAAAAAAATCAACAAAAAATAGCTGTAGAAATTAAAATTTTTGCTTCTATCTCTGAAGTCAGTGCTTTAGAAAACGCATTAGGACAATATTTGTTATATCGTTCTGTTATCAGAATAACAGAGCCAGATAGAAAGCTTTATTTAGCAATTCCTAGTTTTATTTATACCGATATTTTTGAAGAATCTTTAGGTAAAATAATTATAGAATATTATCAATTATTATTACTAATTCTTGATATTAATTTGGAGGAAATTATTGAATGGATACTATAACTGAATACCGTGATATTATCCAAAGAATTATTCTATCTTATACAGAAATCCCTTATGTTGATGAAAATATTAAATTTGAAACAGTTTTTGATACTAAACAGAATCGTTATTTATTAATGATAGTAGGTAGGGAAAAAATAAATTCTCAATATTCAGCAACAAAAAGAGTCCATGGTTGTTTAATTCATGTAGATATTTTGGATGATAAAATTTGGATTCAACGAGATGGAACAGAAGAAGGTATTGCTAGGGATTTCTTAGATGCTGGTATTACTAAAGATAAAATTGTTTTAGCATTTTACGATCCTCAAATTCGAGAAGAAACAGGTTTTGCTGTTAATTAGAAGAAAATTCGTATCTAATAAATAGCTAGTCATTATTAATAAATTATTTCCCTTTTTAAAGCATAATTTGGCAATTATGGGCTATTTTGGGGATGATTGTCCGCTCAATTTTTCCAAGCCTCTGCTCGTTGTTTTGGCATCCTTGGGTCAGGTTTGACTAGAGTCCAGTAGGGTGCTGAAGCGCGATAGCGTAACGCACCAGCAACATCAAAAATGGTGCGTTACGCTCCACTTTGTTCCGCTTTTCATGTTGCGCAGCAAAACGCACCCTACTGGACTTTAGCTCAATTACCAAAACCATTAAATTTATGGGTTGTCAATTTTGCAGCACCATTTCAACCAGAAACTCAAAATTGTATATTTAATCCTGAATCTAAATCCAGAATTTCCGGTTATTATTTCCGAATGTATCAATGCCAGTAGATGGGGAACGGGCAAGATGCCCATTCCACAAAACTATGAGAAGGGGATGAAAAAGCGGTCGAGAGATGGCGAGGTCCCCTCGCCATATCTAATCGACCAAGAGAAAATCAAGTTCAATATTTCAATCCCAATACTTTCCTAGGTCATGCTGCGCAAACAGGCAGAGAGAGGTACTGATAACTGATATCATGTCCGGTAGCATCGGAGCGTGTATAAAATCAAGGTGACACTCTTGAGAAAACCTTCTGCCTGCTGCCTCCTGCCTCCTGCCTTCGGACAACCATTGTCTAATTATTCAACCGGACATGATATGATAACTGATAACTGATAACTGAAATGACGCCTAATCATTATCTTTAATAGTTCCTAAACCCGAACGATTATCTGGGTCTATTTCTGCATTTTGAGCATTCCTTAATTGTACCCAAAAATATTCCTGTTCTTCAACTTTTGTGTCACCAAGAACAGGTACTTGAATAACCTTTTTTGTCTCACCAGGTTGAAATGTTATCGTACCCGATCTCGATCTATAGTCTGACCCATTGATAGCTGTACTATCATTAGTTTGATAATCTACCTCTACTTCCCTCCGACTTTCTTGGTCTAGAGTTACTTCAAACTTAGCTGTCCTTTTAAAATTATCACCTTCAGTGACTGTAGCATCACTAATAGAAATAGCTGTCAAATCATCATTTTTAATAGTTGCGACACCTCTACCATCGGCAATAGTAGCATTTTGGGGTTTCCTAAGTTTGACAACAAATCTCTCATCCAATTCATCAACAGTATCTCCCAAAACTGGTACAACAATTTGTTTTGTGGTTTCACCTGGTTTGAAAGTAATAGTGCGATTACGACGTCGATAATCTGAACCTGCTCTAGCTCCACGATTTACGGTAACCAAATTAACTCTCACTGTCTCGTCACTAGGTTCGCTGAGATTGATTGTAAACTTCGGTCTCTGTACTCCACTATTACCCTCATTTACAGTAATATCATTGATAGTAATTTCTGGTTGAGTTGGTTGATCATACAAAATCTTCATCCGCTTTCCTGCTTGAACTGCATAATAATTAGAAACAGTAATTGAACCATTTTCTTCACCTAGATCGAGAATTAAATCGTTATTCTTTTTACTTCTTTTGACCTGGGAGCTACTATATTCTGACAAGTCTAAAATATCCTTTTGATTTGTCTTGGCAATCTTATCATTTCCGGTATATTCTCCTGGTGCATAACCGCCAAACTTATTAGCAGCACCATTAGCATAAATTAAATCATTTCCAGCAGAGTTAATCACATTTTCGATAACTGTACTATAAGCGATCGCCGTACCAGAAGTAGAAGTCTTATATTTCTTGCCACTGGTGTCCTGAAATGCAATATATTCATGTTTATTGTAAGCGTCAGCAGTAGTAATTAACCCACCTGTTCTTAAATCTATGCGGTAATCAAAAGTAAAACCTTCTAATTCTAAAGCGGGAAGTTTCGATACATCGATAGTATCAAAACCACCCCCATCCCAAAGCGTTAGTTTTGTTTCGGTGTCAGGACTGCCTAAATACTGATTACCATCAGAAAATCCATAAACACTATCAAATGAATAGGTTGTATTGCTGGAATTAAAGTTGTTATTTCTACCATATAAATATTGTAAACTTTGAATATCATAAGTCATTGGTGTCGTGGAATATTGATTGAAACCACCCAAACCAACGTAGGTCATCATGGTATTAGTATTGTTATCTTGAGCATAAGACAAGAAAGGACCCTGTTCTCCAGAACTATAATTACCAGGATGTTTTAAACCTAAAGCATGACCTATTTCATGGGCGATAGTTATATAACCATAACTTCCACGAACATCCTCATATTCGTGTTGATAAACAGATGATAAATGTATATCTCCATCAATAGGATTTTCTGTTGTACCTGGTGGTTGGTATGCATAACCACGAGATCCACCTGCTAATGGTCCATCGGATAACATTATGCGTATTTGACCGTAGTTATCTGCTGTATCTGCTACTTCTTGAAATGTGACATCTATATATTGTTCAAAGAGATCAAAAATCTCTGTGACATTTTTTTTAATCGGGTCAGTTACTGGTAATGGATTTTCTGTTCCATAGTATGAATCAGTTCCTTGCTTTGAGGGAAAGCTATAAGTAATTACTTTTTCTTCTGTTGTATCCCAACGGGTTTGAGCTAATAAACCATTGATTTTTGGGTTATTAGATAATAGTGATACTTTTTGAGGGACAATTTTATCAAAAACACTATCAAAACTGCCATTGCCAAGACTATTTTCTAAATTTGATTGGTTATCTTGATGGTTTGATGTTTGATGACCACCTCCACAAATATGACAATGAGAAAAGGAGGAAGTTTCTAGTTGATTGACTACAAATTCATCTTGGTCTAAGGAACGAATTTCATAAAATTCATCTGGTTTTTCTGGGTCTGAGTAGTCTAGTCTAATTTCTCCTAAAATATTATTTTCATCTTTACTGCTAATCAAAGTAACTTGACTATTTTCGACTCCTATTACTTTACCTGTTCGTACCCAGTCTTGTTGATTTGGTGAAGATTTTACTTTATCAAGTTGAACGTCTAGGGTAACATCTGAAAATAAGTTTAGTCTGATGGTTTTTTCAGATTTATCTGTGTTATCTAGAAGATTAAAGTCTAATTCAACTTGTCGCTGACGAGTTATAGGTGAATTTTCAAAGTTTATTTTTACTCCTCCTTTTGGAGAAACTTCATTAAATAGTAAAGGAGGTTCTTGACTAATAGATGTTCCAACCAGTTGTTCTCCTTCTTCTAGTCCTGTTAGAGGATCTTTTGTGGTTTTACTAGCAGACCTCAAGGCAACAGAGTTCTGTGTTGGTTCTGTAGTAATAATTTCTGGTCCTGTGAATAAAAAATCATCTAACTCTGTTTCATATTTCTGGATAGGAAAGGCAGTTTCTAAATCTGATTCATAATTATCAAAGTTTGTAGTTCTTTCGCCAGTTGATAAGATGCTTTCTTCTGGAATCAGAGAAGATTGAAGATTTTTTTCATTCCCTAAATTATTCAATATTGAGTCGCGGTCGTTGCTATCAGCAAAAAGTGATCCTAACATTATTGGTTTGCCTCTTTAAAAAAATATATTTATTCCTTTATACTCTTAATTATTCATTTAGTCCTCAGTGTTATCAGAAATAATTTTAATTTATTTTAGAAAAATTTATACTGATGATTTTGGTAAGGCTTGAATTTGGACTATTAAACATTGAAAACTATTCCCTGGCAATTCTAAATTATAGCTACATCGCTCCTTTTCAACCATAAACTCAAAATTTTATATTTAATCCTGAATCTAAATCCAGAGTTTCTGGTTGTTATTTCCAAAAGTATCAATGCCATTTCAGTTATCAGAAAGAAGGAGGAATTCAATAATTGACAATTGATAATGGATAATTGATAATTACGTCTCCCTAAAAGGAAGAGGATTGAATAAAAGAAAAATTTTTCTTATTTCTCCTTTAAAGGAGAGGATTTTTACCTTAATTCTTCGGAAAGAAGGAATAAAGACTTTAGTTACCCAGAAGAGAATATGAGATTCGTAGCAAACATTGATGAAATAATAGCAATATTTTTTCGATTTTGGTAAAATAGAAAAATTAACTGTTCAACGGTGTATTACGGTGCAGCATAATATCTGATAGGTAAAAAATTATGGCAATAACTAATTTAATTAAGACAATAGCAGTTAATATTCCCAAAGAAATTAACCTGAAAATTACTCACGAACAATTTCTGAAGTTAGCACTGGTTAACCGAGATTTACAACTAGAAAGAACAGCTACAGGGGAATTAATTATTATGGCACCGACAGGAAGTGATACTGGCAGACAAAATTTAGGGATTGAAGCTCTATTATGGTTATGGAACCGTCGCACAAAGTTAGGAGTAGCTTTTAATTCTTCTAGTGGTTTTCATCTGCCTAATGGTAGCGATCGCTCTCCTGATGCTGCCTGGGCAAAATAGGAAAGATGGGATAGTTTAACTAGGGAATAACAGGAAAATTTTGCGCCTTTATGCCCCGATTTTGTAGTAGAATTACGTTCTAAAAATGATACTATTTTAGAGTTGCAAAAAAAGATGAAATAGTATCAGTCAAATCACGGAATTCAAAAGTCATGCATTCAAAAGTCAAAAGTAAGATTTTATAGCTCAACACTTTGATGCTTCAGTAATTTCAGCAAATTATTCGACCTCTAAAGTTTGAAACTATTTGTAAGATTCTTTTTTCAAATTGGTATTAAAAAATAATTAAGCTAAATAATTTTCCTTAGCTTAATTCTCCTTTATTAATTTTCAGGTAATTCTCCAAAGCGATCGCGATAACGAGACAATAAAGATTCCAATTCTTTGGCTCGTTTTTCTGCTTCGTACTTTGCCAAAACTTCCTGACTTAAAGCTTCTCGTAATTCATCAGAAATTACCAATTTTTCTCCCGTATCTTCCCGATAAAATCTTATCAATTTATCCTCAACTTCTAAACGTAATCCTAAAGGTTCGCTCCGACCATCTGTAATTAATTTATAATTTGTTTCTCCCAGACGATACCCTTGCAATTTTTCTTCTATCCATTCACCTTTGGGGTCAAATAACCAACATTCCTGTACTTTTAATTGTTCATAAAATACTTTTTTAAAACCCTCATCATCTCTGCGGGTATTTTCAGTTGTCACTTCAAAAATAACCGCCGGAATTTTAAGTTCTTCAAAAAGAAGATAACTATCTCTTCCCCCTGGTTCAATATCAAAAACTACCATCACATCGGGAACAGTTCGTAACTTAGGATAACCATTGGAAAAATATAAAAATTGTCTGCTGAATACATTGGCTTTTTGACCTTTTAAATATTCTTTCAAAGTTTCAAAAATAGTTGCAACAGCGTATAAATGATCGTAACTTTCACCTACAGTTTTTTCATCCTCATTAGGATAAAATACTTCTTTTTTTTCAGTTACAGGTTGAGTCTCTGGAGTTGTTTGATTTTCTGGTTTTTCGATTACAGGTTGATTGTCTGAAGTTGTTTGATTTTCTGATGTCATAGTTTTATATACAAGAGTAATAAATGTTTGTTAACAGTGGTAGGGATGTTGCATGAAACGTCCGTATAGAATGACGAAATTATACATCATTTGTAGGGGTTAACGGCCGTTAACCCTTAACCTAATTCTTTTCTGTCAATTTTCAGGTAATTCTCCAAAGCGATCGCGATAACGAGACAATAAAGATTCTAATTCTTCAGCTCGTTGACGTTCTACTTCAGATCGTTGACTTTCTAATTCAACTTGTTTTTCTGCTTCTTCAGCACGTTGACGTTCTAATTCAGCTCTTTGACGTTCTGCTTCAGCTCGTTTTTCTGCTTCTTGCCGTGCCCCAATTTCCTGATTCAAAGCTTCTCGTAATTCATCAGGAATTAACAATTTTTCTCCTGTATCTTCTCGATAAAATCCGATTAATTTATCCTCTACTTCTAACCGTAATTTTAAAGGTTCGCTCCTACCATCTGTGATTAATTCATAAACTTTTCTTCTCAGACGATACCCTTGTAATTTCTCTTTTATCCATTCTCCTCTCGGGTCAAATAACCGTAAGCATTCAGCCGTCAGCTATCAGCTATCAGCTATGAATTATTAACTCATTATCTTGGAAGAAGGAATTAGTCGTCAAGGAGAATTAAAAGTTATGAATGAAATATTTCTGTCAGCTAACCTTAGTCTTTGCTTGACTCTTTAAAAAGCTGATAGCTGAATGCTAATAGCTGAATGCTTACAAATAACCAATATTCTTTCACTCCTAATTGTTCGTATAATCCTTTTTTAAAATCTTGGTCTACTCCTTTTGTTCCCGGAGAAGTCATTTCAAAAATTACTACCGGAGTTTGACCTTCTTGCCATATTTTATAGTTATCTCTTCCTCCTGGTTTCACATCAAAAATTACCATCACATCAGGAGCTACTCGCAAACTTGGAAACTTCTGAGAATAAAACAAAAATTGGTCGCTTAATACTGTTGCTTGCCGACCTTTTAAATATTGTTTAATTACTTCTAGGGTTGTCAGAATAGCATATAAATGGTCGTAGGTTTCAGCCAAAGGTTCTCCGTCTTCAGTAGGGTAAAATATTTCGATTTCGTCTTTTTCAGCTATAGGTGGATTAGCTGTGATTTTTTGACTTTCTGATATTATCATTATTTTATTTGATAATTAAGGTGCTTGGTTGCATTTCCCTTTTTTCCTAACTATTATATTATATAATTATTAGGCTAAGATAACTAAAAAGCAGACATTGCTCAATGTTTTTCGTGCAACATCTGGACATTGAAAGCTCAGTCATAGATTGCTTCTGACTTCTCTATAATGCACCGTTTACCAAAAAATTATGGTTTAAAGCCTCCCCCTTTTAAGGGGATAATAAAGAAAAATTTTCCTGTCTCGTCAATCCTCTTCTTTTAAAGGAGAGGTAATTATTAATTATTAATTGTTGAACAACTTGTTATGAGTTATTGCATAAATCCTCAATGTTCTAATCCTCAAAATAATGGCACTCCTTTATTTTGTAAAAGTTGTGGTTCCCAACTGTTGCTACAAGACATTTATCGAGTCATTCGGCCTCTCGGTGGCGGTGGTTTTGGTAAAACATTTGAAGTGGAAGATTGTGGTACTCCCAAAGTGTTAAAAGTTCTGCATAATAATCATCCGAAAGCAGTTGAATTATTTCGACAAGAAGCTGAAGTTTTAAGTAGTTTAAATCATCCCGGTATTCCTAGAGTTGAAGCTGACAGTTATTTCACTTTTCAACCTAGAAATAATCAAGAATATTTGCATTGTTTGATAATGGAAAAAATTGAGGGGATGGATTTAGAAAAATATATGCAGCAACGCAACTTTGAACCTATTTCTCAAAAAGCAGCATTTAGATGGTTGAAACAGTTGATAGAAATTTTGCATGAAGTTCATCAACAGGAATATTTTCATAGAGATATTAAGCCGTCGAATATTATGATTAGAGAAAATGGTCAGTTAGTATTAATTGATTTTGGTACAGCTAGAGAAGTTACTCAAAGTTATCTACAACAATTAGCAGGGAAACAAGTAACAGGAGTTATTTCTCCTGGTTATACACCATTGGAACAAGTGAATGGAAAAGCTGTGCAGCAATCTGATTTTTTTGCTTTGGGGAGAACTTTTGTTTATTTATTAACAGGTAAGCATCCTAATAATTTTTCTGAAGACTCTAACACGGGGGATTTAATTTGGAGAAATAGTGTTGAGGTATCAAATGATTTGGGTGATTTTATAGATTATTTAATGAAGCCTTTTCCAGGGCATAGACCTCAAAAAACACAAGATATTTTTAAATATTTAAACAATATAAATGAGAAAAAAAAGAGTTCTGGTGTGCCTAAACCTAATCAGAAACAACAACAATCAACAGTAGTTTCTTATGCTCCTGAATATGCAGGATTTTTTAGGCGTTTTTTTGCTTGGGTTTTGGATAATATTATTCTGATAATTGTAACTGGATTATTAGGTACAATCATCGTATATGACTCTTCAATATATTTTACTTTTGAATGGTTGATAAGTTATGTACCTTTCAGTATAACCACAGGAATTTTCGGTATTACTTGGTTAATTTTAAAAGACTTAGGTTATAGAATGTTTGAAGATTTATCATTTTTTGGTATAAGGGCTTTAACCTTGATATTATTCACTCCTATACTAAAATGGTTTTATTTTACGCGACTTGAAAGTTCACCAAGAAAAGCAACTTTTGGAAAAAAAATAATGGGAATTATCGTCACAGACTTAAATGGAAATCCCATATCATTTGCTCGTGCTAATGGAAGGTATTTCGCCTTTCCCTGCCTGATTTTTGATAGGAAGAGCACGGGTCAAAATCCAACGTATTTCTCCATTGGGCAGCATAATACGATATTCTTGTTTTTCTTCTACTTCCGTGGAATTTGCTAAAGCTTCCACTAC
>NZ_JAAHHG010000142.1 GCF_010692555.1 Okeania sp. SIO3B5 | reverse complement strand
GGTAGCATTTCCGCTAGCACTGCATCATCTACTTTGGTAGTAGCATTGTTATCGAGATAAATAGTTTGTTGCATAGCTGACTAAATACTTGAGGTGAAAGGAAGAAGGAAGAGGGAAGAAGGAAGAGGGTAGAAGCAAGAAGGAAGAAAGAAGGAAGAAAGAAACATTAGTCATCTTTAGATGACTTCTGCTTTGAGCCAAGAAATAAATTTCTTGGCGGATGACATAGCTCGCCAAGGATTGAAATCCTTAGCTAATAGTTTAAGTCATCTTAAGATGACTCTTGAGGAGTATGCCATCTTTTTCATTATATTGTGGTTAATCAATGCAACTTGATATAACTCCTATGTGGTTAATCAGTGCAACTTGATATAACTCCTAACTTCTAACTTCTGACTTCTGAATTCTGAATTCTGAATTCCGTTTACCTATGCAGGTTGTATTAGTTTGATGAATTGCTTGTAAAAATCTAAAGCAACTGTTTCAATTACATCGTAGCTCTCTACTACATCTATTCCAGCGTCGAGTACCTTTTCTTTAGGACTCTCACCAATTTTAGAAACCAGCACAGCTTTACAATCAGAAATTGCCTTGATGATATTTTCCAGACTAGCTTCTTCGCCATAACCACCTAAGCAATAGTGGTCAACTTTGCGGTGAGCAATAAATCTAGCTTTCACACCATCAACTTCATAAATCATAAACTCTTTAGCATGACCGAAGTGTTGATTAACTAATCCGTTGCCCTTACTTGCTACTGCTAACAGTATAGGAGGACCAGCTTGAGCAACTGCTTCTTTTACCTGAGTCTCTGCCTTAGCTGTTGCTAATTTATTGCGGAAACCTTCAATGCCAGCATGAACTTCTTTGCGCTTCTCCAGGCTATATTCTGGAGTCATTTGCATAATTGCTTCCTTTGTGAATTCTTTGCTCCTGTCTTCACCTAAGAGACCAACTGCATCTGCACGACATTGACGACAGTGACGCATCATCTTCATACCGCCAACATCACATTTATCTTGTAATGTTTTCAATTCTTCAGTGGTAGGACCACGCTGACCATTTAAGCCAAAGTAAGTACCGTGTTCTGGTGAAGAAATCAGAGGCATAATATTGTGAATGAATGCACCCTTAGAACGAACAATTTTATTTACTTCTTCTAAATGTTGATCGTTGATGCCAGGAATCATCACTGAGTTAACTTTGCAGAGAATATCAGCTTCTCTGAGTAAGTCTAGGGATTCCATTTGCCTTTGATGCAGAATTTTTACCCCTTCAATTCCTCTATAGCGTTTCCGGCGATAATGAACCCAAGGATAAATCTTTACCCCGATTTCAGGGTCAACCATATTAATCGTTATAGTAACGTGGTCAATGTTGAGTGCTTTGAGTCGATCTATATGATCGGGTAAAGCTAGACCATTGGTTGACAAGCAAAGCTTGATATCTGGTGCTTTCTCAGCTACAAGCTCAAATGTGCGGAATGTTTTCTCTGGGTTCGCTAATGGGTCTCCTGGTCCGGCAATTCCCATAACAGTCATTTGGGGAATTTTGCCTGCAATTACTAGAGCTTTATGAGCTGCTTCTTCAGGAGTTAGCAGTTCACTAACTACACCGGGACGACTTTCGTTGGCGCAGTCGTATTTACGGTTACAGAAATTACATTGAATGTTGCAAGCTGGTGCAACTGGAGCGTGCATCCTCGCATAATGGTGATGTGCTTCTTGACTGTAGCAAGGATGGTTAGCAATGCGTTCTTGAATACCATTGGGAAGTTCTTGTTCGGTAGTAGTTCCACAACCCTTTGACACGCAGCCTCCGGATTTCTTTTCCGTGCTCTTCGTGGTGTTTGCAAAGCTGTCTACTGTTGGTTTGGAAGATAGTTCTGTTGGCTGTAACATCTAAGTTTCCACTATTGTTGGGCTAGCTGTCGCCGTGAGTGACGGATTACTCGCGTCGATACACTTTTCCTGAAACGGTTATTTTCCGTCTGTGGTTTAGGTGTCCGGCGTTATAGTTTTTATATCAGTGGCCCTTAAATTCCTATTGTCAACAACCCGGATTAATATTGATTATTATGATTAGTTTTGTACTCAGATTTGTATCATCTAATAATTCAAATCAAATTGAGATATCTAATTTTTTTATTGGGGTATAGGTACTTGTATTTTTTAAGTGGGGTACAAGTATTTATGGGGTAATGGCACAGAGTTCTATGTACTCTTTATCAAACCTATATATATCAGGACTTAAACTACTTTTTTAACCTTGATTTTGCCTCTATGCTCCTGTACTCATACACCCCTTATTCAACTCAACCTTTTCTTACTGTATACAATGTATCAATTGTTGGCAAGTAGTTTAGATTTATCTTAATTTTTCTTTAAAGAGAGAGTAGGGAGTAAGGAGTAGGGAGTAGGGAGTAGATAGAAAGAATTGATAAAAAAAAATCAAGAATAAAGCTTTTCGTTATTAATTATCCAGATTTAATACAACTGCACTTTAGAGTAATCTACATTAACAAAATCCTGATAAATATGACCAATTTCCTTAATATTTTTATTTGGCCAAAGACTAAATACAACTTTAATACAACTTTTTAGTTTTTGTAAAAAAATTAGCAGTTTTTCAGGATTAATGTAAGTAATTTTCAATGCTTCGTCCTGAGAAAAATTTTCAATTTTCTGTAGCTAAAAACAAAAATGCAACTTTTTCGCTTCTGTAATAAATTTAGCAGTTTTTTCAGAATTAAGTAGATAATTTTTAATATTTTTTTTAATCTTTTCCCTATAATTATGAGTTAAACTATAATTTGAGTACAAGTTTCAATTTCAGCATAAACCCCCCTTAAAAACTTCAAACCTGCTGATACACAAGCATCAACCTTGAGTACAAAAATGCTAGTACATTGTTCAGTAAATACTCGTACACGCTACAAAAAATACTAGCACCTATACCCCAAAATATATTTCAAACATCTATCTACATTCATTTTCAGTCTTTTGAGTACAAGCTTAATATATCTAATAAAGATTGACCGTTAAATATTGGTTAGTAGTTTACAAGGCACTTGATATAAAAATTGAAAAGCAAACGTTCTTGTCAAACACCCCTATTTAGGGTTTGCTGAATAAATTAGTTGGTGGGGGTAGGACACGGGGACACGGGGACGCGGAGATGGAGGGACGCGGAGATGGAGGGACGCGGAGACGCGGGGACGCGGAGATGGAGGGACGCGGAGACGCGGGGACGCGGAGACGCGGGGACGCGGAGACGCGGGGACGCGGAGACGCGGGGACGCGGAGACGCGGGGACGCGGAGATGCGGATAATGCAGCATTAAATCTAGCTATGGCGGTCAGTTTGCTCCGCATCGCTAGCGCGTTTCGCGTCAGCGTTGCGTTACGCCAGTTTTGCGTTGCGCCAGCTTTGCGAAGCAAAAGCAAAAGCAAACGACCGTGACAGCTTGTGGACTGGAAAGGCGCCGACGTTGCCAGGTTGAAGCAAGAATAGAACAGATTATTTAGAGAAAATCATAGATTTATATAGATAATCATAGGTTTCTAAGAACGGAAGTCGATCTTCGTAGCCGACCTTAGGGTGGGATGGCGAGGAAACCTGCGCCATATCCAATTAACCAAGAGAAAGATAAACTTCAGTATTTCAACCCTCCTATTACAGGAAGTACTGATAACTGATAACTGAACTTCAGCCCTCCCTATTACAGGAAGTACTGATAACTGATAACTGAACTTCAGCCCTCCCTATTACAGGAAGTACTGATAACTGATAACTGATAACTGAATTTCAACTCTCCCTATTACAGGAAGTACTGATAACTGATAACTGATAACTGATAACTGAAATGACCACCTTACTAACTGGCAATAATTGTACATTACCTAATAAAACTAACACTTCTAATTCCAAAAAAAGTCAAGGTAACTTTAGGTCTCAATTCAAACTCAAAGCTAATACTGACACTGCTCAACAAAATCTACAACTAGAATCAAGTAGAGACCTTTCCTCTTCTCGTCGTCATAGATTTTGGTATAAATATTTTACCTTTCCAGAACTAGAGACAATCTTAACAGATTTTAAAATGATCTTTGAGCGAGACCCCGCAGCACGCAACTGGGTTGAAGTCTTATGTTGCTATCCTGGTTTGCACGCTCTAGTACTACATCGTCTTGCTCATTGGTTACATCTTCAGAACATTTCTCTAATTCCACGTTTAATTTCCCATATTGGGCGATTTTTAACCGGAATTGAAATTCACCCAGGGGCAACAATTGGACGAGGAGTATTTATCGATCATGGCATGGGAGTAGTTATTGGTGAAACTGCAATTATTGGAGACTATTCTTTAATTTATCAAAGTGTCACCCTTGGTGGTACAGGAAAAGAAATTGGTAAACGCCATCCCACTATTGGCAAGAATGTTGTAGTTGGTGCTGGTGCTAAGGTACTAGGTAATATCAATATCGGAGATAATGTCCGCATAGGTGCTGGCTCAATTGTATTGAATGACGTTCCTTCTGAATGCACCGTTGTCGGTATACCTGGTCGAATTGTTTCTAAATCTGGCGAACGAGTTGGACCTCTTGAACATGGACGGTTACCAGATACACAAGCTACCGTAACTCGCGCTTTACTTGACAGAATTGAGCAACTAGAACAAACAATTGCAAACCTTTATCAGCAACACTAAGGAATGACGACGATGTATAGCAATCATAATCCTAACCCTCAAGACTTGATTACAATTGTGAATCTTTCTCAAATTGATCGTTGGTTCGTTCATCAGCGTTTACAAGAACTAATGATTAATAGCTGGTGTCCCACTAGCGGTGAATTATTAGTAGAAGTCAATAATGTCACCGATGCTCTTCTTGTCCACAGCATTGTTAAGCAATTTGTTGCTCCTCGCCAAGAGTTAGTGGACTGGTTAGAAAGATGCTGGCAAATGGAAGTTTTTTCCTAAACACAACTATTGATTTAATGAACAATTTTCATTCTCATTGGTAATAGATATGGAGTTACCGAATAATTAATAATTAATAATTAATAATTAATAATTAAATAATTCTGGTTTAAAGCCTCCCCTTTTAAGGGGAAAATAAAGAAATAATATTTCCTTATCTTCAGTTTCGTAACGGTTTTAACCAGAGGTAATTATCAATTATCCATTATCAATTATCAATTAATAAACTTCCTTATCTATTACCTGTAGTTTATTTAATACTGAAGGATAATAACTATGGAAGGCGATCGCAAAACAACTCTATTTCTTAATTTTCTGCAGGAAGAATTAGCTATTTCTGCCGCAGCAATTTCTGTAGCACGGAAACACAGTGAAGCTTCTTGTGGACCTCTACCAATGATTTTATGGAAGTTTGGCATGATTTCTCTCCAACAATTGCAACAAATTTTTGATTGGCATGAATCTTACGATAGCAATGCTTTCTGCTACAATCAGCAAATTAGTTAAAAGATGAATTATAAAGTTTATCTAAAATAAAAGCTATCTCATTGATCAACCCATGTTTAATAGTGATAAATACTTTTAGATTTTGCTTGAATTTTATTTTTAGTAGTATTCTAAAGAAAGAAGCAATAGCTACTTTTTCTCAAATAATTAATATGTCATAATCTCTAAAGAAATTATCACTATTCATTCCACCAAAAATCACAATAAGATTTAGCTCAGTATTAGGGAGGCAGCTACATGAAATTAGATGAGGCGATCGAATTAGATGGACCACCAATATTTGAATTGGAACAAAAAGTAAGAGTTCGCAAAATAATTCGTAATGATGGTACTTTCCCTGGAAAAAATCGAGGTGATATTCTTTTAGAAGGGGGAGAAGTCGGTTACATTTGTGGCATAGGCACTTTCTTACAAAAATTTTATATTTATTCCGTACATTTCATCAAAAAAGGAATGATTATCGGCTGTCGTAAAAATGAAATAGAAGTTGTAGAGGAAAATTAATGAAAGTAATTCTACGCAATAATGCAGCAGGAAATTTAGAAGTTTATGTTGCTAAAAAAGATTTGGAAGAAGAGGTTGTTTCACAAAAAATTGATGGAGATATTAAAGTTTTAACTTTAACAAATGGTTGGGAATTATCTATTCCTAAAGACCAACCAGAAAAACTACCTCTAACTATCGACGCTAAAAGATTAAACTAAAAGTTTCCTTTCCATAGTTACTCCTTATTGTACAGCCACCAAATGAGATTTATCTCTTATTTGGTGGTTTTTTTTGACCCCAATATATCTAATATCAAATCCGCTCGGGTTCGGTATAAAAAATTTTTCATCCTCAGCGCTAATTTGCAAATATTTCTAAATTCTCTTCCTTCCTGTACGTCGCCCTACCGACGACTCCCCTACCTGAATCCTTACTTGAGAAGGTTTCTTAGAGTTTAAACATTAATAAATCCCTATTAGACTTCTCCAGAAAAGAGGGAGTAGGGAGTAGGGAACCCACCCCTCGCCCCTCCCCCTCCCAGGAGGGGAAGAATTGATAATTTCTGTGGGATAATTGACTTTATTTTTTATTATTGGAGATGTCTATTAGGGATTGAAACACTTTAACCAGATCTGTTTGACTAAAGTGCGTCTACTGGTGTCAGTGCTTGGCGAGAAAATGCCAATATTATTACTTTGTGTTACAATGAAACTACAAAAAAAATATGTCCACATAGCCTTCTGCTTCAACAGAAAGTATCGATCGCTTTTCGCTGAAATAAAATGACATGATTGATAACACAAACGATTTTATACAAACCATAATTGACCAAATTCACGAAGATGAGAAACGTTTATCTGACGGAGAACAAGTAAGCAATATTGCCCTGAAGATTCCTCGCATCGATAGTGGTGAAGATAAACGTTTGGGTTTGGGACATAAATTAGCCAGGCAACTCTTCCCGGCATTGGATGCTAAAGAAATTATGCTGCCGACAGAAGTCATGCAACAGGTTAATGATTTTGAGGAAGGTTGTGCAACCCATCCACAGCATTGTTAATGGTTGCACTAGATTATTCATCTATCAAATAACATTAATGAACCACAATGTAAACTTAAGTTTATTTTGAAACCTAATATGTTTAATTTGTACAGAGAAAAATTTGATGTCATAACAGTAAACAGCAAAGGAGAAGAAATTAATCGTCGTTCTCATGAGGCAGTATTTTTTACTGAAGATTTAAGTAATGGTATTAAATTAGAAATGGTTTATATTCCTGGGGGTAGTTTTTTGATGGGTAATGAAGAGGGAAAATATAAACATGAACTTCCTCAACATCAAGTTACTCTCCAAGCTTTTTATATGAGCAAATACCCTATTACTCAAGCTCAATATCAAGCCATTATGGGTGAAAATCCCTCTGATGTCGAAGGAGAGAATCGGCCAGTAGAATGCGTGTCGTGGTACAATACAACAGAATTTTGTCAAAAGCTATCTCAGAAAACGGGAAAAACTTACAGACTGCCAAGTGAAAGTCAATGGGAATATGCTTGTCGTGCTGGAACAACCACACCATTTTATTTTGGAGAAACTATAACGTCTGAGTTAGTTAACTATAATCCCAAAGGTGAAGATTTAGAAGAAACAACAGATGTAGGAAGCTTTCCTCCTAATGCTTTTGGTTTATATGATATGCACGGCAATGTTTGGGAATGGTGCGCTGATGATTGGCATGATAACTATGAAGGTGTCCCTACTGATGGCAGTGCTTGGCTGAAAAATGATGAAAAAGAACATGAAGCCGTGCGACGAGGTGGTTCTTGGGCCAACTATCATGATTCGTGCTGTTCTGCATCTCGTGACTCCGACGATAAGCGCGACTACCTCATCACCACTTTTGGTTTTCGTATTGTGTGTGCTGGCGGGAGAACTCTTTAACCCTTTATTTTTTCCCCCTTCTTCTTTTTCATCAATCTTCAATAGTTACCAGTCCACCTTCAGTAAACTGAATTACCAGTTCAGCTTCTTCTAACATCGCCGTTCCCAATAAAGGTCGTCTCCCAGTTCCCACAACTCTAACAGTCCTTTCTTCGCCATTCCAGAGAATCATTGCTTCTTGAAGAAGGAGACAGGAGACAGCTATACTGGAGACAGGAGGGAAATTACATGGGGATTCTAACCCCAAGTAATTTTGAACACCGTGTAGACGGTGGGGTATTAAACCCATAAAGAAAACGATAAACTGGTAAGATTACTTCTGCTATTACTACTGAAAAGTGAATAGTAAACTGATTCCTACTACTGCAACTAATACTCCTAAAACTGACCTAACACTTATTTTTTCTCCCATTTGAGCAGCAATAGGAATTATAAATATTGGGCTGGTAGCTAAGAGAGTTTGAGCAATACCTGCGGGAGAAAATTTGAGGGAAGTTTGCTGTAGCCAAATACCTAAATAAGTGCTGCTAAAAGCTGTAATGAAAATTGCTCCTACAAGTTTAATTGACCAGTTAAATTTCTCTGATTTATCCTGTTTTATTTTCTGAAAAAATAACAATAAAACAACAATAATTGTTCCTCCAATCAAGCGAAATAACGTGCTTAATAAAGGATTAATATCTGAGGAAAGTAAAGCAAAACGGGATATAACTGCACCACTAGAATTAGCTATTGCTGCTAATATTGCCCAGACTATTCCTTGTTTAATATTAACATTACTAATTGCTGCACCGGGAGTTCTTTCTGAGATTACCCAAGCTACACCTCCAACTGTAATTAAAATTCCACACCAAGCACCAAAAGTTAATTGTTCTCCTAAGAAAATTAAAGCTAATAAAGCTGTCATAGGAGGAGATAAAGTTTCCATTAGCAGAGTTCTTCTTGCACCCATATTTTTGAGGGCAGAAAAAAAGGCAGTATCTCCTAAACCAATACCAAGAATACCGCTAATCATAAATAAATTAATAGTAGTTGAGTTGACTTCTGTCTGAAGTTTGTCACTAATAATTAAAGTTAGAAAAATCAGAGCGATCGCTATTAAGCCTTTGAATAAGTTTAATTTTAGAGGAGATATTTTTTGTCCAAGTAAGCTATAAGCTGCGGAAGATGCTGCCCATAAAAATGCACCAGTTAATGCTGCTAGTTCGCCTTGAAAATTAGTTATCCACAGTTCCATAATTTTTAGAAGGAAGAAGGAAGAAGGAAGAGGGAAGAGGGAAGAGGCAGGAAAGTTTAAGAGCAAGAAAAAAACTTAAATTTCCTACATATATTAAGGAAGAAGGAAGAGGGAAGAGGGAAGAGGCAGGAAGGGTTTAAGAGTTAAGAAAAAACTTAAATTTCCTACATATATTAAGGAAGAAGGAAGAGGGAATAGGGAAGAGGCAGGAAGGGTTAAGAGTCAAGAAAAAAACTTAAATTTCCTACATATATTAAGGAAGAAGGAAGAAGGAAGAAGGAAGAAGGAAGAGGCAGAAAGGGTTAAGAGTCAAGAAAAAAACTTAAATTTCCTACATATATTAAGGAAGAAGGAAGAAGGAAGAAGGAAAAAGGAAGAGGCAGGAAGGGTTAAGAGTCAAGAAAAAAACTTAAATTTCCTACATATATTAAGGAAGAAGGAAGAAGGAAGAGGGAAGAGGGAAGAGGCAGAAAGGGTTAAGAGTCAAGAAAAAAACTTAAATTTCCTACATATATTAAGGAAGAAGAAAGAAGGAAGAAGGAAGAAGGAAGAGGCAAGAAGGGTTAAGAGTCAAGAAAAAAACTTAAATTTCCTACATATATTAAGTAAGAAGGAAGAAGGAAGAGGGAAGAAGTAAGAAAGGTTTAAGAGTCAAGAAAAAAACTTAAATTTCCTACATATATTTATGCTTGGGTTTACACAAACGTGCCCCAACGGAGATGATATGACCAATAATAACTATTCAAGTAGTAATAGTAATGAAAAAACTGTATTTATGAGATTTATTAATAAATCCAGTATGGTAGTTATTTAAAGTTATTAGTGAAAGGTGTATGGAAGTAAATTATTTAAAGATATCTTTAATACCCAAAAATATAGATACACTAATTAACAAAAATATAGCAAAAGATAATATTGGTTCGAGTCTCCAACCCTGATAAAGCAAAATTCCTCCACACAATAGTATGGTGATCGGAAGAAAAATTAGAACAAAAATCCATTTATATCATGTCCGGTTGAACAGTTATAAATAAATAACTACGGAGGAGTCAGGAGTCAGGAGTCAGGAGTCAGGAGGAAAGAGGGAAGAAAGAAGAAGAACTGGAGTTGAAGGAGAAAGTTTTTTTATAACTAATTATCCGGACATGATATTAATAATATTAAAAGCTTTTTGATGAGAAACAAAATTGTATAGGAAAGTTTTAATTAACAAAAAGACCAATATAGTATGTAGCAAAAACATTACAAAAACTAATACTGGATCTAGTCTCCACCCCTGAAGCAGCAAAATGCTTCCACACAATAGAATTGTGATAGGAACAAACATCCATTTAATAATATCAAAAGCTTCTTTAGATGATAATTTTTTTCGGGATTCATTCAAAATTAATAAGGCTAGTAAGATATCTAATAGCCCAAGTAAACTCGAATAATTTAAACCTAAATTTACCATTTAATACTCCTTCGATTATTTAGATAAAATCTAATTTATCATCTGCCTTATGCCTTCTTCAAAGCAGCTTTCAAGTATATGAAGTACAGTCTTAAATCTTACAGCAGTTTCCGAAGTTATTAGGTACAGAGATTAACAATTGAATTAATGCAAGTGCGGGGATCTTGCCCGCGATGGGTATACCTCACACTTAGTGGAATATGCTGTAATTTCAGTTATCAGTTATCAGTTATAAGTACCTCTGCAATAAGGAGGCAAGAAAATACGGAATTATCTTTTTTTTATCCCCTTAAAAGGAGATGCTTTAGGCAACGATTTTTCGCTAAAAGTTTCAGAATTTTTATATAGCGAATTTTATCTCATTCAGATACAGTACTAGCGGGCAAGATGCCCGCACTACAGAGTTTTTATAATGTTAATATTTGTACTTCATACACTTGGAATATGCTATATATCCTTAGATCTTTTACAAATGATTTCTAATTACTATAGGAAATTCCTTATTTATGTCTCTGAAACTAACTCTAAAAATTAACTCGCTCCACTTCCCAAAATATACAAACTTAACAAAGTTCCACTATTCCATAAACTATGTAACAACATGGAAGATAAAAGATTACGAGACCTAGTATAAACTACTCCTAAAATCATTCCTAAAACAGCTAAAGGTAACACTTCAGAAATATTCAAATGAGCTATGGCGAATAAAAATCCACTTGCTACAATAGCTCCCCAAACTGACATATATTTTGTCAAAGAAGGCAACAAAAATCCTCGAAACATAATCTCCTCAAAAACTGGTGCAGCAATAGAAGCTGTGACATAAAACATCGCTAAAGCTAATCCATCTTGCCCTTTCAAAGCAATAGGTAAAATTGGATTACTTCCACCTTGACCTTGCCATAATTGTTGATTAATTAAAGATATTAAAATTACCATTGGTAAAGCGACAAAATATCCACCTAAACCCCAGAAAAACCAACCATCGCGTAAATCAAATTTAAACCAACCTTTCGGCAGTGGAAAAAATGACTTTAGTGAAAAATAAAGTACTAATAAACCACCCAGAGAAAACAGAATATAACTCCCTAAAATATATCCAGCTTGTACCCGCACTCCCATCATTGCAGGTTGCCAATTTGTGAAGCCTTTAAAAATCTCTAATCCTAAAGGAATCAGAATTTGTCCGACCAAGAAAAATCCAACTACAAATACTTGTAAAATTGTTTCACCATCCCAAGTAACTTCCCAAGGTAAATTGGCATTTTTTAATAATAAAGATTCTTTACCAGAGATTAACCATTGCACTCCTAAAAATATTAGTAACCCTACTCCAAATACTAATCCCATTCCCGGCAAACCAGCAACAATTGCTAACTTCAATACAGCCTGTTGAGCTATTTCTTGTTCCTGAATTTCTAGTTGAGCTAAAACCTCTTGTCTTTCCTGTAATTTATATAATTGTTTTAAAGCACGATAGCGAAACCATCCATCTAAATTTTTCTGAATTAAAGCTTCTGCATCAGGTAAAATTTTCGCTGGATTATTCCAAATTTCACTTAAAACTTTTGCCGTTTCTCCTAAAGAAAGATTTTCTATTTCTGACTCAGTTAAATTTTCCCAACTTTGCCTAGCTTCATCTATTTGATTTTTTTGTGCCTGTAAAATTCCAATATTAATATCAAACTCATTAATCAGACTTATTAACTGACTTATATTCCGGTCTAACTGTTGTACCTCTCCTAAATTTTCCACCTCTAAAGTTTGTTTTTCCAATTGCTGTTGAGCAGACTGACGAGCATTTTTGTATTGTATTAATCCAGCTTCATAAGAATCATTACCAATCAAAGCTTCACTAGCTAAAGTAAAATTCTTACTATCCAAATCTTCAGGTTGCCATTCCGCAGCGTGCAACAATAAATTAGTCTGATATAACTCCAGACGACTTTGAATTTGTGGCTGAGTTACACTACTAAATAAAGAAAAACCAATAAAAGAAATGGCTACAACAGTCAGAATACTTAAAATTAATCTTTTAATCGTCATTAATATAGCAATCCTATTTTATTTGTGTATAAAAATCTTACCGCTTTTAGCTAGAGCGTCGAGAACCCTCACACCATAATTAAAAATTTGGTGGATGAATCGACGGTAAATTAATGGGAGGAGATGTCCCATTAATTTACAAATTTTATGTTATGATAGATTTAAGCTGGTTTGAGTTAACAACCGCCAGTGATCAACCATGAAAATCAAATCAGATATGGGGTGAGATCCCAGAAATCCTAGTAATCCGTTGGGAATGTCAAATCTGATGGCAGCCCTAGGTGAGCAGCTTTTAGATTGGCCAAAAGGGCGGCGGGGCATCCCGTCCTTAAAGCTCGTGGAGTCCGACGGAATACCGGGACTGCGAAACGAGAAGCTCACACTATAGCTTCAGCTTAGTGTGGGAGTATGTCACGATCGTGAGATATATTTTTAAGACTAACAGGACTTAAGCACTGACAACAGATATAGGGTTTTGCTCAGTTATGTTAGCACTAACACACCCTACCAATAGCGTTTATGCGTAAGTCCTAATTAATCTTTTTTCCCTACTCCCTACTCCCTACTCCCTAAAGTCCTAAAACTTTGTACCTCATCAACTAGATAACTGCTGTAATTACCACAAACAATGTAAAATCACTCTGTTGCCACGTTTCCAGCAAATTTATAATCTAAACTATCCATGAGTACCCGTGTTATCCTTGTGCGCCATGGCCAAAGCACCTACAATGTTGAACGTCGAATTCAAGGCCGTCTTGATGTCTCAATTCTTACAGACATAGGCATAAATACTGCCCGTCAGGTAGGTGAAGCTCTCAAAAGTCTAAAATTTGATGCTATTTACGCCAGTCCTCTCCAAAGAGCCAAACAAACAGCAGAAATTATCCACTCCTGTTTAAATTCTCCCCCCCCGTTACAAACTAAAGAAAAATTAAGGGAAGTAGATTTACCTTTATGGGAAGGAATGTTGCGCCAAGAAGTCAAGGATAAATTTGGAGAAGATTATCGTATCTGGAGTCAACTTCCCCATGAATTTTATATGGAAGTCTCAACACCGGAGGGGCAAATCAAGCATTTTCCTGTTCTATCTTTGTTTGAACAAGCTAAACAATTTTGGCTAGAAACTCTGAGTCAAAATATTGATAAAACTATTTTGGTTGTGGCTCACAATGGGATTAATCGCTCTCTGATCGCTACAGCTTTAGAAATACAACCATCTTTTTATCAATCTATACAACAGTCTAATTGTGGTATTAGCATTCTCAACTTTACTCCTCCCTATCCCTCTTTTTCTGGGGAAGATAAATCCGGAGGTTCTGTTCAGTTAGAATCTATGAATATTACCACTCATATTGGTGAGAAATTCCCTAAACCTAGAGAAAAACATCAAGGTCCTCGGTTGTTATTGGTGCGCCACGGTGAGACAAACTGGAACCGAGATGGTAAATTTCAGGGACAAATTGATGTACCACTTAATGATAATGGTCGCCTTCAAGCTGGCCAAGCTGCCGAGTTTCTCAAAGATGTACATCTAGATTTTGCTGTGAGTAGTTCTATGTCACGTCCCAAGGAAACGGCGGAAATTATTTTGCAGCACCATCCAGATGTGGAGTTACAGTTAGATGATGGTTTATGGGAAATTAGTCACGGTCTCTGGGAAGGAAAATTTGAATCGGAAATTGAATCTGGTTTTCCTGGTTTATTGAAGCAGTGGAAAGAATTTCCAGAAACGGTACAAATGCCAGAAGGTGAAAATTTACAGCAGGTTTGGGAACGAGCGCTGGTTACTTGGAAAGAGATTATTCGGTCGGTTTCTGGTGTTGGTATTGTCGTTGCCCATGATGCGATAAATAAAGCAATTCTTTGTCAATTATTTGGTCTGGAACCTAAACATTTCTGGAATTTTAAGCAGGGAAATGGGGCAGTTAGCGTAATTGATTATCCTCAAGGGCCAGATGGGCGACCAGTTTTGGAGGCGATGAATATTACTTCTCATTTATCTGGCGGTATTTTGGACAAGACTGCGGCCGGGGCGTTGTAGTTGAGTAGTTGAGTAGGGGAGTGGGGGAGTGGGGGAGTGGGGGAGTGGGAGAGTAGGGTCAATTTATTGTCACCCTTAGAAAAATTGTATCCTTTAAAATTTCCTACATCTTGCTAGAATTACTTAACCAAAAATATAAAGTTGTAAATATTCTCTGATAACAAAGAACTAGCCATGCGGCACTGGAGGGCGATCGCCTTTTTTGATTGGACTATATTTGTCAGATTTTGAACCAAAACTATAGCGCCATACTATTTTTCTCTATCTGGAGAAGATAAAAGCAAGCTTTCTTGATTGGAAGGTAAATTTCCACGCTATGGAAGATTGATGGAAATAATTCAATATTTACCTGGCACTGGAGGGCGATCGCCTTTTTTGATTGGACTTTCTCAGACTATATTTCTCAGATGTGGAGGCAAAACTATAGCGCCATACTATTTACTCCAAGAGACACGGAAAAATTTCGGGAGTAAGGTCACGCCCCGTCAATTTAGGCGCGGGGCCGAAAAACGACGGGCGCGACTTCAGTCGCCGTGATGAGGGTCGTTAATGTACTCCAAAACCTTAGTTGTACTAACCTTTCCAGTGGTGTCATAAAAATAACTATGGGTCCACAGACTAGGCAGCTTGCATAACTCAGGAAACTCCAGTCGCAACAGTCTCGATGACCTGCCTTTTAAAGCTTTAACTATTTTGTGAATTGCTACATCAGAACCATGTTCTACTAATACATGAACGTGGTCTGGGGCTATTTCTAATCCTTTAATTAACCAACCTTTTTCTGTGGCAACTTCAGATAAAATCGCTGCCAATCTTATTTTTACTTGGCCCACTAAAACTTTCTTGCGCCTTTTGGGAATCCAGACTAAATGGACGTGGGCTAAACCTACTGAATGGTTGCCATGTCGGTATATTTTTTGTTGATCTTTCATGTTGATAGGTTGATATTTATCGACAAATAAATGATAATGGAAAACATGAGTAAAAGAACTAAGAAACAAGCAAAAAGTTATGGATGCCAACAGGTTTTATTGCATCCAGATAAAGACCTACGGGCCGTATTAGAATATTTGTGCGGTGAGGCCAACAAAGTGTTTAATTGCTCTGTTTATTATGCCCGACAAGTTTGGTTTAAAGAAAATCAATTTGTCAAAAAAGGCGAACTTTGTGGGCAGATGAAATGGAATAGACATTTTAATGCGATGTATGCTTCTAGCGCTCAACAAATATGTAACGGTGTTGTTGAATCTTTCAGTAGTTTTAAAGAGTTATTAAAACTGTTTTGGAAAGGTGAACTGACAGATAAACCCAAACCACCTAACTATCGAAAACCGGGTTTATTTACTGTTTCTTATCCTAAGAAATGGTTGAAACTCACGGAAGTCGGAATTAGAGTTCCATTAGGACGCAAGGTTAAAGCATGGTTTGGATTGGAGGCATTCTACATTCCGATGGCAAGTAACTTAGATTGGGACTCGATTAAAGAAATTAGGATTTTACCCCGTCACGGTTGCTTTTATACCGAGTTTGTTTATGAAATAAAAACTCAGTCAGTTAAGCTAGATGCTGGTCAGGCACTTTCTATTGACCACGGTTTAGACAACTGGTTAACTTGTGTAGATACTCAAGGTCATAGCTTTATTATTGACGGGAAACATATAAAGTCAAAAAATCAGTGGTACAATAAACAAATTGCTACAATTAAAGAAAATAAACCTCAAGGATTTTGGTCTAAAAGATTGGCTCGGATCACAGAAAAACGTAATCGCCAAATGCGGGATGCCGTCAATAAAACAGCGCGATTAGTTATAAATTACTGTCTTAAACATAGAATTGGTACAGTGGTTTTTGGTTGGAATAAAGGTCAAAAACAATCCATTGAATTAGGAACTAAAACTAATCAAAAGTTTGTACAAATTCCTACTGCAAGACTCAAAGACAGAATCGAACAACTATGCAATTTATATGGATTGCAATTTGTAGAAACTGAGGAATCTTATACCTCAAAAGCATCGTTTTTAGATAATGATGTTCTCCCAAAATACGGTGAAAAACCCGACAACTGGGAGCCATCAGGAAAACGCATTAAACGAGGTTTGTATCAATCTGTTGCGGGCTATTTAATTAATGCTGATTGCAATGGTGCAGCAAATATCCTCCGCAAAGTATCTGGAAGACTTAAGCTTAACTTGAGTCAACTAACTAGAGGCGCTTTGACTACGCCCTTAAGAATTCATTTTTGGACTGCTTCTTAAAGAATCCCCGTCGCGAAGAGCGCGGGGAGAAGTCAACTCTTGTAGATTCTTTTGATCGCTCTTATGATTCAAACACATTCTTTTTTCACCCTTGGTATAGCACCTACCAGCTTCCTCAGATGAACAGCAAACTTTTCCAACAAGTCCGAATATTAGACCCAGTTTCCAATACAGACAGAATTGCTGATGTATTAATCATCGATAGTAAAATCGCAGCAGTTGAGACACAAATTTCTGAATTCCCCACCAAAACAGAAATTCAAAATTCCCACGGACTAATTTTAGGTCCTGGTTTAGTAGACTTATATTCTCATAGTGGCGAACCAGGGTTTGAGGAACGAGAAACTATTGAATCTTTAACTCAAGCGGCTACAGCAGGGGGTTTTACTAGATTAGCTATTTTGCCCGATACTTTTCCACCTGTAGATAATCCCGCTGGTTTGGCCAGGTTGCAAAATTTAGCCCAAAATTATTCCCCTACTCCCATCTTTTATTATTGGGGTGCTATTACCCAAGGTTTACAAGGGGAGCAAATGACCGAGTTGGGAGAATTAGCAGCAACGGGAGTTGTGGGGTTTGCAGATGGTTTGCCTCTACAAAATCTTGGTTTGTTACGACGAGTCTTGGAATATCTCAAACCTCTGAATAAACCTCTAGCTTTATGTTGCAATAATTCTAGGTTGGCAGGTAAAGGGGTGATGCGAGAGGGGTATGATTCTATTCGTTTGGGTTTGCCTGGTGTTCCGACAATGGCTGAAACTTCCGCTTTAGCTGCTGTGTTGGAATTAGTAGATGCTATTGGAACTCCTGTCCATATTATGCGGGTTTCTACAGCTCGGAGTGTGGAATTGATTAGAGTAGCTAAAAGTAGGGGCTTACCTATTACTGCTAGTACAACTTGGATGCACCTATTATTAGATACTCAAGCTATTGACGGGAAGTATACTTTAAATTCTTCCTTCCTTCCCTACGATCCAAATTTACGTTTAGATCCTCCTTTGGGAAATATTAGCGATCGCTTGGCTTTGATTGAAAGTATTAAGGATGGAGTTTTGGATGTTGTTGCTATTGACCATACTCCCTACAGTTACGAAGAAAAAACAGTCGCTTTTTCTGAAGCACCCACAGGAGCAATAGGACTAGAAATAGCATTACCTTTACTATGGCAAAGTCTGGTAGAAACACAAGAATTATCAGCAATGGATTTATGGAGAGTTTTGAGTACCAATCCAGCAAAATGTTTAGGAGTAAATTTAGGAGCTATTGTTCCTAATACTAATAAAGGAGCAGATATTACCCTATTTGCCCCTCAAAAAACTTGGCAAGTAGATAGACAAAGCTTAAAATCCCGTTCCGCCAATACTCCTTGGTTAGAGAAACAAATTGTAGGCCGTGTCTTAAACTTGACCTTTACTGAATAATTAAAGTTTAAAGTCTCTCCTTTAAAAGAGAAAAAATCCTTTTAGTCAATTCTCTTCTCCTTGAAAAGAAGAGGTAATTGTTAATTATTAATTGTTCTCTACTCCCTGGTTAAGAAAACAAATTTAAGGTCGTGTCCTGGAGTTGGAATTTTAAAGGATATGATTTTTATGAAGCTCTCCTAATTTAGTTGAAATTTTGGGTAATTGTAAAATCTCCTACTCAGATTACTATCATAAGTCCATATTGGAAAATCAAATATTGCCAAATTTAATCCTTTGTTGTTTGATCGTAAGTGCTTATCTCACTTATCCTCTATATGTTCCGAAACAGTTTATGAAAGATACAAACACTGAACCAGATAAAGTTGGTACAACAGAAGCAGCTTTTCTTTTAAATATTTCTACTGCTAGACTCAGGTTACTTCTCAGGCAAGGTCGTCTCAAAGGAGCCAAAAAAGTCAAACGGTTTTGGGTAATTCCTTTAAATCGTCGAGGAATGCCAGAAATTACTCCAGGTCGTCGAGGTCCTAAAGGAACTTGGAATAAAGGATTCCGTACAGGCAATACTTTTATCCATGTGCTACGAAAAGAAATTGACTATAACCGAGACCACGGCACATCTCTTCCAGCAATTTCTGTCAAACAAGGCGGCAAAAACCATCACTGCCACGAAGTAGAAATTCTGGGAAATTGCAAAATTGTCTATCGCCCTCATAAACCCAACAAGAGTCAAGCAGGTGGTGCGCGGCTGTGGATTGAAGTAGAACCTGAAATTGAAATTATTCGCCAACATTTCCGAGATACGGAACTAGACGAAAATGAACCTCAAAGTTCTAGTTAAGTTAAAGTCTGATTTTTAGTCACTACTTTATTATCTATAATTAATCAATAGTTGTGTCGCCTTATTTAACTTTGAGGCTGGCATTACAGACTATTATGGAAATAATTCTGAACATTTGTGGTAGTGCCAACCTTCATAAATTTCATTTGTACAATGGTAGTTCATCTATATTACCAATGGTATTCAGTGGCCAAAAGCGAAATATAGCTCGACCAATAATATTTTCATAAGGTACAAAACCCCAACACCGACCATCGTAACTATGATTACGATTATCTCCCATGACTAAATAGGAATCTGGAGGCACTGTCACAGGTTGAGAAAGAAATCTTTTGTCAGGGGGACAAACATCTATTCTTGTTTTTTGGTGGTTAACTTTTCTCGCCTCAAGTTCGGCAGGATTCAAATCTGAAGCAACATAAGTTTCTTCTACTATTTTGTCATTCACATATACTTTTCCATTTTTCAGTTCCACCCGGTCTCCTGGTACGCCAACTATGCGTTTAATAAAAGCATCTTTATACTGAGTTTTCAGTTCATTTGTCGGATTAAAAACCACAATATCTCCCCTTTGAGGTTCTCTAAATTTGTAACCCAATTTATCTATAATCAAACGGTCATTAATTTGTAATGTTGGTAGCATTGAACCAGAAGGAATATAACGTGCCTCAGCAACAAATTGACGAATTCCAATAGCCAAAATCACGCTAAGTCCTATGGTTTTGATTGATTCAATCCATGGATTTTCTTCATTTTGCTCTTCTTTGTTTACTGGTTTTTCTTCTTTATTCATAGTCTATAAAATAATTAATCCAATAATTAATTGAAAAATACTTAATTTTGATTGTATACAGCATATTTAATATCAGTGAGGTAAATTTTTTGCGGGCAAGATGCCTACAAAGACTTTATCATTAATATTTGTACCTCGTATACCTGTAATCTGCTGTATTTAGCATTTGAGTCACCAAGCTAATTTTTTTGATTATCTGAATATCGAAAATATAGGTTGATCAATTATCTAAATTAATATCATTGTAAGCATTCAGGCGTCAGCTATCAGCTATCAGCTATCAGCTATTGTTTTTAGTTGACGATAAAAGCTTTATTAATTATCTTACTAGAAAAGTTTGCTCCCTTGCCCTTAAAGTCTATATTAATTTAAACACTGTCTTTAAGGAGAGAGTCTTGTTGCTGAGAGCTGAAAGCTAATAGCTGAATGCTTACCGAATTATTAATAATTAATAATTAATAATTAAATAATTCTGGTTTAAAGCCGACCCTTTTAAGAGGAAAAAAAAGAAATAATATCTCCTTATATTCAATTCCGTAGCGGTTTTAACCAGAGGTAATTATCAATTATCCATTATCAATTATCAATTAATGAAATATCATTTTTGCTTGAATACTTATAAATAAGGGAGTAGGGAGTAGGGAGTAGGGATGATAAGGATATTTGCCCTGTGTAATAAGAGCAGTTTTTTCATCACTAATTATCCGGAGTTGATATAACAATTTATTATTGACATCCTCCCCGACCTCAAGGCACGGGGATTCTTACCGAGCCGTAACTCCTCGGCGGGTTGACGTTTTGCTTCGCATAGCTGTCGCTAACACAGGCTGCTGCACCCACCCCTCTTGCTCCCCTCCCGGGAGGGGATGGGGGTGGGTTACGCTTGCCTCCACGTCCGTTTTTCGTCTCCGAATGCCCAAGGAGCGACTAATATATTTATCGCTGCATTCTCATCTCTATCATGTTTTGCACCGCAGTTGAGACACTCCCATTCTCGCACCTTAAGGTCTAATTTTCCACCTTTAAAGCCACAATTTGAGCAAATTTGAGATGTAGGTTCAAGGGCGACTAATTACTCTGAAATTGCGACCATATTTTCCTGCTTTTCCTTCTAAAAAAGTCCGTATGGGTTCTCCATCCTAAATCTGATACTCACCCCTCTTGCTCCCCTCCTGGGAGGGGATGGGGGTGGGTTGCGGTTTTTAATCATACCAGATACATTGTCATACTTCA
>NZ_JAAHHG010000141.1 GCF_010692555.1 Okeania sp. SIO3B5 | reverse complement strand
TTGAAAAGTAATCAAGAGAGACTTAATTTATATTCTCAAGAAATAGGAACAGAGAGAATACCTAAGCAAGAATGTAAGGAGCTTGGTAAAACTGGTTATCAACTTCTTGATAAGTTAATAGAAGATATCTACTTAGGTAAAAAATATCAAGCATCTACAGGTCAAAATAAACTTAGAGCAAGAGTTGTATACAAGTATTTTATGGATATGCAGCAACATTTTAAAAGCTGTTTTTCCTGTTTAATACCGGAGGGATATTATTGTTTTTCTATAGGCGATCTTAGTAAAATTTGTGGCGTTGATATTCCAGTTGCAAGTATTTTAACAGAAATCGTTTGTGATGTTGGTTTCCAGGAAGAATTTCATTTTCATCTATTGTTAAAAAACCGCAAATTGAATATTCCTAGAAATGTAAATTGGGCAAGTACAATCAAACATGATACGGTAGTTGTTTTGAAAAAAATTGTGTAATAGACATCTCCAAAAATGAAAAATAAAATCAATTATTATCCATAAATTATCAATTACTCCCCCCTTTTATCTGTCCCCTGTTCCCTGTTCCCTGTTCCCTCTTTTCTGGAGATGTCTAATGAATAACGATCGATTAAATAATTCTTTAGAGATAATTTTACAAAAATACAGCCAATCTTTCGCTGCCAAAATATTTACTCAAGAGTCTTTAGAAGCAGATGATTTGATGCTTATATTTGGACTAAATCAAGAAATTAAAGCAAGGAATAAACAATATTGGGGCAGAGAATTAGGAATGTGTTGGGAACGGATAGTTAAAGAAATTTGTAGACAAACTTGTGATAATTTTAATGAAGCTATTCGAGATGGTAATGATGAATTATGCGACTTTGTAGTTGGGTTGGATGCAATTGATACAAAATATAGAATTGGTTCGGGAGATTCAGGAACTCTAAAGAAATTCAGGCAGTATGCAGTTAGACTAAATAACATAGGATACAACCCCGTTTTACTAATACTTAGAAATGATAATTTGCCTCAAGCTATAAATGCTTGCTCTATGGGAGGTTGGCAAGTAATTTCAGGAAACGAAGCCTTTAATTATATAAATCAAACTACAGGATTTGATTTGAAATTATGGTTACAAAATAGAAGAAATTTATATAGTATTGAGTAATTAATGTTGACAATTTGTCTCAATCTCCCAATATTTCATCAACAGTAAAAGTTATATTAGGCAAAGCTTGAATTGACAAAGTTTCACCGCTCTTAAAAGTCTGTACAATCTCATAACCATTCGCAGTAGGTTGTCGGTAAACTTCCAGACATTTTTGAGGAAGATTTACTAACCAAACTTCAACAATATTATTCTCAGTATATAAAGGAATTTTTACTTCTTGGTCATACTTAAGTGTTGTATCTGACACCTCTATAAGGAGAAATATATCTTCTGGTTGAGGGTGTTGAGTGCGACGAAATCCTTGCCGTCGTTGCAGTAAAGCGATATCTGGTTCTGGTTCAGAATTATCGTTCAATCTTACAGGATTTTGAACTCTCACAGTAACAGTTTTTGCTAAACTTAAAATGAACAGTTCGGTAAGATTGTCCACACAATTTGCGTGATGAATACCAATGGGGGACATTTTGACAATTTCTCCTCGGATTAGTTCTACTCGTTCATTTTCTGTTAATACTCCTGCTTCTAGCATTTTATAATACTCATCTACAGTAAATAATCGTCGCAATAATTCTACAGACATTACCAACTCCTTGAGAATAATTAATTATATGAATTTATTGTACAGACATTACCAACTCTTTAGTAAATAATCGTCGCAATAATTGTACAGACATTACCAACTCCTTGAGAATAATTATATGAACTTGTTTATATATAACAATTATATTTATTATAAATATTTTTGTTTAATTTTAACTTGTTAATAATTCTATCAAGTCCTCAGTTATCGGACAACCTGTTTCTCTTTCAAAATGAAGAAACATTGGGCTAAAATTTGCCTCCAGGAAAACAAAGTCTCCATTAGGTTTAAATCGCCAATCAATACCAGTCCATTTTAATCCAAATGCTTTAGTAATAGCTAAACATTGTATTTTCATATCCTCTGGTGTTTCTAAATAGATTAATTTTGCTCGTCGATCTTCCCGAAAATCTAAGGAACTACTCCTAATTTCAGCAGAATAAACTTTTTCCCCAATCACATAACTACGAATATTTGTACCGGGAATAAATTCTTGGATAGTTACAGGAGAAATGCTTAATGCTAATTTCATCCGATTAATTTCTAGATGTTCTTTCATTAAAAACTGAGTATGAGAACCTCCATAAACAGGTTTGAAAATTACATCTTTAAATGCTTGAGAAAATTCTAAAATTTCATCAGCGTTATTAGTAATAATAGTCGCTGGAATAGTCACACCTATTTTATTGGCTAAACTTAATTGTAATGGTTTTTCTTTATGAAATTCATAAGCCTCCCAACTATTCACCCATTTTTCAGGTTGAGACCGCATAAAAGAACGTAATAAACCCATCGAATCATTAACTGCTATTCTCTCCTGATATGAATCAGTTAATTTTGGAACATTAACCCCGGCAAAAGTCCGCCAAAAAATTTTATTTATATCTGCTAAATCCCATTTTCTGCCATCTGGAAATATTAAACATCCCGTGTGAGTAAGAGGTTGCCAAGTGATTTTTAACTTAGTAGGAAATAAACGAGTATCTAAATAATCAACTGTTATTCCTTTTTCTGTTAGAGATTGTTTGAGATGGGCAGCATGAATATCTTCTTCATTGCCCAGAATTAAAATGTTCATTAAAGTTATATGGCGCTACGCGCTAGGGAATAGGGAATAGGGAATAGGGAACAGGGAACAGTAGACTGTCAAAGGGTTTTCGGTGCGGAAACGCTCCGCGAACAGCATTGGGAAATGTTCTAACCTTAATGGGTAGTGCTATACCAATTTGACAACTGTTTGCTACAAATAGTTATATTATGTCCGGTTGAACAGTTATAAATAAACACTCAGAATTCAGAATTCAGAATTTCCTACGGAATGCTACGCAAACAGAATTCAGGAGGGAAGAAAGAAGAAAAGAAGGAGAAAGTTTTTTATCACTAATTATCCGGACATGATATTAGGGGGATCATTCATTGATGTACTTCACGCCTTATGAAAACTATCATATAAGCTTGAAAAGGCGGGAACTGGAAGTCCCCCTTTTTAAGGGGGATGCGCGGGGGATCATTCATTGATGTACTTCAAGCCTTATGAAAACTATCATATAAGGAGGAACAAGTTTTTTTATCACTAATTATCCGGACATGATATTAGGCTATTTTTTAGGAGTCAGGAGGCACCGAAGGAAGGAAATCAGGAATAAAAGGAAGACTTAGGAGAAAAAAACGTAGATATTATGAGTTTAAATGTATTTCTACTTAACAATTTCACTTTCCCCCTTATATCATGTTCCCCTTCCAGGGGAGCTGCGAATTGCGGATAATCAGTTATAAAAAAACAACTGCGATCTAACCTTGCTCTTTCCCTTCAGCATAGCTGCCTCCTGCCTCCTGCCTTCGATCCACAGATATTATAAGTATTCAACCGAACATGATATTATTAGACATCTCCAATAATAAAAAATAAAATCAATTATCCCACATAAATTCTCAATTCTTTCCCCCTACTAGACTGACACAGCTAAAACTGTGCACTCTTATTTTTATTTCTAGGTGTCTTTATCTCCCCTACTCCCCCACTCCCCCACTCCCCTACTCCCTACTCCCTACTCCCTCTTTTCTGGAGAAGTCTATTAACTAAATAAAATTCAGGTTTAAATTATCTAGAGATGAAACATCTTCTACGATCGCAATCAAATCTCCTGAAATAGTAGATATATGAACTGAATTATTCACTATTTCAGCACTGTAATCATTCAAACTTCCTGATAACTGAATTCGATCTAAAGGGCCATCAAAATTTTGAATTAAAGCAAAGTCTGAATCACCAAAACCAACATAAAAAGGCGACTCTGTGGAAGAACCAAGTATAAATGTATCTACTCCTTCTGTTCCCGAAGTACCAATTAATATATCAATTTCTCCCGTTCCCGAATCACTAGGTATAATTAGATCGTTGATGATGTCATATCCAATAACGCTAACACCAATAATTTTTGTATTGTTGCCGAAAGCATTAATAATATCATTACTATCATTGTCCGTAAAAAAACCAATGCGTTCAATTTCAAATTGTCCAAACTGAATGTAATGTTCTAAACCAGAACTAAATACTCCTGTGTTGATAGCAACATCAACATCAGGATAAGATTGCCGATAAATCTCTTCATTAAAATCTCCACCTTCTTCTCCTATTGCCAAAGTAGTGACATCACCTTCTTCCGAACCTACTTGAGTGATAATTTCATTATTAATAGGAGGAGTAAAACCACCTTCTTCTCCTATTGCTAAAGTAGTAACACCACCTTCTTCTCCTATTGCCAAAGTAGTGACTCCACCTTCTTCGCCTAGTGCTAGAGTAGTTGCTATCCCTTCTTCAGAGTTTGGTTGAGTAAGAGTTTCATTATTGATAGGAGCCGCACCACCTTCTTCCCCTACTGCTCTAGTTGTCGGTTCTACCGGTGGCACTCCTATTGGAGTCATACCACCTTCCTCTCCCAGTGCTTCAGTTGTTGCGATACCTTCTTCTGAGCTTGGTTGAGTAATAGTATTTATAGGAGTCGTAAAACCGCCTTCTTCTCCTATAGCTTCAGTTGTCGGTTCTTGGGGTGGCACTCCTATTGGATCGACACCACCTTCTTCTCCCAGTGCTAGAGTCGTTGGTACAGGAAGATTACCACCTTCTTCTCCGATGGCTAAAGTTGTTGCTATAGGTTCACTGGCACCACCTTCTTCTCCAATGGCTAAAGTTGTTGCTATAAGTTCGCCACCATTTTCTGAATCATCAAAAGCTGTTGTTATGTCACCACCTTCTTCTCCTATCGCTAAAGTTGTTGCTATCATTTGAGATGGATCATTACGAGTATTAGGGTTAGGCTCAACTTGACTTATTTGTAAAGATTCAAGAGTCTCTAAATTATAGTCAAATGGATGTGTCATATTTTCCTTTTGTTCAACTTTTATTTATCATGAAAAGTAGTGAAGATTGTAGAACATCTTCTATCAATTACAGTATAGTTGAAAAATATAGCTCTTTATAGATGAATAAACTACCCAATGACATAGATGAGGCACTCGCTCAAGGGATAGAAGCTGCTAAGGCAGCTCTCCAGGATGGTTATAGTAGAATCCAAATCGAAATAGTTATTCCAGAAATTGAACTTCAAGCTCAATCTCTAGCAGCCAAATTTATTCCTGCTTTACTTGAAGTAGGTATTCAACCAAAAGTTTTCTTTCCTGATACTGGTGCCGCAGCATTGGCAAGACGAGATTGGCAAGAAGCACCCTTTAAAGTAAAAGTAGAAGATATTGGTACAAGCAGGTCTCCAGTTGACAGCAAAATTGCACCGGAAGACGAATTTTTTCTGTTAATTGCCCTTTCTTCGGTAGAAGTGGCCCAGGCCGAAAAATTATGTAATCTAGCAGGCGATCGCCCAGTTGTGATGTTGATTCCAAAATTAGAGGATATATCTATAGTAGGAATTGGTTATGCAGCACGTCAACTCCGGGAAAGATTTCTTAAAACTATTGAATCTTGCTATTATATCAAGTCTTTTGGTGAGGCAGCACTGTATCGTTGTTATCCTTCTCCGTGGCAAGTTTGGCTTGAGGAAAATGGCCAGTATAAATTGATTGCAGAGCGGCCTGAAAAACCTATGGGAGATACGCTGGAAATAATTATAGCTCAAGCTACTACTACAGTTCAAACAGACAGCTCTACTTCTTCAGGGCAAACTACTGCTAAACCACAACGGAAAGGATTTTTAGCTGAAGTTCAAAAATTCTTGCGTGCTTTAAGTAACTAAATTTTTAGGGACATGAACTTATATCATGTCCGCCTGAATAGTTACACTTTGGTGGAAGAAAGGCAGAAGGCAGAAGGCAGAAGGGAATATTGGTTCAAAGGGAGAAGGTTTTTTTATAGCTGATTATCCGGACATGAACTTAGTGACTTACCTACACAGACGCATCCGCTTTCTGTGTAGGCATAGAAATGCCTTTTAAAGACGGTCAGAACTTCCTTAGAAACAGAAGCAGTTTTAGATTTAGCTATAACCACTTTGTTTTGACGGCGGTTTATCGTCACCGAACAAGTCCAGCCCGACTCGTTTCAAATTGATTGCTGCATTAATATCTCTATCAATTTTCAACTGTAATTCTTCATCAAAATACTCTCTGATGCTGCAATCTGTAAACACTATTTCATCTCTATAACAAAGCAATTGAGATGTATAATTTGGTTTGCATTCTATCACTATAGCGTTAGCTTTTTCGGCTACCTGACCTAGTATTTGAAAGAATTGATTAAACGCAGCATCAAGCCAAGATTTATTTAATCCAGACTTAGCAGATTGACCATTAGGCAAATACTTTCCATTTTCATCTTGTTTTGCTTTATTTCTACGAGTTAATCCTGTTAGATTTAACTTTTCTATGAAAAATACTTTTTGTAAGCATTCAGCCGTCAGCCAGCCTCCTATCGGAGGAACTGCGGACTTCAGCTATCAGCTATTGCTTTTAATTTAGGATAAAAGGCTTTATTAATTGTCTTACTACAAAAGTTGGCTCCCCTACCCTTAAATTCTATTTTAATTTAAACACTGTCCTTAATAGGAGAGTCTTGTTGCTGTTAACGCAGTTCCTCCGGAGGAGGCTAGCTGACAGCTAATAGCTGAATGCTTACAACTTTTTTACCTGTCCGAGTTAATTTGTGGGCTGTTTTATACTGGAAATCTTTACGACTTCTAGCTATTTTTTGATGGATTTTACTTTCGCGTTTTGCGTGCTTTACGCCTAGCTTTACTACCATTTTTACGTTTGTTCTTGCGTTTGGATACTTTGGTTAGTTGTTCTTGGTTTGTTCTTAAAGGTTTCACAGAAGGTAATTTCTTCCCTTCTGATGTAGCTAAATAAATATCTTTGTTTAGGACAGCATCTAAACCTACTGAATTTTCCCAAGTAGGTTGAATCTTGTCAGTTTTCAACTCAGGGATTGACTTATCTTCTAAACTTAAATTTATCCACCAACCATCAGTTTTTTTGTTAGTGAAATTTGTTTGATTTTGCTTCCATCAGGTATTGGTCTGTGGGTTCTGACTTTAATCAAACCTATTTTAGGAATTGATATATATAACCATTTACTATTAATTGATGAAAATTTTAACCAAGAATCATCGGCACTCTTGAAAGTTCAATGAACGATATCTAGATTGATTTTTAAATCTCGGTTGACCGCTTCGTTTGCCATTATGATCGCCTGCTACAAATAAGCGAAAATGTTGCTTCTACTCTTTTACAAACATCTTGCAAAACTGTTGAATAAGCTTGGGAAAAATCCAGATGCTCGCCTGAGTGTTTGACTTCTACTATAGCCTTTTTCAGTTCTGGTAATTGCTTTTTCTGGTTATAGTAATTTGGTTTGTCTTTTAATTGAGGTAAATGAGAAATTAGAGGACAAGCATTTATAGGACATCTGTTTTCCTCCCACCAGTTAAAACGTTCTCCTAACATTCTGTTATACCAATACCGACAAATTCTGAGCCAGTTGTTTAGTGTCAACTTCTGGCTAGTCTCTGGATATATACGATATTGGTAAGTATACTTCATCGGTGATAATATCTTAATATGCACTGATTAAAACACAATATTTTATAATTAGCGCGTGAAAAATGATTTTTATTCAAAAGGAAGGTCTGTCTCTGACTTAAAAGCCCCTAAACGTATTAACTACAAAATACAGGCATAAAGTCTTTACTGGGACAATGATTGAACGGCTACATGAAATATTTGCAGGTTTGGAGCGAACAGCAAGACTGTAGGCTGCTAAGCTTTGACGGTGAACAAGACCATATACATCTATTGTTCCAGTACCACCCCGATATACATTTGAGCAAACTTCTGACTTCTAATATAGAATCCGGTTATATAGTATATGTTGATAATTCTATAATTACTTCAAGCCTTTGATCTCCACCACTCCCCCACTCCCCTACTCCCAACTATACAATAACTATTCAACCGGATTCTATATAACTTCTGACTTGCTAAGACGCATTTAAAATGCGCCTTAGCTTAAGCCTACCCGAATTTTAATTGAAGCTACAATTTGTTTCAAATTAGTTACAATCTGGATTTATCGGAAAATTCGGGTCGGTTGACTTCAGAAACTATGCTATAATATGTAGAAATAAAATGAATAATATATTTAGATGTTTGAATTAAATTTTCTAACATTAAAATTTAACAAAAAAAAGTTTATTTCGCCTTATTTAATGTAATGAAGTAGATATAGGCAAACTAGATATTATAGAAAATCTTTAGAAGTACAAATGAAACAGAGACGTATTATAATTGGCGATGTACATGGGCATTATGATGGTCTGATGGTTTTGCTAGAGGCGATCGCCCCTGGAAAAGATGAAAATGTGTACTTTTTAGGGGACTTAATAGACCGAGGCCCGAAAAGTTCTCAAGTAATAGAATTTGTCAGAAAAAGCTCCTATCAGTGTCTCCTGGGAAATCACGAACAAATGATGATTCAAGCTCTCTCAGATAAAGGAGGTAAAAAAGGAGCATGGGAAGCTTGGTTTTACAGTGGAGGGAATGAAACGGTAGAAAGTTATAGAGATACAGGAATTATGCCTTATGAGGATATAGAGTGGATTCGATCGCTGCCTCTGTATCTAGACTTAGGAGATATTTGGTTAGTTCATGCAGGGGTAAATCCACAATTACCTATTCAAAAGCAAACCTATCATGAATATTGTTGGATTCGCAAAGAATTTCATTCTATTGAAAAGCCTTACTTTCCCAATAAGTTAATAATTATAGGTCATACTATAACTTTTACTTTTAATAATGTTCAGCCTGGAGAGTTAGTTCGTGGGCCAGGTTGGCTGAATATTGACACAAGTGCCTATCATCCTCGTAGTGGGTGGCTAACTGGATTAGATGTTGATAATAATATTGTTTATCAAGTTAATGTTAATAATAATGAAACTAGGAAAATGGCTGTAGAAGAACTTGTGAAACCATATATTCCCAAGCCAACTTTAAAAGTAGTAATGCAAGAACGTTTTTTTGCTAAAAAAAAGCACAAAGAGAAACTCAAAGTTAAGAGCGATTGATGAAAATAGTAGATAAGCATTTCCTGCGGAATGCTGCGCAAACAGCTATTAGCAGTCAGCTAGCCTCCTGCGGGAACTGCGGACTTCAGCAACAAAACTCTATCCTTAAGGAAACTGTTTAAATTAATATAGAATTTAAGGGTAAGGGAGCCAACTTTTCTAGTAAGATAATTAATAACGCTTTTATCATAAACTAAAAGGAATAGTTGATGGCTGAATGTTTACAGTAGCAGTTTCTATTTCAACAATTAATAATTAACAATTAATAATTACCTCTTCCTGTAAATTTAAGGAGGATTAACCAAAAGTTTTTTTTATTCTCTTGGTTAATTGGATATGACGAGGTCTCCTCACCATACCTCGACTGCTTTTTTATCCATTAATAGAGAAGCTTTATACCTTAATTTTTCGGTAAATATAAATATTAGATTAATGCTGAATGCAACTAGAAGAAAAACAACAATTAATTAGTTATTTAGGTCAATTTGTTACCCATGCTCGTTGGGAAAAAATAATATCTGTTTTGCAGCAAAGAACTCGCCATATTACTGTTATTTTAGAAGATATTTATCAACCCCACAATGCTAGTGCTGTACTCCGAAGTTGTGACAGTTTTGGGGTACAAGATGTGCATATTATAGAGAATAAAAATATATTCACAGTTACTCAAGGTGTGAGTGTTGGTTCAGACCGCTGGCTAACATTATATCGTTATAATCAACAAGGGATAAATAATACTCAAGAATGTTTAAAAAGATTAAGAAGTGAGGGTTATATTATAGCAGCAACAACCCCCCATACAAAGCAAATAACTATTGAAGAATTATCTGTAAATACAAAAGTGGCGTTAATGTTTGGTTCAGAAATTAATGGGTTGTCAGAATATGCCCAAAATAATGCAGATGTATCCGTAAAAATTCCGATGCAAGGATTTAGTGAAAGTTTTAATATTTCAGTTAGTGTTGCTTTGTGTTTATATGATATGACAAATCGTTTGCGACGACAGCACAATAATTGGGAATTAACTGAAACAGAAAAATTAGATTTGGAATTAAATTGGCTGCGGAAATCTATTAAAGCTGGGGAACTTATTGAGAAGAAGTTTATAAGGAAGAAGGAAGAAGGAAGAGGGAAGAAGGAAGAAGGCGTTTAGTAGTCATCCGCCAAGCCAAGCCAAGAAATTTATTTCTTGGCTCAAACCAGAAGTCATCTAAAGATAGCTAATTTATTTTGTAGGGGTGAATGGCCATTCATATCATGTCCGGTTGAATAATTAGACTTTGGTGGAAGGAAGGCAGCTATGCTGGAGGCAGGAGGCAGAAGGTTTTCTCAAGAGTGTCACCTTGATTTTATACACGCTCCGATGCTACCGGACATGATATCACCCTAACACCCAATTTATTTAGGGTTTGCGTATGGAAAGTCTTTTTGTTGAGGTAGGGACCCACCCCTAACCCCTCCCTGGAGGGGAAAAAGGGAGTAGGGAGTAGTTAAAAGTCAGGAGAAATGGGAGTTATAGAGAAGGTAGTCGTTCATTATAGCAAGAGTGATTTTTCTGCCTCCCTCACCCAAAAATGCGCTCCATGTATGAGTGTGAAGGGCTGAAAACCAGGTACTTTTTTCAAGCTAAAAAAGGCTAATCCCAATATCAGTCAATGCTTTGAGATTTAATCAGCAAGCCCTATTTAAGGATTAGGATAAACAGGCAGATCGTTTGATGTTTTCAATTAACGGCAAATTCTGTAAACTTCCGAGCATTTGGATCGTGAAAACCAAGGACGATAGATTTTTTTGGTATTCCTAATTCAATCAGTTCATTGGCAACTCCTACCTCTGTACCATCATACTGAATCCAAATTTTATCGCCCTTGATATCAATATGAATTAAGCAGCTAAATACGCGACGATCGCCATCCCAGCCAACAGTTGCTAACTGATAATGATCGTTTTGGGTATCGACAATCGTAAATTGTTCTATGTCTCCATAGGAAGGCTTATACTTATTGTGTAATACCTGCTGAACCAATTGGCGATATTGTTCTAATTGTTCCATTGTACAATCACCTCTTGTTCGGGATCGAAAACCAGTACCTTAACATGGTATTCAGAAATACTCAACTGTGCTAGTTCTCCAGAGAAAAAGTTACGATATACTTTAACTGGGACTGCTAAAAAAAGAACTCGATTTGGATCTTTGACTTTTAATGCAACTCGATAGTTTAAAAACTGTCCTAAAGCATGATGAAATTCTGATGTTGTAGAAGGGGATAAAAAACTTTTGATTTCAACAGCAATTTGGATGTTGTCTTTCTGGGCAGCAATCAACTGCTCTCCACCCAAATCAATTTCCAGCCGACTAGAAGACAACTCCAGCACCAGTGGATCGTGGGTAATCAGCCAACCATCTTTTTGGAGGGCTACCTTGACTGTATTGTGATAAACATCCTTGGCAGACATGGCTATTAAGTTCAGTTGGGTTGACTCATCGTTATTAACAATTATACAATTTCTAGTCCAAAACTATAAATAGGGTTTGCTGAATAAATTTCAAATAATTACCAGATAAAGGTAAGTGCCTTTTTAGCTCTGAAATACCTTATACCAATTCCCAAAAATAATGCTATACTTCCCATAGGACTTCAGTTATTAAGTAATAATAATGGTTGAATAATGTTTGTGACGATTATCGGCATTAAACCAAGATATCTTATCTCTTTTTACCCTACTCCCTACTCCCTACTCCCTACTCCCTACTCCCTACTCTCAAGGAGATGTAGCAAGAATGCATGAGAAATGGTATTAGTTTTTAGCTCTTCACGCTCAAAAAGGAGTGCATTAAGGAGCGCATAGTTGGGCAAAAAAAATTATTCCCCTACTCCCCTACTCCCCCTGGGCTAATTCATTGTCGCGCCTAGAATATTTACAACTGTATATTTTTGGTTAACTCACTCTAGCAAGATGTACAAAATTTCAAAATTTCAAAGGATACAATTTTTCTCTCTTCTTGTCGCGCCTCCACTGCTGCATCTATTTCTGTCTCCCGGTTTTGGGCGATTTATTTTGAGATTCTAAGGCTTGTAAACGTTTGTAGTTACTGTCTAATTTTTGTCGAATTTCTATTTCTTGCTTTTGCCGCAATAGTGTCAGAGCAGCATTAGCTTGGTTTAATAAGTCTTCTAGTTCATCTGCTGCATTCTGATTTTGTGTTTTCAATTCTTCGAGGTTTGTCTCCTGTCGTTGCAACTGTTCTATTAAATTAGTTAGTGCTTGTTTGCTGGTTTTGTCGGTGGTATTTGCTAATTTTTGTTCGGCGTTGGCAGTCCGCAGTTTGGCATTTTCTACCTGTGCAGTTAATTCTGTGTCCTGCTCCCGTAATTGTTGGATGGAGCTATTGACTTGTGGCTCGACTTGTGTTAAGAAGAAATCAACATCGGATTCAGATGCCAGAATGCCAAAGCCAACGAGTTGACGTAAAGCATCTCCCTGAAGTTGAGCCGTTTGTACTAATTCTGTGGCTAGGTTTTGCATCTGAGCTTCAGCAGCAGCAATAGTTTGAGTATGTTGGTTTTCCTGGGTTTGTAATGGCTGTAAATGTTTGTTAACTGTAGTTGAGCGATCGCTTGCTCCTGTTTTACGGATAGCGATTAAGGCTTCTGTAGCATCGGTTCGGGTTTGATTGGCTGTTTGCCATTGCTGCCAATTATCTTGATATTGTTTTTCAATGATTCCAGTCCGGTTTAGTAGCTCTAAGCAACTATCTAGGCGCTTAATTTCTCCTTTGACTTGCGACAGATAATTGTTGGTAATTTCTATTTCGTGGTATTTGTCGATTAACTGTTGTTTTAGGAGTGAGACTTGTTGATTGAGATTATTTAGTTCACTGTTTAATCTGTCTAACTCTTGTTCCTGTTGTTGTAATTGGTTATTTAAGCTTTCTATTTTTTGTAGCTCTTGCTGAATATTAGTTTCTAAGGCGTTTATCTGTTGTACAACAGTTTCTAATTCCTGTTGTAGTTGTTGCTGAATTAGAGGTTGTTTTTCTTGGTTGAGTTTGTTTATTTCCTCTTGGGTTATGACAATTTCTGGCTGCAAGCTAGCACTTAACTGTTGTGTTTGTACGATTGCCACATCTCCCTGTTGTGCTGCATTATTAGCTGCTGCTTCCGGGTTAGGAGAACGACCTTCAAATCTACCCCAGTGCCAATAGTGTTGCCAACCACTACACAACCATCCCAAGACCCACACATGATCGGCAACATCCTTATTATGTATCAGATAAAAAGCTTCTTTGAATATGCCAATCTGTCCATTCCAATAATTAGCATAATTCTGATGATACTGCCGTTGTTGTTCATGATGGTTAGCAGCAGCATAAGCCTGATTAATTTGATTTTGATAACCTTGCGCAACAGATTGTTGTTCCTGAATCTCGGCATCCTTAGCACTAATCTGATTCTGAATATCAGTAATTTGCCCCTGAGTTTCAGCGACAACCGCTTCCTGCCGCTGAATTTCATCCACCTTTGCTACCGTCTGAGTTAACTGACTTTCCAAATAATTTAAACTGTCATAAGTTTGAGCGATCGCCTCCTCACTCCCCAAAATCTCTAACTCTTTTGCCCAAATTTGATTTTCTTTTGCCGGAATCAGATTATCTTCCCACTCTACTTTCTGCAAACCAAGGTTGCGATACTGATCATAAAGCTCGCCCAGAGACTCCTGCCCTTGAACTTTTTCCGTCTCAGCAGCAGCCAAACGTTGCTCTAAATTATCAAACCCTTCCAGAAAATTTGCCTCCCTACCTTCAATACCACGGAGAAGATTGAGATATTGCTCTACTGGTATATTATCCGCAATAGTAGAATTTTTAGCTGCCTCCAATTCCTCAATTAGAGAAGAAATAGCCAACCTTTCTGGGGAATCTGCAACCGCCATAGTTAACTGGTCTTTCTGCAAATTTGCCCAGTCTAACTCCAACGTTGTAGTTTCCAAATAATTCTGCCAGCGATAGAGTTGCTGAGTCAAAGTATCGCTTGAGGTTTGCCGCAAAGCAACGGTTAGCTGTTGGATCATTTCCTCAGTTTGTAACTTTTCATCCTGCAACTGTTGAATCGTCTTTTCCACAGCAGTCAAACGTTCCCGATAAGGCAACAGAACACCAGCAGTTTCCAGGAAATTTTGCAAATTACTCTGAGTTTCCGAACACCTGGCCTGAATTTCCTCCACCTCAGACTGAGTTGCCAGTAACTTTTCCTCAGTCGCGTCAGTTAATTTCTGTTGGTCAGGCAACTTTTCAGCAATGAGCCTTTGTAATTCTGCCTCAGCTACAGCAATAGACAAATTCAACCTTTCCAACTTTTGCTCCTGCACCGGGTTGTACATTACCAATAAATCTTTTTCCGCCTGAAGAGGTAATTCATCAGCAGCAATTTCATCATCAATACTGTCATCCACATTAGCAAAAGAATTAGTCAATTTTGCCTGTGCATCAGTCACATCAGACTTTGCTAGGTTAATCTTCTCCTTAATTTCAGCCAACAACTGTTGCGTTTCAGCTTCTAAAGCCGATTTTTCCTCCCCAGATGCTGCTAATATCATGTCCGGTTGAATACTTATACTTTGGAGAAGGTAAGGCAGAAGGCAGGAGGCAGGAGGCAGAAGGAAAGAAAAGCTTAGAAGGGAAAAGGTTTTTTTCTCACTGATTATCCGGACATGATATAACTGTTCCTCTAGTTCTTGTTGTCTGGCCAAAAGCGCCTGTAGTCGCCCCTGCTCAATTTGATAATGTTGAGTTGCCAAAGCCAAAGCTTCCACCCACTGTTGTGCTTGGGTAGTAGTAATCTCAGCATCCGTACTAACTTGTTTATATTTCTCCAACGCCTCAGTTATCTTACCCTCAATTTCCAATTCCAAATCTGACAGATTTGTCAATGGGTTGCCCAAATCTATCAAAACATTCCACTGCTCGAACAACGTTTCCTGGGTATTTTGCAGTTGCTGAATAACTGCCTCAGTTCCAGAAAAAGCTGGTCTAGCTAATGTCTTGACTCGATCTTCCCCACTGAATGGCTGCCCAATATCTGGTTGTAGGGAAAAATCGGGATTTTGAGGTTCGATAAATGGCGCGCGAGAAATTGCCTCTTTAATATCTACTAATCCCTCATCAGTCTTAGCATCCCATCCAGGCACATCTAAATCTGTGGCCGTATCTGTTAATAGTTGTTTGACCTGCTGGAAACTCAAATCTGGATTTGCTGCCAAAACCAAACAAGCAGCACCGCTTACATAAGCCGTTGGTGCGGGGCAAAATTCTGCACTAGGGCTGATGATTTCTTCTAAGATAAAAGTATTACGTCTTGTTTTTTTGGTAGATTGATTTTGTTTTTGCTTGTTTTGTTTATTCCAGAATAAACCCATAATTTACACCTCTGAAATTGGTAGATATTTTTTGAATAATATAAAAATAGAAATTTGGTATTGTAGGAGCGAATGGCTATTTGCCCCTACAGTTTGGTTTTGTTAAGGCGATCGCTCTTTAATGAATAATCAATTTTCAACTACAAATATATTACGTTGTATTATTGCGTATGTCGCAATAAAAGAGAACGAACACCAAAACCATCTAATAGAAGGAGGTTAGGAGGGATCTAATTGTTAGCTACGACGTTTATATCTGAATAGAGCGATCGCTCTTTAATGAATAATCAATTTTCAACTACAAATATATTACGTTGTATTATTGCGTATGTCGCAATAAAAGAGAATGAACACCAAAACCATCTAATAGAAGGGGGTTAGGGGGGATATAATTGTTAGCTACGACGTTTATATCTGAATAGAGCGATCGCTCTTTAATGAATAACCAATTTTCAACTACAAATATATTACGTTGTATTATTGCGTATGTCGCAATAAAAGAGAATTAACATCGAAACCATCTAGTAGAAGGGGGTTAAGGGGAATCTAATTGTTAGCTACGACGTTTATATCTGAATAGAGCGATCGCTCTTTAATGAATAACCAGTTTTCAACTACAAATATATTACATTGTATTATTGCGTATGTCGCAATAAAAGAGAATTAAGATCGAAACCACCTAATAGAAGGGGGTTAGAGGGGATCTAATTGTTAGCTACGACGTTTATATCTGAATAGAGCGATCGCTCTTTAATGAATAATCAATTTTCAACTACAAATATATTACATTGTATTATTGCGATATACGCAATAAAAGAGAGCAAACACCAAAACCACCCAAGGCAAACAAGCCTAACATCGAGCTGGGTTCAGGCGTTGATCCCTTTTCTGGTTCTTCTGTCTTAATTGTCACCGACCAGTTGTCGATACCAGCAACGATTCTATATGAGCCACAAGTTGGACAAGTTGTATTTGAACGAAAGAAACCAAACTCAATAGGTGTCCCTGTTGAGGAAAAATCTGGGCGCTCGGTTCCGCTTCCAAAATCAACTGGTGCTACTGTTGATGGCAAATCTAGGTCTTGAGCTACTTTTCCTACTAAAGAAAAATCGCTCTCTTGCAAATTGTTAACCGATTTAGTTGTCCAGTTACGTTCTGGAGTAACGCCAACCCCAAAAGCGTAAACTTTTCCATCCTGTGTTAACGCTACTCCAGTAGTTTGACCGTTATAATAGCCGCCGAATAAGATGGAGTTTTCTGAGTAATCTAGGGAAGAAATTGCTCCTTGTAGTTGAGGGTTATACACTGCTCCGATTTGTTGGTGAAACCCGATGGTGTATGAGGTCATTCTTGGGTCAGAATCAGAAGTATTGATAATTTGTCGAAATTGATTGTCGCCTGAAGTAATTTGATTGCCAGTTATTACTCGACCGTTACCCCGAAGAAAGGAAGTTACTTTCCAATCTTCATCGTTGAAAGTCGAGTCGGAAAAAACAATTGTGGCAGCTTTGCTACTTAAAGCTGACATTGCCGTTACTGAGGCGATAATTGTTGCTCCAGTAACAGTAGTTGATAATTGTTTGAGGAAATTCATAAAGTTGTTTTCTCCTATTTGGTGATAATGGTTTAAGGTTTTGCACTTTTTTCTTTTAGATAAATATACGGTTTCTCTGATTATCTATAAATAATAGAACAAGCAAATCAAAACATTGTCGATTTTCGACAGCGAAGATAAATATTGTCGAAGATCGACAATGTTGTTATCTTGTTCGATCGCCCTAACCAGCCTTAGCAAGCAGACTATTGGGTTTGTTCCACGTTTTCAATCTGCTGAAAAATTTTAGCCTTTCTAGAACAAGCAAATCAAAACATTGTCGATTTTCGACAGCAAATATACAGCATATTCCAAGTATATGAACCACAGATATTAATAATTAAATGTTTATAGTGCGGGCATCTTGCCAGCGATAGGTGTATCTCACGCTTGGTAGAATCTGCTGTAAATCTTGTCGAAAATCGACAATGTTGTTACCTTGTTCGATTGCCCAACTCCCCTGAGCAAGGTAAGGCCATTTCATTCTTGCCAAAAAATGAAGTCCAAAGCCTCCCCTTTTAAGGCTATCCCTTATAAGGAACTCCTCAGACACGAGCACACGGAGACGCACCAGACACGGGGACACGGAGAGAAGGGGAGAAGGGAGAAATAGTCATAGTATCTAAGTAAAACTACTTGATTATTCAAAATAAATGTACTTTTAAATACATTTTCTCTCTAGAAAAAGATTTTTAAAGTCGTTAACATAATTTGTTTATTTTGTCAAGTTTTATGTTAAGAAAGATGTTTATAAAGCATAGCCTTTTAAGGGCTTTAGTCAGAGGTACTGATAACTGATACAGCAAATTCCAAGTATATGAAGTACAGATATTAATAATTAAATCCTATCAGTGTGAGCATCTTGCTCGCGTAGGTGTACCTCATCAAAGTAAAATACGCTGTAACTGATAACTGATAACTGAAATGACCCCAAGTGTAGAACTATGAAGTAAGGAGCAGATTTAGTTAGCTAAATTGGCCAATATATGGAAAAAAGCCTGATTGATTACCTGAAAGACAAAAAAATATCGTACCAACGACACCACATTCAATATCCTAAAACAATTACAAATCAATACTTTTGACTTTTTTACGGGTGTTAGCGGCAGCTTTGCGTCAGCAAATGGCCATTCCCCCGTACAACTTTTAACTTTCGTGTAGTGGCACTAGACTTATAGTCTAATTAAGGCAATTAGCACTCAGTCCCAGGGAAGAATTAACATAGAGATAGTAGCCCAATCTTAATTAATATGAGTTATTGCCTAAATCCTCAATGCCCAAATCCACAAAATCCTGAAGGGACATTATATTGCCTTGCCTGTGGAGCAAAATTACTGCTGAGAGAAAGATATCGCCCTATGAAACCTATAGGAAGGGGTGGGTTTGGTCGGACTTTTTATGCCGTAGATGAAGACAAACCTTCTCACCCTCCTTGTGTAATTAAACAATTTTTACCTCAAAATACTGGCGACCCAAAAAAAGCTGCCGAGTTATTTCAACAAGAAGCAGTTAGATTAGATGAACTTGGCAAACATCCACAAATTCCAGAATTATTAGCTCACTTTGAACAGGATAATAATCAATATTTAGTACAGGAATTTATTGATGGTTCTAATCTTGCTCAAGAATCAACTCAAAAAGGTCCATTTAAAGATAATCAAATTAAACAAATATTGAATGAATTATTACCAGTTTTACAGTTTATTCATGAACATAAAGTAATTCATCGGGATATCAAACCAGAAAATATTATTCGTCGTAGTTTTCCACCACAAACTACAGGATGGATGACTAATACAAATCGATTAGTATTAGTTGATTTTGGTGCAGCTAAAGTTATTACTGGAAGTGCTTTAATGCAACCTGGAACAATAATTGGCAGTCCGGAATATGTAGCTCCAGAACAAGTAAGAGGTCATGCTATTTTTGCTAGCGATATCTATAGTTTGGGAGTAACTTGTATTCATTTATTAACTCAAGTATCTCCTTTCGATCTATTTGATGTAATGAAAGATAAATGGGTGTGGCGAGATTATTTGAATCAGTCTATTAATAGTATGTTAGCGAGAATTCTTGATAAAATGCTGGCCACTAACCCAAAAATGCGTTATCAGTCTGCTGCTGAGGTAATGAAAGAATTAAACCCAGAACAGAAACTCCCTACTCTCCCTAATATTTCTCCACCCACACCATCCCCAACCAGAAGACCAACGCCATCTCCTACCCCCACCCCCACTAGAACACCAATATCTACATACACACCAATTCGACAAACAAATAATTCCATAACTGCACCACCTCATATTATCCAACCGACAGTTCTACCTCAACCGCAAAAGTCAACTTGGAAATGTGTATTTACCTTGACCGGACATTTTGACTCGGTAAATTCAGTAGCATTTAGTCCGAATGAAGAAATTTTAGCTAGTGGGAGTCGGGATAAGACTATTGAAATTTGGGATATGAACAAAGGCAGACGCTGGTATACTCTTACTGGTCATGGCGACTCTGTACAAACTGTGGCATTTAGTGAAAATGGAGAAATGTTAGCCAGTGGGAGTCGGGATAAGACTATTGAAATTTGGGATATGAACAAAGGCAAACGCTGGTTTACTCTCATCGGTCATTCTGACTGGGTGGATGCAGTGGCATTTAGTCCAGATGGTCAGGCATTGGCCAGTGGGGGTAGGGATAAGGCAATTGAAGTTTGGAATTTGCAGAAGGCGAAACGCTGGTTTACTCTAGTTGGGCATAAAGACCGGGTTTGTAGTGTTACTTTCAATAAAGATGGTGGGATATTGGCAAGTGGCGGTCGCGACCAAACAATTAAAATATGGGATTTTCAGAAGGCGAAGGAGCTGTTTACAATTAAGGGTCATTCTGACTGGGTGCGATCGCTTGTTTTTAGTCCAGATGGTGGCTCATTAGCTAGTGGTAGTAGGGATGGCACGATTAAGTTATGGCAGGTTTATGGAGGGGAACTTATTTCGACACCTATACAGAATTTGAAATATGGTATGAGCGATGTTTTGTCTGTTGTGTTTAGTCCGGACGGAAAAATTGTTGCGGGTGGATATCGCAATGGGATTATTAATTTATGGGATGTGACTACTGGAGAATTGTTGGAAACTCTTGAGGGCCATTCAAGTGATGTATTTTCGGTGATGTTTAGTCGGGATGGTAAAAGTTTAGCTAGTGGGAGTAATGATCGGACAATTAAAATATGGCAGGTTCCTGGGTAATATCATGTTTGGTTGAGTACTTACACTTTGGAGGAAGGAAGGCAGAAGGCAGCGGGAGCTGGAGGCAGAAGGCAGAAGGCAGAAGGGAAGAAGCTGAAAAAGTCTTTTTTAAGGAGTAGGGGAGCGGGGGAGTAGGGGAGTAGGGGAGTAGGGGAGTAGGGGAGAATTTTTTTGCCCAACTATGCGCTAAAAATGCGCTCCTTTTTGAGCATTAAGAGCTGAAAACCATGTACTTTTTCAATACCTAAAAAGGCTAAAACCTTTATCTGGTAATTATTTTAGATTTAATCAGCAAGCCCTAAATAGAATTATTTCAGGGTCAAAAATGATAATAATATCATGTCCGGGTAATTAGTGACAAAAAAACTTTCTCCCTTTAAACCAATATTCTCTTCTGCCTTCTGCCTTCTTTCGTCCTAAGTGTAACTATATAACCGGATTCTATCTGATCACTATAATTTTCTTCTTACTTTTGACTTCTTACTTTTGACTTTTGACTTCTTAACTTTTGACTTAGATTTTTATGCTACATTTTGTGGTGCGGAATGTGGGTTTCAGTGGTGGTGCGTGACTAGATTTTTAAAACCCTGGCAATTTCCTGCAAATACTGTTAAAATAGAAAATGAAAACACCAAAGGAAAGGAAATGAGCAAAAATTATGTAACGCCAGGGGAAGCAACTCGCATCTT
>NZ_JAAHHG010000140.1 GCF_010692555.1 Okeania sp. SIO3B5 | reverse complement strand
GTACTACTGCACCAGAGATGATGTTGTTTCCGAACATTAAGGAACCAGCAACTGGTTCGCGGATACCATCAATGTCTACAGGAGGAGCTGCTACGAATGCGATGATGTAGCAGATAGTAGCTGTTAAGAGTGTAGGGATCATTAATACACCGAACCAACCGATGTATAAACGATTGTCTGTGCTGGTAATCCAGCTACAGAACTTTTCCCATACGTTAGCGCTTTCACGCTGTTGTAAGGTAGTTGTCATAATTATGATTGCTGTTATGTATGTATGAAATTTTCGAGGTACGGTGGTGCAGGTGTTTTTTTATTTCCCTGCTCCGTTATTAATAATATAGCTAGTTTATTTCGTTTTGTAAAGGTATGTTAAGGATAGTGTTGTTTAACTCAGTTATAAGTTTTGTTTATTAAGCTTTGTATACGTCATATTTATGTTTAGCTGATGGTTATTATGTGACTTTATCCCTAGAAGACAAATCAGTTCCAGCTTTGAGTTGTGAAGTGGAACCTACATTAAAAAATACTCTGGGAATCGATATGGGGCTAAATGAATTCTTAGTAATATCATGTCCGGTAGCATCGGAGCGTGTATAAAATTAAATTAAGGTGAAAAAAGGAGAAAACCTTCTGCCTCCTGCCTCCAGCTCCCGCTGCCTTCCTTCCACCAAAGTCTAATTATTCAACCGGACATGATATAATAAGTGAAGGAGAATCTGTCCCCATACCTTCAATAAACTATAGGTAAACCCCAAAAATACTAGCCAAGATTGCTCAAACTGTGGGGAAAAAGTTGATAAAGAATTAAACATATGAACTCATTCTTGCCCACATTGCGGTGTTATTATTGACTGCGATGTGTTTGCGTTTGCGCAGCATCCCGTAGGGAAGCATGACCTAGGAAACGCGGCGATCAATATAAAAAATAGGGAGGCAGGGCATTCCGTCTTTAAAGCTCGTGGAACCCGATGCAATGGCAGGGCTACGAAACGAGAGAGCTGACACTAAGCTGGCGCTATAGTGTGGGAGTATGTCACATTTGACTAATTAAATTTAACACTTCACCCATGTCTAGAGTTGTTACATATAGTCCTGCTTATACAATAGTTCCTACTTATGAATGCTTTAATCATTGTACTTACTGTAATTTTCGCTCAGATCCAAGCAAAAGTTCATGGCTGAGTCTATCAGAAGCAGAAGCCAAATTACTATCCCTAAAAAATCAAGGTGTAATTGAAATTTTAATTCTGAGTGGTGAAGTACATCCAAACAGCAAAAATAGACCAACTTGGTTAAAATTAATCTATGACTTATGTAAACTAGCTCTATCTTTGGGATTTTTACCTCATACTAATGTTGGGCCACTTAGTAGAGAAGAAATGAAACAGTTAAAACAAGTCAATGTGTCAATGGGATTAATGTTGGAGCAGATGACACCTAAATTATTACAAACAGTTCATAAAAATGCTCCTAGTAAAATACCACATTTACGCTTACAACAATTAGAATTAGCTGGCGAACTAAGAATTCCATTTACTACTGGTTTATTATTAGGAATTGGAGAAACTGTAACTGACTGGAAAGAAACATTAATAGCGATCGCTAATGTTCATAAAAAATGGGGTCATATTCAAGAAGTTATTCTACAACCCTACAGTCCTGGGGAGGAACAAACATGGAATGGTGAAGCTTTCGACATCAATTTGTTGCCAAATGTTGTAGCGATCGCTCGTCGAATTCTGCCCTCAACTATTACGTTACAAATTCCTCCTAATTTAGTTACAAAACCGGAAATATTATTAGCTTGCATAGAAGCTGGTGCAAGTGACTTAGGAGGAATTGGAATCCATGATGAAGTAAACCCTGATTATCCTCATCCCCATTATCAAGCTTTAGCAAAAGTGTTGCGTTTTCGAGGATGGCAGCTAATTAAAAGATTACCTATTTATTCTCAATATGATGCTTGGTTGCCAACAAATTTAGGTAATGTTGTGAGTAAATGGCGGGGTAATAATTAATAATTAATAATTAATAATTAATAATTTAATTTTCATCAATTATTTCTGCCTACTCCCTACTCCCTACTCCCTACTCCCTATATTAATAATTTAATTTTCATCAATTCTTTCTGCCTACTCCCTACTCCCTACTCCCTACTCCCTATATTAATAATTTAATTTTCATCAATTCTTTCTGCCTACTCCCTACTCCCTACTCCCTACTCCCTAGATTAATAATTTAATTTTCATCAATTATTTCTGCCTACTCCCTACTCCCTACTCCCTAGATTAATAATTTAATTTTCATCAATTATTTCTGCCTACTCCCTACTCCCTACTCCCTACTCCCTATTTTGAAAAAGATTTACGCAAAAGTAACTTTCGAGGTTGCCCAAATAGTAAAGAACCGAAAGTCCATTCAACTTCTTGTAATTGATAACCAGCTTTATCGTAAAGTCTTCGAGCAGTATAATTATTTTCTAATACATGAAGGTATAACTCACAAAAACCCCATCCTAATACCTTATGTTCACAATAACTTAACAATTTTTGAGCCACTCCTAATTTTCTATAGTTAACATCAACAGCTAAATTTGATAAGTAAGCATACTCAAAATTATCTAATTGCCAAGAGTTAAGCAAAAGGACATCCATCCCACTTCGCGAACGCACATCAATTTCCACAGTTCCTACCAAATTTTGTTCTCTAGTATTAGATACATCCCAGGTAAACTCAATATTTTCGACAACCATAGCAACAATACATAAATAATGCTCACTTTTTGAACGGATGCGATTGCGTAAATCTTCGTAAATACCTAATCGTAAAAAAGGACGAACATAACCCATAATTCCTTGACAGGAGTAAAAACTATTAGTCAAAATTTCGGTAATACTGTTGATATCCTTTGGTTGAGCAACCCGAATGAAAAAACTAAATTCATTAGACAATTTTTCCTGGGCTTGAGGCTGTAGAAACTTTGATAAAAAAAATAAAGGGTTCACAATAAATTTACTAGCTATGATCTAAATTCTATATAAAAGCCTAATTCTATATAAAAGCCTAGAATAAATGTAGCAGTTGTCTAGAAGTTGTGTAAAAATCTAGGAAAAGGCAAAAGCTTAATTAGGCAATAGGGGTCATTTCAGTTATCAGTTATCAGTTATCAGTTATCAGTTATCAGTACCACTAAAGCCGGAGGCTTGAAATACTGAACTGAATATTTTTTCATCCCCTTAAAAGGCTATCCCTTACCCATAAGTCTTGAAACCCTTGTGGGGAGAAGGGGAGCAGGGAGCAGGGGAGCAGGGAGCAGGGGAGCAGGGAGCAGGGGAGAAAGGAGAAAAAATCGTAGTAGCTAAGTAAAACTACTGAAGTCATCAAAAAAAAATGTATTTTTATATACGTTTTTTATTCCGAAAAAGCCGATCCAAGACTTATGCATAACTCATCTATTTTGTCAAGTTTTATGTTAAGAAAGATGTGGGTAATGGATAGCTTAAAAGGGGAGGCTTTGGACCTCATTTTTTGGTAAATACAGAAAGCGAAAACTTATCTAAAATTTATCAAACTTACTCATAGCTATAGCTATAAAACTAAAATAAGTAAGTTGTTTTCAGTTGTCTATCCATTGAGTAACTATCAGCTACAATTAAAATATGAAGCTAGTTGAACGTCTAAAGCCCAATAATTAAGAGGAATAAAAGTAATAATTACAGAAGAATTTTATACATCTCAATCGAGCTTTTTAGATGGGGATAATTTACCAAAATATGGAGAAAAAAAACCGAAATTGATTGGAAAAAGAGTAACAAGAGGGTTGTATAAAACCAGGAAAAATAAATTATTAAATGCTGACGTTAATCGGTCATTTAAAATAATTAAAAAAGTAATTCCTGATGTCTTTGACCAAGGAATAAAGGGTTTGTCGTTTAACCCTGTAGTGTTTGACCCACTTGCGTTGAACTAAGCTTTCAGGTTTTTGAGTAAGTTTGAGTCAGTTTAGTTGAGCGGTTAAAAGTTTAAAGCTAAAATATCTTATTTTAGGATTTTTGATAAATCAAGTCATTTTTGTAGGCAAAGTGATTTGTAGATGAAAAAATTATATTGAGCAGCCTACTACAGCTTTCGCAGGAGGCAAATGCTGGAGGTGAAAACCATAGCAGTGAACCCCAACAATACTAGCCAAGATTGCTCAAATTGTAGGAAAAAAGTCCCTAAAGAATTAAACATACGAACTCATTGTTGCCCACATTGCTGTGCTATTATTGACCACTATGTGTTTGCGTTTGCGCAGCATCCCGTAGGGAAGCATGACCTAGGAAACGGGGCGATAAATATAAAAAATAGGGCGACAGGGTATTCCGTCCTTAAAGCTTCGTGGAACCTGATGCAATGGCAGGGCTGCGAAACGAGAGAGCTTACACTAAGCTGACGCTATAGTGTGGGAGATGTCACTGTATATAATAATCAGGGCGCTAGTTTATAGTTTGAAAGGCCACTAAGTAGGTAGGCGTGAATAAATTTGACTATTTGACTACTCCCCGCAGCTCTTGCCGAGGGGATTCTAAGTTGATACTACGCAACAGGATAAATCCTTGTTGCTTCGTTTTTTCGAGCGCTGACCAAAGATACACTCTTTGGGGACAATTTCATTGTGCCCCTACACAGTCGGCTTAAGTTTAACCCTAGCCTTCTGCTGACTTTTGTCTAAACATTTGTATATTAAGAAAATAGCATAGGACAACTAAAGTTGTCTAGGTCGCTTTTCGGTAACGCAATTATTGGTGCACCTCATACCCTTGAGATTGCTTTCGGTCCGGAATACTGTGCAAATTTTCCACTCCGTTCCAGTCGCTTCGGACATACTTGTAAATTTTCCCATCTAACTTAACTTAACCTATTAAGTATGTAAAACAAGAAGTAAAAGTCCAAAAAATTAAAAAATTCTGAAATTCAGAAAACTTTAGTTGATTTTATTTTAGGCAACTGTATCTTAAATTGAATATCAACTCCAAGATAGAGACTATTCATTTAATTAAATTTAATTAACTTGATTATGAGTAAATTATTAATAATAACCACTAGACATCTCCAAAAATTCAAAATAAAATCAATTCTTATCAAGAAATTATCAATTATTCCCCTCCCCTCCAGGGAGGGGCGAGGGGTGGGTTGGGAGGGGGAGGGGCGAGGGGTGGGTTCCCTGTTCCCTGTTCCCTGTTCCCTCTTTTCTGGAGATGTCTACTGTGATTGAAGCAACTTTTTTCAGTGAAGCAAGTACCAAAGTTATTTGCTTTTTGGTTAATGATACAAATGTAAATGGACATTTAGCATTAAGTTGTCCAGCATAACGGTGTCCTATCTTTGACATCCTCCCGAGGCTGCACTTGCGTGACAGCGCGGGATTCCTAACCATCGCTGATTAGGTCTTTCTGCTGCCTCTTGCAGAGGAGCTGCGCTAACAATGCACCAGCCTCTAAGGTCGAGCCTCTTTTCGGTCTAAAGGCGCGCTCCACAGACTGACACTGCTAGCCCAGCAGCCAAACTTTAAGTCTAACATACTATTGACAAAACCTCAAAATTGATTGGTTTTCATCCCGACGCTCCCCTTCGGGAGAGCGCGGGTCTTCAACCAACGTTGAGATAAAACTGTAAAACTGTAAATTGCTAAATAATAATCGATTGTTACTGCCTTGAAAGCACGGAGAGCGGTGCATGAGTTCTAGAAAAAAACTTAAACCGAAAATTTTGGTTGTTGATGATGAATCAGACAACCTAGACCTTCTTTACCGTACTTTCCACAAAGACTACAAGGTGTTGCGTGCTCAAAGTGGACTGGAAGCTCTAGAAATTCTAGAAAAATCTGAGGAAGTAGCTGTAATTATTTCAGACCAGCGAATGCCCAGAATGAATGGTACAGAATTCTTGAGTCTAACTGCCAAGCAATACCCCGATACTATTCGGATTCTTTTAACTGGGTTCACTGATGTAGAAGACCTCGTAGAAGCAATTAACTCTGGTAAAGTCTTTAAATATTTAACTAAACCTTGGAATGCAGAAGAACTCAAAGGATTAGTTAAACAGGCAGTTGACACTCACAATGTCCTCAAGTCTCATACTAACGAACTAAGACGCGCTCTCCAACAAGAGTCTCTATTATACGCAGTCACCAATACTATTCGCTCTGCTCCTAATTATCGGCAGATGCTCCAAAGGATAGTGGAAACTATTGGCCAAATGTTTGAGGTGAGTTTAGCTGTTTGTCGTCCTTTTCAAGATGGTAATGGAGAAGACGAATGGTTTGTTTATCAAAATCAAGAATATAATCCTCAACAATCAGCAAATCCTCATCCTACTGAAGTACCAAAAGAAATCTTGAATCATATTATTTGGGAAACTACGGATGTAGAAATTATTTCAGATATCCAAACCGATGAAAGGCTACAGGGAGAAAGTAGAGAACTGCAAAAACGCCGACAAGCTTATCAAGCGGAGAATATCCGTTCTAGTTTAATTGTTCCTCTATTTTCCCGATCGGACTTAATTGCTGTTTTGGCACTGCATCAGTGTGAGGAGCTCCGGAACTGGCAAGACCATGAAGTACAACTCCTAAGTACGGTTGCAGAGCAAGCTGCTCTAGCTCTATCACAAGCTCGTGCTTATGAGCGACTAAGAAGTTTTGCTCAAAGAGAAGCTCTGGTCAATACCATTACAACTGCCATTCGCTCTAGTCTGAATCCCCAAGATATTTTTGCTGCTATCACTCAAGAGTTAGGCAAAGCATTGAAAGTAGATGGTTGTGTTCTCTCCTTGTGGACGGAAGCTGACGAATATGTTCAATGCGTAGGATTATATGATGCTCAAAACGACAGCTCGTCAACTGAAGTAAAATTACCTCAGTCATTTGCTCCCATTCGTAATAATCCTATTTTAATGGAATTGCTAAAAACTAAAAAAACAATAGCAGTTTCCGATCTGAATAGGAATTCAGAATTTAATGAATCTGAACTCCCCTTACGCTCTAATGCTCGCGCTTTGATGGTAGTACCTCTCACTGTTGATGGTAAAATAATTGGTAGTATTTCTCTGCGCCACAATGATAACAGACACCAATGGCAAACTTCTGAAATTGAACTAGCTGAGGCAGTAGCTTCCCAAGCAGCGATCGCCGTCCAACAATCTAGTCTATATCAAACAACCAGGCAACAAGCTGAACGACTAATAGAAGCAGACCGCCTCAAAACAGAATTTTTCCAAAATATCTCCCATGAATTTCGCACACCTCTGACTTTAACGATCGGTTTGTTAGAGGAAGCAGTTAATTCCAAAAGAGATTTACCTCTAGAGCAAGGAGTTATCGCCCTGCGTAATTCTCGTCGTCTCTTGAGATTAGTTAATCAATTATTAGATTTGCAAAGAATTGATGCCGGAAGAATGCAGCCTTCTTTTCAACCCTGTAATATTGTAGCTTTCTGTCGCAACATTGTGGAATCATTTACCCCTTACTGTCAGAAAAAGCAGATTAATTTAGTTACAGAGTTTAGTGAAAATTGCCCATCAGTTTATCTGGATATAGACAGGTTTGATAAGGTTATCTACAATCTGCTATCAAATGCAATGAAGTTTACTCCTGCTGGAGGAACAATTACTATTTCAGTTGAACCAGTTGGGGAAAATTGTCTATTAAAAGTTCAAGATTCTGGAATTGGTATTCGTCAAGAACAAATTCCGTTTTTATTTGAGAGATTTCGACAAGCAGAAGGGTCAGCAAATCGTTCTTATGAAGGAAGTGGTATAGGTTTAGCCTTAGTGAAAGAATTGGTAGAACTTCATAATGGTCAAGTTAATGTAAAATCAGTTTATGGTCAAGGTGCTACTTTTGAAGTTTGGCTACAAACAGGAAATACTCATTTACCAGCAGATCGAGTAGTAGAAAAAACTGCTGAATTTAATGCTTCTAAGTTAGCTGTAGAGTTTGCAGATGTAGAAGCAGAATTAGAAGAAGCTGAGGAATTACAAGCAGTAGACCAAGCAGAAAATATTGCTCAAGTTAATAATAATGATTTAGCAGGAGCTACTATTTTAGTGGTGGATGATAACCCTGATTTGAGAAGCTATGTCTCAAGAATTATGCGGAAATATAATTTTAATGTGTTAACAGCGAGGAATGGAGCTGAGGGATTTGAAATTACACAAACTCATCATCCTCATCTGATTATCACGGATTTAATGATGCCAATTGTATCTGGTATTGATTTAATTAAAATGATTAGAGAAGAAAAAGATTTACGAGGAATTCCAATTATTTTGTTGACAGCAAAAGCAGATGAAGACACTAGAATTGAAGGGGTAGAAAGAGGAGCTGATGCTTATTTATCAAAACCTTTTAATGATAGAGAACTTTTGGCAGAAGTCAATAATTTGTTAGCTTTGAAAGAGACTGAGCGAAAAGTACAAAAGTTGAATTCCTATTTAACAGAGTCAGTACTGAGGCGGTTTTTGCCACCAGAAATGGTGCAACGTGCAGCACAGGGAGACTTGGCTTTAGATTTAAGACCAGAACCAAAATTGGTCACAGTTTTGTTTAGTGATATTGTTGGTTTTACTCAGATGTCGAATCTTTTGCAAGCGCGTAGAATAGCTGAGTTGTTGAATGAATATTTAGCAGAGATGACAAAAGCTATTTTTGCTAATGGTGGTACTGTGGATAAGTTTGTGGGGGATGCTGTGATGGCAATTTATGGTTCACCTGAAGAGTTGACACCAGATGAGCAGGTGCAACGAGCAGTGGCTTCAGCTAGGGCCATGTTAAAAGCTTTGGATAAATTAAATGAGCAGTGGCAAAATCTGGGGTTGATTGGCCAGAATGGGGCATCGCCAGTGAGATTTCGTTGTGGTATTCATCAGGGTAATGCTGTAGTGGGAATGTTTGGTGGTGCAGAGCGGTCTGATTATACAGCTATTGGCCCATCGGTAAATATTGCAGCCAGGCTACAGGAAGCGGCAGAGCCAAGTACAATTTTGGTATCCCAGATTGTTGCTAATTATGTGGATAGTCGAGAGGTGAAAAAGTATGGGTATCTGAAGTTGAAGGGTATAGATGAAGAGGTTTTAGGTTTTGTAGTTAGTCGAGATTCTATAACTTAAGGGTTTGCGCTCAAAAGTCTTTTAGTAGGGGTAGGAGACAGGAGACAGAAGACAGGAGACAGGAGAAATGGGAATGAGCGAGGAGGTAGAAGTAAGAATTGTAAGAGTGATTTTTCTGCCCAACTATGCGCCTAAAACCTACATTCCGCACGACAAAACGTAGCATAAATATATAAGTCAAAAGGCAAAAGTCAAAAGTAAGAAATAAAGAAGTAATATCAAATCCGGTTAAACAGCCATAGAATGGTTAAGTTAGGAGGAGTCAGGAGTCAGGAGTCAGGAGTCAGGAGTCAGGAGTCAGGAGTCAGGAGGAGAAAGAATTACAAAGATAAGCGTAGTTATGACGATTGAAGAATTTTTTTATGTCCAATTAAACGGATTTGATATAAGAATAAAATTATAGTGGTCAATAGGAGTCAATAATTTAGCAAGTATTTATACTTAATATCTAACTGAGAATTTGACTTATGATTTTCTTCTAAAATTCTGTCTCCTGTCTCCTGTCTCCTGACTCCTTCTTATATACTACATTTTGTCGTGCGAAATGTAGGATTAATTTTTTTCTACTGAACTTGTTGCAATTCTAGAAAAGTATGTTATATTAACTAAATAAGTGCGGGTATAGTTTAGTGGTAAAACCTTAGCCTTCCAAGCTAATGATGGGGGTTCGATTCCCCCTACCCGCTTACTGGAAAGATAACCAGTTTTCGGGCTTTCAGCCTTCTTTTAGACAACAAATGGACAAAAAAACTACACAGAATTGAGTATGAAATGAGTATGAAATGACAATAAATTGGCCAGTCAAAAGCCCTTGAATCTTTCAGAAAATTCAAGTTAGTCCAAATATTTAAGTAGAAAATATCAGCGTTCCCAGATTACTGAGTATTTTTCCTTTGAATACTGCTTGACTCTGAATATTTCTGATCAGGAAAGAAGAGCTTAAAATTGGGCAAAAGATTTAATTGTATCATATATACTCGCGGGCAAGATGCCCGCACTACAAACATTTAATGGTTAATATTTCGATTCAATATTTCCAGGACTTACGCATGAACGCTGCTATTGGTAAGGTGTGTTAGCGTCAGCGTAACGCAGGAAATATATGAGATAGGCGGTGCGTTACATTTCATTAACGCACCCTACTGGATTGTTTCATCTAAAGTAGTGCATTAGAATTGTCATTGCGAACGACAGTGAAGCAATCTCTAGTGGATTTCCTATTGCATCATTTAAGATGAAACAATCCACTACAACTCTCAACTCAACCCCGCACAAATAAACGCACTCCAATACACCGGATGCTCAAACGGATGTTCCTTTTTACACGCTGCTTTTAGATGCTTATTCTTCGTCTGATAAATACGCTGATAAATATTGCTAAGTTTCGCCCGCTCCTCCTCTAACTCCTGATACTCCGCCGCATCGGCATAACTATTACGTCTGACTTCTATTTCCTGAAGTTGCTTGTATGCCGCCTCCAACTTCTCTTCTAACACCTCCTCTAATTCCTTTTTATACTTCTTCTTTAACTCCTTCCCTGTCAACTCCCGTAACTGTCGTTGTCCTAGTTGCAATGCTTCCGAGCGATTTTTTCCCTCTTTGCGCAACTGGTGATAAAAAATCGAAAACAAACAAGTTCCTAGATCGTCCACTGACCACAAACTGCTAATTACACCCCTGGCACCCGCACACAAAAATCCTGTATTTAATGTCAATACATCATCCGACATTTGCACTTGACCAAAGTTGGTCTCACAACAGTCGATGAATACCTCGTCTAAGTCAGGGAAACGGAAAGCAGGAGATAATAGTTGCCCCAAGGTAATTCTGCCATCGGCTAAAAGTAATGCTGATTCCATACAGTTGTCTATGCGAGATTGGGCGTGATGGGTTGACAATAACCGTTTTACCTGAGACAACAATAGTTTGTATTGGCCAACAGTTGCAGCTTCACCTCGGAGGCGTTGGTTGTCTGGCACTCCATACATTTTTGCTATATGTTGCGCTTCATAGCTGGAACAAGGTAAGTCGTTGCGGGTGTCTTCTACGATGCCATAATCTACTTCTGCTGCTGTGACTTCTGGACGTTGGGTACAAAAATCTAGAATTTGGCAACTGGCAAGGGTGCGGATACGGAAATAGTCACCTAGATATTTCTTGTCTCCCGACTCTGTTACTGGCATTGCGCTCCAGGGGAGAAAGTGTAAGTATAGATGGGGAATTAATATCAATTCTTCTATGTCTTTGAGGTAAAACTTGCACAAGTCGCCCAATCTCAATTTACTGGCAACTTCCTGCAAAAATTCCGGTATTTGTTGTTGCCATTCCTCGCGGGATGAGAGGTAAGAATTAAACCAACTGTCGATAATCCAATTTTGCAGTTTTTCAATCCTCAACTCACTGTAGATATGAACTTTAACCCCATTTTGTCGCACTACAAATAGATAGGTATTGTCGTTGGTGCTATAAAAACTCAATATCGCTGTAGTCGGTTGGTGTATCAATGCTTGGATTTTTGGAAATTCTAGTGGGGTAACTTGCATCCCCTCTGCTAATACTCGGTCTAAACTACGGATTTTTTTATAGACTTCCTGCTTTTGAGCTTCTAATTCCGCAATGCTGTCGTTTCTAGCTTTCATGGCAGCTCGCCCCCTGGTTGCTGCTGCTAATTCTTTTCTTTCTGTGTGACTGTCTCCTTGTTGTTGTGACCAAAGTTGATTAATTTGCTGTTGAATAGCGTCGTGTTTTTCTAACCATTCTTGAACTTCGGCAGGTATTTCACCTTGGGAGTAGAGGTCGTTACTTGCCATCAAATCTACTAACCGTCTGGAGCGAGACCGTTCTACATATTCTAAGGCTTTTTCTATTTGATTAGTACTCACGCAAGCTTGTACTATATTGTCGTAGACTACAATTGCATCTTCCAGGATTTCTTGGCGGCGATCGTCGTCTGTTGACCAACTGCGACTGAGTTCGACTGCAGTTATGGCTTGTTCGTAGGCAGCAATAGCAGGTCGCCAGTTGCCTTCCTTGAAGTGGAGGTTGCCTAAGTTGTTGGTAGTTTGGAGATAGTCAATGGGGTTTCCTTCTAAAGTACGAACTTCCAAAGCCAGATGAAATGCAGCAATAGCTTTTTCCAGATTCTCTGCTTTGTCTCCTCTGATTCTGTCACGGTAGACAGTGGCTATATTGTTTTGAGTCATTGCCCAATCCATGGGGAAGTCTTGTTTGGTGCGAACTTCCAAAGCCAGATGATATACAGCAATAGCTTTTTCCAGATTCTCTGCTTTGTCTCCTCTGATTCTGTTACCGTAGGCAATGGCTAGATTGTTTTGAGTACTTGCCCAATCCATGGGGAAGTCTTGTTTGGTGCGAACTTCCAAAGCCAGATGATATGCAGCAATAGCTTTTTCCAGATTCTCTGCGTTGTCTCCTCTGATTCTGTTACCGTAGGCAATGGCTAGATTATTTTGAGTCCTTGCCCAATCCATGGGGAAGTCTTGTTTGGTAAGAACTTCCAAAGCCAGATGAAATGCAGCAATAGCTTTTTCCAGATTCTCTGCTTTGTCTCCTCTGATTCTGTTACCGTAGGCATTGGCTAGATTGTTTTGAGTACTTGCCCAATCCATGGGGAAGTCTTGTTTGGTGCTAACTTCCAAAGCCAGATGATATACAGCAATAGCACTTTCGATATTCTCAGCTTTGTCTCCTCTGATTCTGTCACGGTAGACAGTGGCTATATTGTTTTGAATAGCAGCCCAATTGATGGGGAAGTCTTTTTTGGTGTAAACTGACAAAGCCAGATGATATGCAGCAATAGCATTTTCTATATTTTGTGCTTTGTCTCCTCTGATTCTGTCACCGTAGGCAATGGCTAGATTGTTTTGAGTACTTGCCCAATGTTTGCAGTTACTCTCGCGGGTAAAGACTTTTAGCACCGTTTCGTAACTAGCGATTGCGATTTCCATGTTATGTGCTTTGTTGCCGAGGGGGAATTTGTTAAGACAGTTCGTGAACTTCCAAATAGCATCGGCAATCAGCTCTGCTGTCTCTGTTTCTACTTCTGAGAGTTTAGCTGTTGCCAAGTTTCGTAATATATCGGCAAGGTTATCGTCGAGTTTCTCTAGGTTTGCTTGTAGGAGTGGGTAGATAACTTTGGGGTCACCGTTGCTGCAGAGGGTTGCTAGGAGTGCCTCCCTCAAGAAATTAAAATAATCTTTCGACAAGTAATTATTTGAGGGAAAGGGTTTTGAGATTTCCAGCAGTTGTGCAAGCTTGCTCCTAAGATGGCGTAAAAAACTAGCAGTTTCTTGAGCATTTTGGTCATCCTGTTCTGCGAATAGTTCATAAAGTTCTATTACTTGGAGTAATCCTTCATCTACTAACTCGCGGTTAGCTTCGAGGATTTTAACTACCTCGTTGGGGTGGGTTAGCAGTTGTTGGATGAGGTTGATGTATGCTTCTATGCGTTGTTCGTCCATTGTTAGTTATTGGTCTTTTCAGTTATCAGTTGGTTTATCCTTGGAAAGGGGGGAACTGGAGAGAAGCGATCGCTAATTTCTATCTCACATTATCCGTGCATCTGTGGCCAAATCCTTGTCTTGCCTCTTCTTGCTCAAGAGCGATCGCCCTTTTCAGTTATCAGTTATCAGCAGTTTCAGCGATTATCCGTGCATCTGTGGCCAAATCCTTGTCTAGCTTCTTCTTGCCCTTGAGCGATCGCCCCAATAGCCAAAAGTGTCTTATCCACCCCACCACTACTGAGAAATAGAAATCACCCGAATTTCAGTTATTCGGTGCATAGGTTTACTTGGTTTTTCAGTAGTTATTAACTCATCAGCACCCACAGAAATTGCTGCCGCTACATGAAGAGCATCCATTGCCCCCAACCCAAAATCAGAAGCTAACTGTTGTGCAGATTCAACAATCTTTTCCAGTTCATTTGCCCAAATACTACAACCAGCAAAAAAAGTTTCATAAAAATCAACTTCAGCCAGTTGTTTATGATATCTAGCTTTCGGCAACACCTCTAACTTCACAAATAAGCTAGTCGCATATTCTCGTTGGGGATCGTCATTTCAGTTATCAGTTATCAGTTATCAGCAGTTTCGGCGATCGCTAATTTCGGCCTCAACTTCATCCCAAGTTAGTAACTTAGGTTGTTTAGCAAGTGCTTGAGAACGAATTTGCCATAATTTTTTACCCATTTCTGTTTTAGGTTGATAAATATTTTCCCGATCTATATCCAGATTTTGTCTATAAAATTGTTCAACTAAATCTAATACTTCCTGCTGTTTTTCCACAGGTAAACTGCGCCATTTATCTAACAAAACTTGTTCTTTATTCATTTTTTTTAGTTATTAGTTATCAGTAATTTGGGCGATCGCCTGGTTTATCCCCCCTAACCCCCCTTTGAAAGGGGGCAACTGGAGAGGTACAGTCATAACCACCCCTTTCCAGTCAAATGCCGAATATCCTCCTGTAATTCAGGAACATCATAATGGATGCAAATGCCACGGTTAGCAATTAACCGTTGAAAACTAACCTGCGAGATATTCAACAATTCTGCTGCTTTTCCCAAACTAATCTTTTCCTGCTGAAAAAGCAATAAAACAATTTCTAACAAAAGTTCATCTTCAGACATTCCACTCGCTTTTTTCAGTTATCAGTTATCAGTAATTGTAACATTAATTTTCATTATTATTCCCAGTCAAATTATCTCCTTCTGTTAAACTTTCTTTAGCTTTTCTAAATTCAAGAATTTTTTGATACAAGCTTTCGTGGGTTTCATCTTCAAATAGCTTTTCTTTGAACTCAAGATAATCTCCTGCCCCTAAATTACAAGCGGCAACAAATTGGAAAAATTTTAAGGGTTCTAAATGATCTTTAAGAATTAAAAGTGCTTCTTGAATCACTTCTTTTTCCTTAGTTGTTCTGGTTGTCATAACATACCTCAGTGATAAAATAAAGGAGAGAGGCGATCGCTAATTTATATCTCACATTATCCGTGTATCTGTGGCCAAATCCTTGTCTAGCCTCTTCTTGCTCTTGAGCGATCGCCCTTTTCAGTTATCAGTAATTTTCAAATTGTAGAACCTTCAAATCTGCTAACTTCACCCTCGTACTCAGTTGCAAAATTTCCACTCCTACAACCTTACCCTCACTATTAAAATCCAAAATAACTCCAGGTTGTACCTCCTCCGACTCAATAATTTGAGATTCATCAAGGCGAAAATATAAAGCATCACTTTCCTTATCAATTTTTAATTTCATAATTACCTCTTAATTCTGCGGTCAAATTCTCTTTCACTCTGGCGATCGCCCTGAATAAATTCCTCAAACAAATCAAAAAAACGCTCCAAAGCATCCCGTTCATCTTCAGAATAAAACAAAATAATATTCGCCCATGATTTCGAGGTATCAACCTTAAATTTTGCTTGAATCCATTCTTGAAAACCATCAAAACAGTAGGGCGTATTTAGAGGTTGGCCAGACTCATATTGAGCCACATTATAGCCGGATAAAAATGCTTGTAAACACATAATAGACGGCCTACCCAAATAAACATTTGGCTTATGTTTAATTTTTTGGAGAATATCGTAAACCCTATCCATTTTTACCTCTTATTAATTAATTGACTATAGAAAGATTAAAAACTTATTTCTGTGACTAGAAACTCTCCACCAAAGTCCTCAACTAGAGGACCGCCAAAACTATTTAACCAATCATCTAAAGGAATTCCTTCTGAATAAATATTATCAAAAACTATATTAGTAGAACCCAATTCTGTTTGAGTTGTAATAACTATCCCTTGATGAAAACCATTAGTAGCTATGGGGCGATCGCTTCCTTTAGGATTAGTAATAATAGAAAACGGCAATCTGTTAGTTTCAGTGCTAATTTTTATTAGTTTAGCATTAATCCCCTCTGCCTTCAAATAATCTTGAATTTCTACAGAACAGGGAACACATTGAAAATTACTATATTTTCTAGCAATTTCTATAACTTTATTAACTTGCTCGTTGGTCATAGTTTATCAGACAGCTATTACAATTAAACGTTCTTTTACTGCCATTAATCCCTAATTTTTCGTTGATATTCCAAAGGGTCAATACTCAGTTTCATTATCCCTGCATACTTACTCAAATCTACATTTTCTTTTGCTTCTGATGACTGAGAAGCTGCTAACAACTTTTCTATTTCTTGCCAGTCTTGATATTCAATTAAAACTGCCACAGGGCGCATAGCTTCATCAGTAACTATTTTCTTCTTAAAATTCCGCATAATTTTCTACAATTGATTACTAAATATATAGAACCCCTAAGCGCATCTCTAAAAATTTAGGTGTACGCTCCTATTACTTAACTTAAGCATATATCTTTTCGGAGAAAGATATTTCCAATCATCAAAAATAAAATCAATTATTGTAGAGCGTGTCATCAATTCTTCCCCTCCACCGGAGGGGGAGGGGCGAGGGGTGGGTTCCCTACTCCCTACTCCCTACTCCCTACTCCCTCTTTTCTGGAGAGAGCTAAAAGATACGATCGGGGGTTCTATACAATAATGTCATTACTAGGAGGCTGAAAAAATAATTATTTAAGTTATTAGCCCAAAATATCTAACTTCTTAAAAGAAAATTGTCAAATGTTTTTCTATCTGTCATAGCAGGTTGAGCGCCTGATTTTGTAACACATAAAGCACCAGCAGCAGCACCCCATTTCACAGCATCTTTTAATGACAAACCTGTATCCAATGCTGCTGCTAAACCACCATTAAAAGCATCACCCGCAGCCACAGTATCGATCGCTTCTACTACAAAAGCAGGTTGAAAAAACGTTTCCTCTTCAGTTGCACAAACAACACCCCGATCGCCTATTTTCACCACAGCATTTTTTACACCACGCCGACATAATTCAATAGCTGCCTGAGTAGCAGTTTCTTGATTATTTACTGCAAACCCAACCAGTTGACTTGCTTCAATTTCATTAGGAGTAATAATATCAATCAAACCATAAAAATCATTAGGAAAATTTACTGGCATTGGTGCTGGATCGAGAATAACCTTCACTCCCATTTCTTGAGCTACTTTTGCTGCACTCATAGCAAATTCTAGGGGAATTTCTAATTGTAAAAGTAAAACTGTGACATCCAATAGCAAATTTCTCAGGCGTTCCACATCTATATTATTAATACTATGGTTAGCACCAGGAACAACAATAATGCTATTTTCCCCATTAGCATCCACAGCAATAACTGCCACCCCAGTATGAATATTCTCATCAACTACCACACCTATTGTGTCAACATTAGCAGTTTGCAAACTTGCCAAAAGTTGTTGCCCAAAACTATCATTTCCTACCCGCCCCACTATTGTTGTGGGAATGCCAAGACGAGCAGCAGCAACAGCTTGATTTGCTCCTTTACCACCACCTGCGGTAAAAAAGTTATTGCCATTAATAGTTTCTCCTGGAGTCGGTAAGCGAGGAGTAGTTGTAATTAAATCAATGTTAATGCTGCCAAAAATAATTATACTCATATTTAAAGCAATTTTAAAATTGAGCTTGGTTAGACATGGATTTCATGTATCTGTGAGCGTAGCCTATCTAAAATAGCATATTATATCATATAATCAACAGGACTTACGCACAGGCACTATTTATAGAGTATAAAGACTATTGGACAATAGTTTCGAGCGCTATATATAGCGTATCTGCGTAAGTCCTAATCAAGTTAAGTTATGAGATTGTGTCAGGTCAAAAGACTGGTTTCCCTCATAGGGAGTAGGGAGTAGGGAGTAGGGAGAAATAATTGATGAATAAGAGTGCAATAATTGATTTGATTTTTGATTGTTGAAGATATCTATCACGCATAGGGAGTAGGGAGTAGGGAGTAGGGAGTAGGTTGAATTTTTTATATTATTTCTCCTCACATCTACCCTCTTACCGAATCATTAATAATTAATAATTAAATAATTCTGGTTTAAAACCTCCCCTTTTAAGGGGAAAAAAGCGGTCGAGAGATGGCATTTTGCTCCGCAACATATAAAGCGGAGCGGCTCTGTCAAGAGCTGGTCCCCTCGCCATATCCAATCGACCAAGAGAAGAAATAATATTTCCTTATATTCAATCCTCTCGGTTTTAACAAGAGGTAATTATCCATTATCAATTATCAATTAATGAACTCCTGTCTCCTGTCTCCTGTCTCCTGATATCGTGTCCGGTAGCATCGTTTGTGTATAAAATCAAGGTTACAATAGGAAAAAACCTTCTGCCTCCTGCCTCCTGCCTTCTGCCTTCCTTCCACCAAAGTCTAATTATTCAACCGGACATGTATGACTCCTAGCTCAAAAAACGCACATATTTATAAAGATACGGTTAGGGGTTCTATACACGCTCCGATGCTACCGAATACCGGACATGATACCGGACATGATATAAGTTTTTTGATTAGCTCCTGGCAATGACAAACGTAGACTTTTTTTTAAGATTATTTTTATAAATTATATCAAATCCGGTTAATTGCACATAAAAAAAATCCCCAATCGTCATAAGTAGGCCCATCTTTGTAATTCTCTCTCCTCCTGACTCCTGACTCCTGACTTCCCCTCCACCGGAGGGGTTAGGGGTGGGTTGACTCCTCCTGAGTTAACCATTCTATAACTGTTTAACCGGACTTGATATTATCTCTGAAATTAATTTTCTGACAGAATGCTCCACAACCGCGATCGCTCGTAATGACAGAAATAATAGTTGATTTTGTACAATTCTTACCTTTGAAATTGAGGAAGTTTTTTTGAATTCGTCGCAGCGGTAAAAAATATTTAGTATTAAAAATTACATAAACTTCCTATGGCCACCTTCAATTCATAAGACAAGTTAAAGATAGCAAGAACATCTAAGATATCCCCCTAATAATAAAAAAGAAACAAATAGTAGAAAACTCATAATTATAGCTAGCTAACTCAGGCCCATTATTTTAGGTAGGGCTCCTCAGTAAGAAAATCAAACTTTAAGTAGACAAGGAGAATTTATGAGAATAGCAGTAGCTAAGGAAACTCTGGTCAATGAATCCCGTGTGGCCTTAGTTCCCGATGTGATAGCACGATTAGTCAAACAAGGGTTAGAAATCCAGGTAGAAGCAGGTGCGGGAGAAAAGTCTTTCTTCTTTGATGGAGCTTACGAACAAGCTGGAGCAAAAATAATTTCTGATAGTGACGCCCTGTGGCGTGAAACAGATGTACTTCTAAAAATTGGGGTACTACAGGAATCAGAAATTGATAAATTACCAGAGGGTACTGTTTTAATTAGTTTCCTCGATCCTTTAGGCAATCCTGCTATTGTGCAACGTTTAGCAGAACGGAAAATAACTGCATTCAGTATGGAGTTGATTCCTCGTACCAGTAGGGCGCAAGTTATGGATGCTTTGTCTTCCCAAGCTAATATTGGTGGATATAAAGCAGTTTTGTTGGCTTCTGCTGCTTTACCCAAGTTTTTCCCAATGTTAACTACAGCAGCAGGTACAATTAAACCTGCCAAAGTATTAGTAATGGGTGCGGGGGTTGCAGGTTTACAGGCGATCGCTACTGCTCGTCGTCTAGGTGCGGTAGTAGAAGCATTTGATATTCGTCCAGAAGTTAAAGAGCAAGTGCAAAGTTTGGGAGCAAAGTTTGTAGACGTAACTCTCAAAGAAGATACTGTTGCTGAGGGTGGTTATGCCAAAGAACTTTCTGAGCAAGCTAAACAACACACTCGCGAAGTTCTCACCCAGCACGTTGCTGCTTCAGATATTGTAATTACTACTGCTCAAGTTCCTGGTAAAAAGGCACCATTGCTAGTAACGAAAGAAATGGTAGACCAAATGAAACCAGGTGCAGTCATAGTTGATATGGCAGCATCACAGGGTGGAAACTGTGAATGTACTGAAGCAGGCAAAGATGTACAGTGGAATGGTGTGACTATTATCGGCCCTGTCAACTTACCAGCAACTATGCCAGTTCACGCTAGTGAGTTGTATGCCAAAAATATATCCGCTTTACTCAAATTGATGATTAAAGATGGAGAGCTAAATCTTGATTTTGAGGATGATATCATTGCTGGTGCTTGTGTTGCCCATGGTGGTGAAATTCGCAATCAAAGAGTCAAAAATGCTTTAGGTGTTGCTGTTAGTTAGCAGTCAGCACTCAGCAGTCAGCATTCAGCAAGAGTTTTTTCTTGTTGAGAAGGAATTGAAAATCTTGCTAATGCCCTATAAAAGTCAAAAATTAACTCTGAAAAGACTATGAGTGAAACATTAATTGCAGCTTTATTTGTATTTGTCTTGGCATCATTTGCCGGATTTGAAGTAATTAATAAAGTGCCTCCAACTCTGCATACACCCCTGATGTCTGGAGCAAATGCTATTTCAGGGATTGCTGTTTTGGGCGCACTAATTATCGCTGGTGACAAAGATTGGAATGTCACTGTGATTTTAGGTTTAATTGCTGTCGTTTTTGCCACCATTAACGTAGTTGGTGGATTTTTGGTTACAGACCGGATGTTGCAAATGTTCAAGAAGAAGGAGGCTGCATAATGAGCGATTTTATACCTACCGGAATTCAATTAAGCTACCTAGTAGCGGTATCCTTGTTTTTCGTGGGGCTGAAAAAGTTGGGTTCTCCAGCAACAGCTCGTAATGGTAATTTGTTGGCATCAGTGGGAATGTTGATTGCTATTGTAGCAACCCTGCTAGAAAAAGAAGTAATCAACTATGAAATGATTTTGGTAGCAATTGTTGTCGGTTCAATTATTGGAGCGATCGGTGCTTACAAAGTAGAAATGACTGATATGCCTCAAATGGTTGGTTTATTCAACGGTTTGGGTGGTGCTGCTTCTGCAATGGTAGCAGTAGGTGAGTTTTGGCGGTATTTGGCTGTTGCTCAGTCACCTCCATTGCCTACTACTATTACAGCATTATTGGGCGTATTAATTGGTGGTGTAACTTTTACAGGTTCTGTAATTGCTTTTGCTAAACTACAGGGAATTATGAGTGGTTCTCCGATCACTTTCCCATTACAACAACCTGTTAATGCTCTCCTATTTGGTGGGTTTATTGTTGGTAGTGTTTATCTATGTGTCACACCA
>NZ_JAAHHG010000014.1 GCF_010692555.1 Okeania sp. SIO3B5 | reverse complement strand
TACCATCGACATTTTTTGCCAAAAGCATTGATAATTCTGTACTCGTTCAATGTAGTATATTTTTCCTTTTCTCCATCGGGAAGAAACCTATAGCCTTTAACTTCATATCGAGGAAGATAAAGGTCTTTATCCAAGAAATCTAGCATTTTGTTCAATTCACCAGGTTGCCATAAATCCTTAGCTTGCTGACCAACAATCTTATTCATTGGTTGGTTACTGTTAGCAACAATGGCGGCTTGATTCATCCAAATAACCTCGTTAGTATTCACATCAGTGATAAACTGCGGGTTAACCTCGCCGTAAATCTCAATTAGACTTTTACCTAGTTCTTTAATCATTACTTTTTTCCCTATGATTCTAATTCCCTGTTTTGCTCCATTCCAAATGAGGCGAACTTCACCCCACTTAGTAGCTAACAAATCAAACCAACCTTGATATTGATGGTAGATAATAATCACGTCTTCTTTTCTATAGTAAATAGGAGCAATGAAGACAATCCCCTGGTTAAATACGGCTTCAGTCCATCCATTAAGGAATAGGCTCTGATTGCCTTTGTTCTTCTTCATCATCTGTATTCTGTTCTAGGATGTTATCTGCGTAGACTCGATCGGGTAGCAATTCCTGATCGTAATCAAGGTACTCGCATATGAGGCTGATATCTACATTATTTAAGGGTTGACCCGAAATTGATTTAATGATCGCCCCTCTGACAAGATTGTCTAAAGGGGAATGAGAGTTATCAATTTTGGCTTCAAGAGCTTTGATTCTTGCTTGTTGCTCTGCTAAAGCCTTTTTATAGTCAAAACTTAATTCATGCAGAACATCATATTCTCTGTTCCTTGCTAATCCACTCTCTATGTAAAATAGGGCTAGACTAACCAAAGTTCGCTCTTCTTGTAAAGCTCTTTCCTCTAGCTGTCGATAGGTTCCTGCGGACATAGTGACAGATATTTTTTCAGACCTTGTTTTTCTATTGCTATCTATCATTAGATGCTATTTAGCCCCTGTAGAGAACTAAAAACTATCATAAGCTCTAATTAAATGCTAAAAATAGTATTTTAATAAATCTTAACATTTTATTGATAATTTAATTATTGGGATTAACATGAACTTATAGAGACCCAAAATCTGGTAGTATAGGGTTATAGGTAAGTGGTGTATAATACCAATTACCAAAAATAATGCTATACTTCCAATAGGACTTCAGTTATTAAGTAATAATAATGATTCAGTAATGTTTGTAAGGATTATAGGCATTAATCCAAAATATCTTATACCTTTAAACCCTACTTCCTACTCCCTACTCCCTACTCCCTACTCACAAGGAAATGTAGCAAAACTTTTGAGAAATGCTATAACTTGATATTTTGCCTAAGTCCTGATATCTAAAGTTTGAAACTATCTGTGACATTTTTATAGTGAATTGGTATTACACTAGAAGATTCTGTTTTGTTTGATACAGTGAGTGCGAGTACCTTTGCTCCTGTGAGATCGAGAATTTGGTTAATTTTGAGCAGTATTTCGTCTTGAATAAAGATAGATTCAGCTAAATCTGTAGTTAGGATATATGCGAAAATATCAAGATTAATTATCTTATGACTCAAACTAGCAATACTAATACTTTCTTCAGAAAGTTTTGGATGTTGAGCAAGCATATTTCGCAGGTTTTCCATAATGTGGCCTAACTCTTCGTGAACACTGTCATAGCTCAATGAAAGTGTCTGATCGAAAAAATATTTGTCACGCTTACTATGATTAACAATTTGCGATGTGGAGACCACTGTATTAGGGACATAAATCAGCTTGCGTTCTGGCGTGCGAATCAATGTTGAGCGCAAACTAATATCTTCTACTGTACCGATGACACCACCTAATTCACAAAAATCACCAATCTTTATTGGACGGTTCAAAAATAAAGTTAAACCACCTACTAAATTTTCTATATATGGTTTAACTCCCAACCCAATAGCAATACTGCTAATTCCAAAGCTAGCTATTATTGGTCCAACCGCTATGCCAATTTCTTGGCTGGTGGTGTAAAAAACTATGAATCCTGCTAGAACCCCTAGCAAGCGAACTCCATTGCGAACGACTACTGCTTCAAGGGATGTACTTTCTTGACACATATTGAGGAGAATAGTCGAACCAATAGCATTGAATAGCATAAAAGCCAACCAAGCCAAAACACTACCTTCCACAATAGTTGATAATTTCAGTATATTTTGCAGGAGTGTGCCCGTGATATTAATGCCTTCATCTATCATAACTTCCCAAAAAGTAATCATCCACAGTGTGAAAGCTGGTATCAATAATTCCAACCATACTTTTTTGTAGGGGTTAGCGATATTAACATATCGTCTGAGTAAAAATATGACCCCAAAAATGATAGCGAATACTATGAAGGTTATTATAGCCATACCAAACCATTGCCAGAGAGTTTGGCCATACAGCAATATAGTATTTTTCTCCCTTGGTAACCATCTATTCCACTTGGGAGGTAGGAGATGGCCAGGTGTAGTAATATAGAATCTGTAGAACCCTGGAGATGTTTTCCAGGGATTGAATTGATAGTAGGGATATTCTTCAATCAATTCATAAAATGTTTTGATACGCTTAACTGTTTCAGGGGTGAAGAGAAATTCATTGACATCGAAACCTTCCTCAACTAACTGAATTGCAATTTCACTCCCTGGAACTTCCCAGCGCGTTAGGGATTGAGATACAACATCGTTTGTACTAGGAATCATATTGACTGGAGGTAATTTAAGGCGATCTAATATCTCCTTAAGCATTAGTGCAGACTCTGTACCAAAATCTTGACGATTAATTGGGGGAATATCTACAAGATTTAAGGCATCTATCGCCCGATCTAGAGCTAATTCTGCTTCATAACCTTTTCTCTGCACTGTCTGAGAATGCCATAATCCCCTTTCTCTTTTTGACTGCTGTTGAGCCTCCATAATGAGTCTATATGCCTGATTCATATTGTTCATAAATCCTGAGAGGGTGGTGCGGGGACTATTAGTGGCAGGTGGCCTTAGTGGGTTATCGGTTAGGCTAATGCTAGTAACGGCATACTGAGTTAGGAGAATTATTATTGATACAGTGAGAGTTTGTAAAAGGAGTTTTTTTATTAGTCTCATCTTGATATCTATAGCAATTAGATGGGTTTCTGAATTTTTCTAATTAGCAGTGGTTTTTTCTAGGTTTTATGGATGCGACTGAATAAAGAAATATGATCAAAGGGAGCGATCGCCCCCTTTTGTTCTGGATATGTTGGGGGCGCTCGGCTTTCAGAAATTGTCCCAAGCTTTAGGAAAGCAACTGAACTTTTCTGGCCAGACAATGTACAAAGGCTCTTCGGCGATCTTTTTGCTCAATTTTTTCGTAGAAGTCTTTCAGAGGATCTCCATCTCCTGGTGTTAATTCGTTTGCACTTTTATTCCCTTCAATGTATTCTTTCAGAGCCTTAGATTTTTTCATCTCCTCTAAATCAACGTCTTGATCGCCAACATAAGTTGTATTCCATGGACTGTCGGATATTATTTTTGTGTACTCTGTAAAATTACCCTTTTTATACAAGTCACCCGACAACATTCCCTCGTGGACCATATCAGCAATATCTACATAAACATTGCTCATATTAGGAGAATCGCTACTGTTATTTTTGTTAGCTTGTTTCGTACCAACCAAACGATCTGCATAACTCTCGTAGTTGATTATCTTTGCTGATTTAGCCTTGGAAATAATGTGTATCTCCTTGTTTTCATCTTTTATGGTGCTGAGGAGTTTAACAATTTTCGCATTTGCAGGACTGACAACATTATTAGCATCCGTACTCCAAGAGAATGTGTTAGTGGCGTTTTTTGAGACTGGATCTAGCAGCACGATACGTTTGAGCTTTTTTGTTAGTAAATTATCGGCTAATTGAATAAGTTGAGTATCATCTTGTGTGTTAACAGATCGATCCGATAACAATTGAAGTGCTAAAGCACAACCTCGACTGTGAGCCAACATAAACACTTTATCATAATTATTTTTTTTGTTTTCTAAGTATTCTAAAAAGCTGACAATTAACTCTCGTGACATTTCTGAAAAATTGTTGAATGCTTCGACAGTCATTCCTCGCCCATCTGAATTTTCACTGTAATTCAAAGAACTCCAGTTTATATCTTCGATTGTCTTTAATAGATCGTCCAGTTTTTCTAAAACAGTTTTATCTTGAAAATCAAATTCTTTTTTTGTCATTATCAAATCCCTTTTGAACCAACTGTTACTTTTGTTTGTCAACCTTTGGCATGAGTTGTCAAAGTAACTATTTTTATTGGCAAAAAAATTAATATTAGGTTCACTTGTAAGGAGATTAAATTGTAAAACATCTACCTTGACCAGATCTAATTCATCTTGTGTGAATAGTCCTGAAGATTTGAGAGATTTATCTTGAGTATCAATGACTGGAAAAACAACATCCGATTCTGTTGTTCCACCAAAAACAATAAGAAGATTATTAGCCATGTTATTCTCCGTCTTAATTTGTAATTGTGATTTGATGCGCAAAAAGCAACAGCGAGCCGTATTGGGTAATACGATCGCGATGGGCTGAAATTACTGATTTTAAAGATGGATATTCCTAGAGAAACTTTTCCGCCCTTAACTTTCAGTATTTCAAAACAGAGATTGATTGAGTTCCTTTCTCACTTCTATAAATAAGACGCTCATGCTTCCCAATTTCTGAATTTTTTGAGTGAAATTTTCAGAAAAAAATTTTTTTCAAATAAAATTCATAGGCTAACATGGAAGCTAAAAGATAGATTAGGAATGAGAATTTTATTATCTACAGAAGTTAAATTGCCTAATTTCCATAGCGTCTGAGTTCTGAAAAAAAATTCTGGACTTTATTTAATTCTCATTCCTTAGAAAAAACTGTCTAAATGCTTAATGAGCTCCGATAAACTTTTGAAGAGCCTCTCGCACTGGAACCCTTGGCTTCTGATAATAAACATCCCCACAGTCAAGATAACATTCAGCAGCATCGATCAAGTATTGACAATTATTAGGATCGTCGATATCTTCATTTATTTCTTGATAGTGGTTTCTTTTATCCCTAATATATCTATTATGAGGTTTTTCTAGTAGTTTTCTGACTCTGCCGGGCTGTTTTTCCCTTTCTAAGCGATCATTAAGATCGAAATCCAAACGCAGGATATCGCCCCCTACACTATCTAGAATTTGGTTACAGATATCCTGCGAATTTTTCGCAGCAGGATTCATAAAAATATCCGGTATGTGCTGCACCCAACCTAGTAATCCCCATTCTTTGATTTCTTCATAACTGTAGGGACAAGTTGTATTGCCAGTGCCGATAGAAAGGACCGCAATATCCTTCAAATTTAGTCCATTGTTTTTTTCAATCAATAAGGCATGAGCGATCGCCACTAAAACGGGATTATTGGCCGATACTCCCCCATCAATATAAGGCAGATTTTCCTCTTCATTATAGGGAAGTTCATAAGGGGGAAAAAAGGTAGGAGCAGAAGCTGAGGCAGTGCAGATTTTCCATAATTCGATATTGTCATACCATAATCCTGCATTGGGGGGATTATTAGTAAACCACGTTGTATTTCGGGAATAAACGTCATAAGCAGGAATCAGAATATGGGGTCGCGTGATCTCGCTAATTTTTGCAGAACCCAACTCTTGGTGAATCAATTTTTTCTGCAATATTTTAGCCAAACCCTGCTCTCCCTGTTCGTGGGGATATAAGGCATAACTCCCCATCATTTTTCGCATTATAGTAGAAGGTCGAAAAGAGTTTCGCTGCTGACGTACTGACTCTAAAAAGATATTTTTTCCCTCTTCTAAGTAGATATCAATCATGTCTTTAGCTTTCATCTGACAGACAACTCCCGCAGCCAGAATAGAGCCAGTGGATGTACCAGAAATTAAGTTGAAATATTCGTGTAACTCTTGTCCTTTTTTTTCTCTGACAGTGGTTTCAACCTCTTGCAGAAGTTTGGCTGATAAAACACCCCGGATACCTCCACCATCTAGACAAAGAATCTTAAAACTCATAAATTTTTTTCTCCATATAGCAAATAGGGGAGTTGTCTAGATTTGTGGGATTTCTAGTATGAATCAATTCTCCCAAGCTTGTTAATATTTTGTCAATGCAAGGAAAAAAGACGATTTATTTTTGAATTTACAGCAATTTCGGAGTTAGTGAGGTACAAAATTTTCTTTAGTAACTTTGGTAACACAAGCTTCCAGCCTGTAATAAGCAGGATGCTTGAACTGCAAAGATAAAGATTCTTCAGCTGTACCTCAGCATAGTCAAAAGTGCTGTAAAAATAATCGCCTTTATGGACTTACGCATTTTAATGAAACATAAGGATTTGAAATTGCTTCCTCTTGTAGCAATGATATTAATGACCTAGGTTTTGTGTAAGTCCTGTATATCTAAAAGATACAATTACATCTCCACAAAATCAATCAGCCATTAATAGAATCAATGTTAAGCAAAGCAACATTACTAAAATTACTACCGTTACTAGCGTTTGTTTATTTCTTTTTATTGCTGTTTTCTTTAGCATTTGTGTCTGCGTTTGTTCTTTGGTAAGCCTGAGCAATGTAGTTGTTCATACCTGCCCGAACATTAACGTTACTAACGTTACTAGCGTTTGTTTCTTCCTTTTTATTGCTGTTTTCTTTAGGGTTTGTGCCTGCCTCTGTTCTTTGGTAAGCCTGAGCAATGTAGTCGTTCATACCTGCCCGAGCATTATCGGTGAAAACACCAGACCAGCTACCAATAACCAGTAGCAAAACAAGAGCCATGCGAATTACTGATTTCATTTTTGGACTTCCTCCGAATCAAGTTTGTCAATCAGAATTTTGTTGTTCTACTAATAAGACGATCATGCTTATCAATTTCTGACTTTTTTTGAGTGAGATTTTAAGGAGAAAAATTTTATTTTATAAATTTTATAGGCTGACATGGGAGCTAAAAAATAGATATAGAAAGACTTTGAGAATAAATTGAATAAAAACTTTAATCAAAATAGTCGATTAAAAATTCAGAAATTACTGCTGGGAAACGTCATATAAGTGGAAGGTAAAAAAGACAGGAAATTTTTCCATCGAAGTCCCTTTCTTTTTAAGGCCACACATTTTGAGGCTTACACTCATAACACTTTTGAGAACGGTTAACTATACAGTCAAAACTACAACTTTGTAGGGACTTGATGTAGTCCATTATCAACTATTCCAATTGAGTTATTAGCAAGTGTAAGATATGTTTTTCCTTTCGCTCTCTCCCAGTAATCCACTCAAATTCTTAATACTGGTTTCAGGGTGTGCATCGAGTTAAGAAAAAAATCTACTCGAAAAATTCAGAAAGTGAAGAGCAAAATCGTCTTATTAGTAGAAGACAGGAAAAAGAAAAATTTAACCTTGTCTCCGGTCCAATACCGACAGAAAACTTTCGGCAACTGACAAAATTATGAGGTTCAAGCATGGCAGCTACACAAACAAACGTTACTGAGATTTCAGAATTACCGGGACTCAAACAACTGTGGTCTGAGACCAAAGGCAACTCCCAAATCTGTGTAGCCATTCTTGACGGTCCAGTAGACCAATCTCATCCCTGCTTTGACGGTGCTAACCTCACCAGAGTTCAAACCACAATTTCCGAGAACGCTACAGTTGGGCGGATGTCGAGTCACGGAACCCACATTGCCAGCATCATCTTCGGTCAGCATGGCAATAACGTTCCCGGTATTGCTCCTGGCTGCCGCGGACTGATTGTGCCAGTCTTTTCCGATAATCGCAGTGGTTCCCTTTCCCAGCTAGACCTCGCACGCGCTATCAATCAAGCGGTTGAAGCAGGTGCCCATGTAATTAATATTAGCGGGGGTCAACTTGCTCAAGGGACAGAGGCAGATCCAATGCTGGCGAAAGCAGTCAAATTCTGTAACGACAGTAACGTTCTGATTGTTGCTGCCACAGGAAATGATGGGTGTCAGTGTCTTCACGTTCCGGCTGCCTTACCTTCAGTTTTGGCTGTGGGTGCAATGAATTCACAGGGATTGCCCTTCGATTTCAGTAATTGGGGGGAGACATATCAAACCCAAGGCATTCTCGCTCCTGGTGAAAACATTTTGGGTGCAGCATCGGGGGGCGGTACTGCTCTCAAAAGCGGCACCAGCTTTGCAACTCCCATTGTATCTGGAATTGTGGCGCTGCTACTGAGTGTGCAGTTACAGCGTGGTGAAAAGCCAGACCCCAATGCCGTCCGCGAGGCTATTCTTAAGAGTGCTTTGCCTTGCACCCCAGAAGCGGGTTCAGATTGCCGTCGCTTTTTGGTCGGAAGTCTAAATATTCCAGAGGCTTATGCCTTAATATCACAAGGAGGAACAAAAGAATTGTCTGAGGAAAAATTAGAGCAAGAAATGATTCAACCTAGTGAGGCGACTGACTTCAATCTTGAGGCATCCGCCAACCAGCTAGCAGATACAGGCGAGATAGTGGCAGAAGTCATAACATCTGAACTTGTCCCAGAAACTGTAAGTAATTTGGAGAATACAATGACTGTAACGCCTAGCCAACTAGCAACACCTGCTGTCACCCCTAGTGGCGTGGTAGCTTCTGAAGACTGTGGTTGTAACGGTGGTGCAAAATCCCTAGTTTATGTGATGGGAACAGTTAGTTACGATTTCGGCACAGAGGCTCGTAGAGACAGCTTTAAACAGCTAATGCCTTATGTTGCAGGGGAGCCACCTTTCCCGCCAAATCCATACGTTCTTAGCCAGATGGTGGATTATCTCGAACAAAGCTCCTACGAAGCAAAATCACTGATTTGGACGTTAAACCTAGAGCTAACACCCATTTACGCAATTGAACCTGGTGGAGCTTTTACCGAGCAAGCTTATCACAACTTGATTTCAGCTCTCAAGGGGCAGATCAAACCAGAAGACGATCCTGAATATGTTTCCCGGGTTTCAATTCCAGGGGTATTGACAGGTAAGAGCGTCAGGTTATTTTCTGGACAAGTTGTTCCTGTGATCGTTCCAGAAGTTCGGGGGATGTACGAGTGGAATGTTAACCAATTGGTATCAATGGCGGTTGAGGCAGCAAAAACAGCTACACCACAAACAGCTACACCACAAGCCCAGGCTAATCAGCAAGCCCATGCTAATCAGCAGGAAGAAGCTACGCGAGCTTCTCTGAAGGAATTTCTCAATCGGATGTACTACGAATTTCGGAATCTGGGTCAAACATCCCATGAGCGCGCCCTCAATTTCGCAGCGACAAATGCATTCCAAGCAGCACAAGCACTAACTGAGGCAACTGGTAAGGGAATGCAGCTCGCCAGCATTGAGACAGAAAAAAGCCCAATCTGTCGGATGGATTCAGATTGTTGGGATGTCAAACTGAAGTTTTTCGATCCAGAGAACGATCGCCGGGCAAAAAAAATATTTCGATTTACTGTGGATGTGAGCGATATGATGCCAGTCACGATTGGTCAGATGCGTACCTGGTCTATGTCTGACTAAAAATATCCTGCATAATCTCATTAGACATCTCCAGAAAAGAGGGAACAGGGAACAGGGAACAGGGAACCCACCCCTAGCCCCTCCCAGGAGGCAGGGCTGTTTCATTCTCGATAGACACGGGGACGCGGAGACACACCAGACACGGGGATCGAGGCTTTTAAGTAGCGTTGAACCAGATTCTCTCAGAGCTTAAAGACGCGTACTTTGCTGAAAAATCGGCAAATTTTGGTTAATTTCACTGTTCCACTATCTTCTCATCTCTCGTTATCCCTAAATCGTTAACTTACGGGACTTTAAAACAGCCATGTCTCCCAGGAGGGGAGAGGAATAATTGATAATTTCTGGGTAAGAATTGATTTTATTTTTGATTTTTGGAGATGTCTATTAAAAATCTTGTAAAAATTTGCCAAATTTAGGAGGAGTATTGATATGAATAATCTGTCCAAGCAATCCCAGCCCATACTGATGAATAATCTGCCTAAGCAATCTCAGCCCGTACTTCGGGATTTAAACCATACATCCCCCTTATTAGATAGTTCAGGTGTCAGCAGTTCTGACTTTAATGACTGTTATAAGCTAACAGGTATGGCTAGGAATATGTGTATGGCTGCCTATTAGAAATCAGTGATTACCGATTAAAAATTACTCAAACAGGAGAAACTACGATGAAAGTGCCAATCCAGGCCGGACACGTACCACGTCACCAGTGGTAAGTATCCGGAGACACAAAACAAGTAAACACTCAAGAAAAAACAAGGAAAAGTAATGAACATTTCCAAACAAGTTACGCCTAAAATGATGAACTTCCCTAAGCAAGTTGCCCCTGTGGAAAGGAGTCTATCTCCAGCTGCAATTTCAGACCAAAGTGGTATTGAAGCCAGTGGGTTCTTCGATCACATTTTAGATGTTGCTAAGAAAGTAGCTCCCATTGCTGCTAACGTTGTGAGTCATCTGTAATTCAGCGATCGCTAATCAGCCTGGTTAATCAGCCTAGCTAAACAGCGGTAACAACATTCCTTGTTCGGTGGTTGTCAACAACTACCGAACAAGTTCTAAAAACATTAAGGATAAAAAGGCAAAATTATGAACCTGCCCAAACAATCTACACCCGTCGAACGGAATCTAACTCTAACTCCGGGTGCAATTTCAGAGCAAAATGGTGTTGAAGCCAGCGCTTGGTATAACACAGCTCTGGATATTGCCAAGCATGTAGCTCCAATTGCTGCTCCAATTCTCACTTCTCTGATCTAACTCTGAGCGAAGCAACCTAGTCTAGGTTGCTAGCAAACAGTAGCCCTATGGTTGGTTCGGTGGTTGTATGTAAAACAACTACCAAGCCAGTCCCCAAAGCATTAATCATAACCATACCATCCTATCCTATATCAATAGGAAACTGCAACCAAATAACTTGCTCGGTGGTTGTATGGAAAACAAGCATCGAGCATTTCTTAAAAAGTTGCAGAACCCTGAATGCCAAGTCAATCCCTGAATGAACTCGTACTAAAAACCGCACAATGAATCTGACTTCTTTACCTGTTGAATCTATTTATGATACAGCCTTCTTGACTGCAACCTATCGGGCCTTGGAAACTGAGCGTTCAGATTCTTTGTTCCAGGATGCCCACGCCCAAATTTTAGCTGGGGAGCGGGGCAAAAAGCTTGTCGAGGCAATGCCAGGAGGAAAAGCAGGAGCAGCAGGCTGTGCGGTGCGTACTTGCGTGATGGATGAGTTGATTCTGCGGACTGTTACAGAAAATGGCGTTGATGCAGTGCTGAGTTTGGGAGCGGGTTTGGATACAAGACCTTATCGACTGCCTCTACCGACTTCCCTGCGATGGTACGAATGCGATCTGCCCGTTGTCCTGGCTTACAAAGCTGACAAACTTGCTGGTGTGCCATCAAGGTGTATTCTGGAATCAGTTGCTTTAGATATTACTGACATTATTGCTCGCCAGACTTTCTTTCAGAGTGTCGGTATGGCAGCAAAAGCAGGACTGGTAGTTACGGAAGGGCTGCTGATTTATATGACTGTCGAACAAGTTGCTACACTGGCGACTGACTTGTATGCACAGCCCCAGTTTCAGTGGTGGTTAACAGATCTTGCCTCGCCAAGTGCGTTGCGATATTTCCAGAAAAGCGTAAATAGTTCGCTTAATTCCGGTGAAGCAACTTTGAAATTTGCCCCTGAAGAAGGAACTGAATTCTTTCGGCAATATGGTTGGAAGAGCGTTGAATTTCGATCGCTGCTGGAAGAAGGCCAGCGCTTACATCGGGAAGTCTTGCCTAAATCGCTGCTGGCTCAATTACAAACGCCGGAACATTGGGAAATGTGGCGGAGGATGTCTGGCTTTATTTTACTAAAGCGCCACTAAATTGAAGGCGTTGCTGAATACTGGGATGATTTCGGCTGACACGGGGACACGGAGACATGGAGACACGGAGACACGGAGACACGGAGACACGGAGACACGGAGACACGGAGACAGGGAGACACGGAGACACGGAGACACGGGGATTATGCTTTTTGCTCTCTGACAAAATCATCCCGCAATTATGCAATGCCAAATTGAAAGTCAAGGCTGAGGTAAATCATCGTAGAAAATACTGCAATGATTTAGTTTCACTTTGTCGATTAATACAACCTCTGATGTTGTATTGCTATTCTCAACTAGCTATCAGCTATCAGCTTTTTGACCAAAAAATAAGGTGTCAAGCCTCGCCTTTCAAGGGGATGAAAAATTTTTAATTCAGTATTTCAAGCCTCTGACTGAAGCCAGAGGTACTGACAACTGATAACTGATAACTGATAACTGAAATTACCTTGGGTTAAATCCCCGGCTTCTAAAAGCCGGATGGTTAAGTCGGGGTTAAATCCCTAACTCAACGTAAAAAAAAGTCCTAATGCTGACCGCTGACTGCTGGCTGCTATTTAACAAAACAAAAGGAGTAGTTATGAAACTTCCCAACCAATCTTTACCTGTAAACAGGAGAGAAATTCTAGATCCGGAACTTGTTTTAGTAAAGTTTCGAGACAGTAAAGGCAATTTGCAACAAAAATATAGTTTTGTGCGGGGTTCTAATGTGAATCTAAACGATCCCGTTAAATTTTCAGAGCAGGTTGATTGTGGGTGTCGGATATTGTCTGGGCTGTCAAGGGCAATGTGTTTTGCTACTTGTGGCATTGTTTAGAAGCTAAATTCGACAGAGTGTAGCATTACTTTTGATAAATGCTATTACTTCCAATTAGGCAATTTTTGATTATTCAAGTTCATCCTTACTGCCAGTCAAAATTTTCTGAATACTGTGGAGTTGCCAGAGAAGTCCATCAATCAATATTTATATCATGTCCGGTTGAATAATTAGACTTTGGTGGAAGGAAGGCAGCTATGCTGGGGGCAGGAGGTAGAAGGTTTTCTCCTTTTTTCACCTTAATTTTATACACGCTCCGATGCTACCGGACATGATATTACCCCTTCTTCCCTCTTCCTTCTTTCGTACGGACGTTGCATGCAACGTCCGTACCATTTGTAACAAACATTGATCACGCTTGGTATTACAAAACCAATCCTGACCCACCCTTAACAGTATTACCAATACTGTTTCAGGTGCTTTAGCAACGACAGGTGTCTAACCATTCAAGGAGAATAAGCAATGCAAATAGATAATATGTACCCTAAACCTAACGGTAAAATTGGCGCTATTGTAGCGCAGGCGCCTATTGAAAATCTGATTTTTGAGGGGGGAGGACCGAAAGGACTTGTTTATGTAGGTGCAAACAAACTCTTGGAAGAAAAGGGTATCTTAGGTTCGGCTAAAAATGTAGGTGGTAGTTCTGCAGGAGCTATGACAGCCTTGGTTGCTGGATTAGGGTACAGTGCTGATGAAATAAAAAAGATTGTTTATAAACAAGATATTAACGACTTTACCGATGTTCAAGATCATCAAGTATCGGGAATTTTCGGTAAGCTATCTGAGACCAAAAAAGGTTTATCAAATCTTTTATTTGGTTCTTCACAACAAGGGAGAGGTCTCTATCTTGGGGATAAACTACAACAATGGATACAACGTGTTATTAATCAGCGGGTTGAGGAAGCTTATACAATTGCCAGAAAAGAAAACAGCTCAAGGCTTACGCTTGCAAAAATGTTAAAGGAAAAAGGCGGACACTTGACGTTCCAAGAACTTAAAGAATTAGGCAAAAAATTCCCTAAACTAGGTATTAAGGACATGGCTTTTACAGGAACCAATTACACCGACAAGACATTGGAGATTTTTAGCTATCAGACCACACCTGATATGCCAGTTGACTTAGCTGTAAGAATTTCTGTATCGTTACCTTGGTTCTTTAAAAGTGTCAAGTATAAAGGAAAAGAGTATATGGATGGCGGTTGTTTAGATAACTACCCTATGGGGATTTTTGATCGTCCTCCCTATCTTAAGCAAGATCAGATAAAGCTCACTATAGGTGAATACGGTCAAAACCTTTGTACTCTTGGTCTAAAAGTGGATAGCGAAGAGGAGATGCGGAAGATCTTTTGGGAAGGAGCTAAGGAAGATAACACGGGATGGTTTGCTTCCTTAATTAAAGGGGTTAAAAATAAAGTAGCTAGTTTATGTGTTGGAGTGGATTACGTCAATGCCTCCAAGGCAACTGATCAAGGTACTTACGCCAAATATGCACAGCGTACTATTCAAATACCAGACTTGGGGTATAGTACATATAATTTCAATTTGACCCCAGAAGACAAAGGCAAACTTGCAACGGCAGGTTACGATGCAGCAAAGGAATGGTATAAGCTTTATTACGATAACGCTGGCATTGAGTTAGAACTCGACAACGTTAGTCAATTAATACCTTATTTAAGCACGAACGAATTAAGTGATGTAAAGTCCAGATTTCCTCAGTTTTTTTAAGAGGCGAATAATGGCTAACAGTGCGATCGTCGTTCTTGTAATGGATTGTTTCACCTGAAATAGTGCGTGATTATTTGTCATTTAGGTAGACAACTGTAGGGACGTTCCATAGAACGTCCCTACTTAGTTTTGGTCGTGGCAATGTGGTGAATCATATCATGTCCGCTGGTATCGGAGCGTGTAAACCCAAAGGTGAATATCTACAGGAAATTTAAGTTTTTTTCTTGCTCTTAGGTATTCCTGACTCTTCCCTGTTCCCTGTTCCCTACTCTTGCTATACAATACCGATGCTACCGGACATGATATCAACCTGAAAAGTCCTGTAATTGTTTGATTTCACTGTTGTCTGAGCCATAAAAAAGTTCTGGGGTTTAGTTGATCCTCAAATACTTCAAAAAAAATTCAGAAATTGACATCGTAGATCGTCTTAATAATGGAACTAGCAAATATGTTCCTTATAAAGCAAACACAAAACACATAGGAGAAAAAATGGTCAAAGTCAAAGTGGAATTGATTGACGTTTATTGTGCAGATACTGAAGATGTAACCGGAGCTGACGATTTTTATCTTGTTGGTTCTTTAGTTGGTGGGGGAATTACAAAACCAATCCTGACGCACCCTATCAAAATTAATGATCAGCAAAGAAAAAGTTTTCGCCCAGAAGATGCCCTTTTATTTGAAGGAGAAATCCAATCAGGGGAAAGTATCAAAGGCGGATTACAAGCTTATGACGAAGATGCTGCCAAAGACTGGAATAATGGTTACGCTGATACAGTTAATAGTATTACTAATACTGTTTCAGGTGCTTTAGCAGCGACAGGCCCACAAGGAGCTACTGCGGCAACGATTCTTAAAGTAGCTACGAAAGGGATAGGTATACTCGCTAGTCTTGATAAAGACGACTTACTAGGTTCTACCGAATTAGAAATTTCTGCTACAGGACCAGCTAATGAAACACGAGAGTGGAAAATGAGTGAAAAAGGTTTGGGTTTTTCTACCTGGGATTACAACGTTCGGTATCACATTACTCGCTCCTAAAAGATAACTGGTAAAGTGCTTTAGTAATAGCTCACTGCGCTTTCTCAATTGTTAGGTTATAGGTTGGGTTGTTACAGTAACACTCAACCTTTCCTAATGTGAGAACTGAGCGATCGCTACCAGCTTTAGCTGTGAAATACCGGTTGTAAGTATTCAATTGGACATCAAATAACACCTAAATGAGTAGGATGCTATTTCTAACTATAGAAATTACTAGCTTGATGTAAATACAAGTAGCATCACTACTTTCTTTTTTTTCTACTCTTGAAAATTAGTTATGTACGATTACGATATTCTAACTGGACTTGCTTTAAGTCCAAATGCAACTTATGGCTATGACAGTAGTATTACACCACAACTTCAAGCCTTATTTAACAATACTTTCAACTACATAGAAAGCAGAACTTATTTAGACTTTCAACAAGTAGACTACAATACAGCAGAAATAAAAATTAGTATAGATTTCAATACTCCTTATCTTGGCTATGCTTACTTCCCTGGAGATCGTCCAATCAACAGCGATATTTTCTTATCTGATGAATTGCTATATGTTGAAAATCAATATTTACAACAGTATGTGATATCTCACGAAGTAGTACACGCTATCGGTTTAAACCATACTGTCAGGCAAGATTCTGTTGTGTCGGAAGTCATTGACCTAAATTCACTAAACTTATTCCCTACAGCCTTTGATTTGTGGGCAATAGAAACAAATTATTTAATCTCACAAATTTAGGACTATCGGATTTGATATTAGGCAACTAATACCAGATTAATAAATGTTTGCTACAAATATCTAGGGTATTTCTTAGGAGTCAGGAGTCAGGAGTCAGGAGTCAGAATGGATGGCTTTAATACCATTTTTTAGGGCGTAAATTATCTTTTTTGTCAAAGGGACATCTCATGTAAAGTCTTTTTATCGCTCTTACTATTTGTAACATTCTTTTTTCAAATTGGTATAATCTACCGATAGATGCGTTACAACGCACCCTACAGAATAACGTAGTTGTTCCCTGTTCCTTGCAATACTATCCGGCGACACTATATCTGTTGACTTTTATCCCGCACCAAAATGGCAGCATCAACTGCCGACAAACCAGAAACATCTACTTTATGAATACTAACTCCTCTTTTTTCCAAATCATAAGTATAGGTCTTGTCATAATAGTGAAGAATTAAATCTGAAGCTGCTGCCAAATTCCCTTCCCTCAGACAATTAATTGCTTTTTGCGCCCGTGCACCTCCTAACCGCCTCCTAATACGTTCGGTTGCAGCAATCAAATCATTAATATCCGCTTCTCCATAAATTTCGACCAAAAATGCTACTCTTTCCTGACGACTGCGACTTATCTCAATAACTTTCGCCCTTTCCATTTGCTCAAAAATATCTTGGGGAATACGACACATTCCAATACGCTTACTCTCTGCTTCAACCCATAAAACTTGACTCCGGTCGAATTTTGCCCATTCCATGGCGATCGCATTCCAAAATTGCTCATTAGTAGGTTGAGGTAACTGCCCCAAAGCACCGAAACTACTACCCCGATGGTTAGCAAGAGCTTCCAAGTCTAACACTTGTTCTCCCATAGAACCCAGAACAGACAATATCTCTGTTTTACCACTGCCAGTCATTCCCCCTAGAATAATCATTTTTTGGGGAACCGAAAATAGAGAAAGCGTCCAACGTCGAAACCCTTTATAACCGCCAATAAGTAGAGCCACATTAAATCCAGCAGTTTCTAGTAACCAACCAACTGAAGCGCTACGCATTCCACCCCGCCAACAGTGAATTCTAACTTGACGTTCTGGAGCTAATACCTTGGCACGGGCAACAAAATCAGCTAATTTCGGACCGACGATCGCTAACCCTAATTCGACTGCTTCATCTTTACCTTTTTGTTTATAGCAAGTTCCCACCAAGGCACGTTCATCATTATTAAATAGAGGAAAATTAACAGCTCCAGGAATATGACCTTGAGCATATTCGCCGGGACTACGGACATCGAGAATGACTCCTGGTGTTTGGAAAAATGCTTCAGGTTTTAGGGATTTTGCCATTAGTTAAAGACGGAAGACAGAAGTAGGAAGGAAAAAAATTTGGATATTACCGAAAAGCGACGTTGAGAGCAAGCGTGTTTTAACCGGGGGATGAAAACAAGCGAGTCGTTTAGACTAGACAACTAAAGTTGTCCTGTGCTATTATCTTAATATACAAATGTTAAGACATAAAGTAAGCAGAAGGCTAGGGTTAAACTTAAGCCGACTGTGTAGGGGCACCGCGGAAATTGTCCCCAAAGATTATATCTTTGGTCAGCGCTCGAAAAAACGAAGCAACATGGATTTATCCTGTTGCGTAGTATCAACTTAGAATCCCCTCGGCAACAGCTGCGGGGAGTAGTCAAATTTTATCATGTTTGTGTGTAGCATATTTGCTGAAGTCCTAGATTTTTTATTCTGATAACTGCTCGGGACTTACGCAAAAGAGGAAATTATATAGCATTTTTAGGGGTTAACGGCCGTTAACCCCTACTTTATGTGGAGGTTACGGGTAATACCACATCCGGTTATCAAAAGTCCGTTTTTCAAATTCTTCTCTAACCCTTCTGCCTTCTGCCTTACCTTCACAATAACGGTTCTTTATAAACCGGATTTAGTATAAGTCCTGGAAATATCAAAAGCTTAAAACTCAGACAACGCCAGATTTTTCCTTCTGCCTTCTGCCTTTTGCGATCGCGTTCGACAATAAGAAAGAGCCTAGTTCCATAGAAAAACTAAGCTCTTGGTAGTATAACCTAAATATCATTGAGCTACTATAAGAGAAAATTTAGAAGCAAGTATTTAAAATCCAAAAGTATATTTTAACAATAACCCGTAATATCCTCTCCACAAACATCCGCTAGAAAAGTTAAAGCACGAAATCGTAAGCCGATAAATTGGTCATACAAAGGATTAAGTTTACACATTGCAGGAATATGAAATAGTAGATGTCCGAATAGTTTCACATCTCTCTCAAAAGGGCATTGAGCCGGGATCAAGTGACACAGCAAATGTGCCATTTTTTGATTATTTATTTCTACACTATCAAGATATTCGCGAATTGGTTGCAGTAGTTTATCTAGGTAGTTATGGTTTGCTTGAGTGGCTTGGTGTGAAATACCTGTAATAGAACTCATAATTAGATTGTCTGATATATAAACTAGCTCTGTCAATATATTTTCAGTCTAACTTCGATCTCACTTTCTTGTATAGTCAATTTGGCCTGATTTTGCAAATTTTCACAATTACTTTAATTTTTATCCTAGTATTGTGAAGATTAGATGAAATCTGTTGATATTTGTTTAAAATAACTAGCTTTTATCGCCAAAATTTGTTATTCCAAAAATCAAATAATTGAAGCTGAAAAAATTACTATTATTCACAGTTTAGCAGAATATTCAGTAGAATTACTTTAAAAAATTGTTATGAAAATAATAAGTATTGATTAAATGTTATTTAATATACTGTTTTTATTATTTCATTATATTTATAATAAATAAATCACTGCTCATAACCAAATCTTGTGAATTAATACTTGATTAATAAATCCTTGGAATTAATTTTTTTACAACTGATAACTGATAATTGATAACTGATAACTGATAACTGATAACTGAAATAACCCGTTGTTGATAATCTGAATATTCTGGATATTTTTCACTTAACCAGGTTTCTTCTCGCCTTGCTTTCAGATCAAGAAATAAAAAAATTACAATAACAGCTACAAAATGAGACAAGCTAAGTTGAAAAACGCTCCAACCGAGAGTCAAGAAAATTAAACCGCTATACAAAGGATGTCTAATATGATGTCCGGTTGAATAGTTATAAATAACAACAGAGGAGTCAGGAGATCCCCCCTAACCCCCCTTGAAAAGGGGGGAACTGGAAGTCCCCCTTTTTAAGGGGGATGCGCGGGGGATCATTGATGTACTGTATGCCTTATGAAAACTATTATATTAAGTAAGAGCGCGATAGAAATCTGTTCCGCGCTCCACGACCAAAAAACTTTCTTCTTCTATTCCTCTTTCTTCTTCTTTCTTCCCTCCTGATATCATGTCCGGTAGCATCGGTATTGTATAGAGAAGGTAAGGAAGAAGGAAGAAGGAAGAAGGAAGAAGCTTTAAGAAAAGGAAAAACCTTATATGGCGCTAGATATTTCCCCAACTTTATACACAAACGATACCAACGGACATGATATGACTCCTGTACGTTGCCGTTCTTAGAAACCTATGATTATCTATATAAATCTATGATTTTCTATAAATAATCTGTTCTATTCTTGCTTCAATCTGGCAACGTCGGCGCCTGTCCAGTCCACAAGCTGTCACGGTCGTTCGCGTTAGCGTTGCGGAGCAAACTGACCGCCATAGCTAAATTTAACGCTGCATTTAAGTCTCGTTCGCGCTAGCGTTGCGGAGCAATCACAGCTAAAATTGCAGTGTTCACAGTTGAATACACGCTCCGATAAAGACAGAGACTCTTTAACAGTTCCACACCTACTGCAAGTTTTAGAACTAGGAAACCATCTATCAACAATGATTAACTTAGAACCATATAACTCACACTTGTACTCTAACTGTCTTCTGAATTCATAAAAACCCATGTCGCCAACAGCCTTAGCTAGCTTGTGATTTGCCATCATCCCTGATACATTAAGGTCCTCTATTACTATCTGGCTGTGGTTTTTAGCCAAATAGGTAGGCGCGTTTATGCAATGTATCTTTTCTGATTTTGGCTATCCTACTGTGTAGCCTAGCTACTTTTAGCTGTGCTTTTTTCCAGTTGTTCGAGAACTTAGTTTTATGTCTGTTTAGGTATTGTAATCGTGATAGTTTGGATTCTAAATTTTTGCATATGTTTAGCACCATCGAATACTTCCCCTGTTGACAATGTTGCTAAAGTTTTTACTCCTAAATCAACACCAACTACATCTACAGATTTTTCAGTAATTTGAGGCTCTGCTTCTCAGAGCGAAACTAACAAACCATTTATCTGCTGTTTTGCTAATAGTTACAGACGACAGAGTAACATTGCCTGGCAGTATTTCATAGGTTTTAATCCATCCAATTCGAGGTAGTTTGATACGATTAAAACCTACTGTGATTGAACCGTCTAGAGTAAAACTATTATCCCTGGCTTTTTTCTTAAATTTAGGTTGGCCAGACACTTTGTTAAAGCAACGTTTCCAAGCTAGAGATAAATATCTCAAAGCATAGCTCGGAGCGCACTTAGACACTTCATAATACCAATAGTTTTTTGGTTTAACCATTGATACCAAAAGCTTATGTAAGTCAATGGCAGTAGGAAACTTAAGTTTGCTGTCTGGATTATGGTGGTTATGATTCAATATATTTCTGGTTAACCATAATCCCCAATTCCAAGCGTGACGGGCTACACCTGCGTGTTTAGCCAGTAATGTTTTTTGCTGTTTATTTGGGTGCAGTTCAGTTTGGAATCCTAGTAACATAAAACAGATAATCCCAGATTTTTATAGATTATACCAGATTTTAGCCAACAGTTACAAGCCCTACCGACGGCTCCCCTACCTGACTCCTAAGTAATTAAGACTAATATCATACATTAATTCAGCAACGCTCATAATTTTTTTAACGTCGCCAATAAGGTCTTCCTTTCCAGAAAACCCCTATAGCTAGACTTATTAATGAAGCTCTAGATACAGTAACTAATACAGGAGGCAGAGGAAATAAAGACTTTAATAATAACCCAATAAATAAACATAAAACTAGCGCCCAAAGACTAGAATTGTTCAATAGCCACTGCTTTTGCCAGAATTCTAATAAATAAACTGCTAATGCTCCCATTCCTACTGCTGCTCCTATAGGTATTAACACCCCAAAAATTGGAGAGGAAAATAGCATACTTAATGGTTTCAGGAGCGCAAAAAAATAAGTGAAGCTTAAGATTAATAATACTTCTGTTGCTACAACTGCTAAAGTAGCAATGAAACTTACTAAAAAGAGTTCTTGCCAAGGTAAACTTTTCAAACGTTGCCAAATATTATTCATGTTTTAAGTTAATAGAGTTAGGAAAATTGAGTTAAGCTATCAGCTTTTAGCTATCAGCTATCAGCTTTTAGCAGCTCTGGGTAAAAATCTCCAGCAACCCAAGCGCTGGATGGTTGAGGAGGGGTTAAAATCCCCTTATAGGGCGTAAAAAAAATGATTCTACTGATTACTGAGTGCTAACCACTTCTTTAATCTACAATTAGATATCTGTGGATAAAGTCTAAAACTGCTTCTAAACCAACTTTTGTTTTGAGGTTAGTAAAGACAAAAGGGCGATCGCCTCGCATCTTTTTAGTATCTTTTTCCATAATATTCAGGTCTGCTCCTACATGGGGAGCAAGGTCAATTTTATTAATCACAAGTAGATCGGATTTAGTAATACCTGGACCTCCTTTTCTGGGTATTTTATCACCAGCAGCTACATCAATCACATAGATTGTTAGATCGACTAGCTCGGGACTAAAAGTTGCTGCTAAGTTATCACCGCCACTTTCGACAAATACTAAGTCTAGATCGGTAAATTTATTTTCTAACTGCTCAATAGCAATAAGATTAATAGAAGCATCTTCCCTGATAGCTGTATGAGGACAACCACCTGTTTCTACTCCTATTATATGCGAACTATCTAATGCTTGGCTTCGCACCAAAAATTGGGCATCTTCTTGGGTATAAATATCATTGGTGACAACTGCAATATTATATTCTTGTCGCATTGACTTACATAAGGCATCAACTAAAGCTGTTTTACCTGAGCCTACTGGGCCAGCTATTCCAATCCGAAAAACGTTCATAAGTTACTAATTGTTAATGGGTATAGCAGAAGGAAGAAGGAAGAAGGAAGAAGGAAGAAGGAAGAAGGAAAAGCATTACTTTGTCTGAGTTTTAAACTTTTGAACTTTCCGCGCCCTTTGCTTCGACTGCTATAATTATAATTGACAGACTTCTCAAACAATAGTTTACCGAAAAAATGATTTGGACAAATTAGCTTTTCATAACCGGATTTGGTATGATAACTGATAACTGAAATAACCTAACTTCTAAATAATCTAGTATATTGAACTTCGTGAGCCATACTTGCTAGAGATAATCCCCAACTACAACTATTTAACTCGTCATCTTTTAATTTGAGGATTTCTTTTGCACTCAAAACTATTTGATTTTGCAATTCCCATAATAACTTTTGTCCTACTGTTTGACCGAGGGGAATTAATTTTACACCAGCATTAATTAGATTAGTTGCCCAACTATGTAGATAACCTAAAATTGCATTTTCAATCTCAATTTTCCAGCAAGCAGAAATTAGACCATAAGCGATCGCGAAGTTACAAAAATTTGTTTCTGTGTCAAGTTTGTTTTGAATAAACTTCATTAATTCGGTTGGTAAATCTGGCTGAATATTCATAAATAAACGAATCAAAGTTCGACCCATTTGTAAACTTTGTAAACGCAATTCTTCTGTTTCTTTAACTGCAGTCGCCCAATTATTCCAATTATTTAAAAGCTGTAAATTTACTGAATTAGTTTCCCTATAAGCTCTAACTATTAATGCTGCTTCTAATCGAATACTTCCAAATTTGAGAGAATCTATAAACCAATTTTTGAGACTATCATAATCGGAAATTTTTCCTGTAGTTACTAATACTTCAATACCTTCTGAATAACTATAAGCTCCTACAGGTAATGCTGGACTTGCTAACTGTAAAAGAGATAAAAGTTGGTTTGCTCCCTGGTTTTGATAGTGCATTATTTAAATTCAAAATTCAAAAGTCAAAAGTCAAAAGTTAGAAGTTAGAAGTTAGAAGTTAGAAGTGATATTTGTAAGCATTCAGCCGTCAGCCATCAGCTAGCCTCCTATCGGAGGAACTGCGTTAACAGCTATTGCTTTTAATTTAGGATAAAAGCTTTATTAATTGTCTTACTACAAAAGTTGGTTCCCTTTCCCTTAAAGTCAGTTGTTAATTTAAACACTGTCCTAAAGGACAGTGTCTTGTTGCTGATAGCTGACAGCTAATAGCTGAATGCTTAGTGATATTTTATATCAAATCCGCTTAATTCGATATAAAAAAATGTTCCATCTTCAACCATTACCAAATATCTCCTCATCTCCCAATTCACTAAAGTCAAAAGTCAAAAGTTAAAAGTGATATCTTATATCAAATATCAAATCCGTTTAATTCGGGATAAAAAAATGTTCCATCTTCAACCATTACCAAATATCTCCCCTACTCCCCTACTCCCCTACTCCCCTACTCCCCTACTCCCCTACTCCCCTACTCCCCACCCCTAATGACTATGACCATAAGCTCCTATTTCTGGTTGAAATGGAGAGATTTCTTCTATAATTTCCATACCTAATTGTTCGAGCATATCTTTTAACACTGGATCTGGAGATAACTTTAAATTTGTAGGAGTAATTTCTATTGGTATATGTCTATTACCTAAATGATAAGCTGCTTTAAGTAAATCTAAAGAAGTTTTCCCTGTTATTTTCAGGATGGGTTCTGGTTTGGCAATTATTCTGACTATAAACTCACCTGTCTCATTTGCCAATAAGTCGCGATCGCGTAGCACTGTTCCTCTAGACAAACGTAGATGTAAAATTTCCCCAGTCTCTGTATCAAAACGATAGCGACTCCTGGTGCGTTGTACTGCAGTCAGAGGCAAGGTCAAACAAACCACTGCATTTTGATCGGCAGCTAAACGTTGGGTTAAAATTACCATTGCTAGTCTTAATGTTGATTGGCGTTGGTGATATGAGGTATGATATAATGTCAGGATAAGAGTGCGAACAAAAAAACTTTCTCTTCTACTGCTCTTTCTTCATTATTTCTTCCCTCCTGACTCCTGACTCCTGACTCCTGACTCCTGACTCCTGACTCCTAAAGAATTTAAGATTAATATCATACAAGCACTTCGGCAACGTCGTTTTATTGACCACTTGTTTGCTCTTGTTGAAGACGGAGCAACTCTTCTTGAATTCTTTCTCGTAAGCTTTGATTAATCTTTTGAGCCATTGTAATCTGATTAAACAGAGTCACGGTCATATCATTGCTATTAATAATGTCCTTAGCTTTATTGCAGTAATTCACGGCAATTACTTTAATATTTCGTGGTAGATCGTTAACACTACTTTTCTGATTACAAATAATTGGAGGAATAGCTCCTCCTGGACTTTGTTTTTCAAATTCATTTTTAATGTCTGTATAAACTCCTATTCTTAAGTCTTCGATTTGTAAGACTGCTTTGCTATATTTAGTTATCTCTTCATTTGTAAAGTTTGCTTCTTCATCTGTAAAAGATTCCTGAGCTTGGACAGCTGTATCAAATACAGGCAATAATGAGCCAGATAACTTAGTAGGTACTATACCCATCATTAAGCCTAATGTAGAAAGAGTTGCGACTAATAAAGACTGGGATATTAGTCTATGGGGATATTGTTGAACAGTACAAAATAAAGCTTTAATCTTCATAATCTTTGATTAACGAATAAAAATTAAACTATCTAAGTACTTATGAATTACTTTAATCTGAGAAAGTTCCTAATTACTTAAGAGTATCTATTGAAAGTGGAAAAGATTAAAGTGATTTATCATACAGTACATCACTTGTGTTTTATCCAAGAATTTCTAATTTTTAGGAGCTAGTGCCACTACGCGGAAGTCAAAAGTCAAAACTAAAAGGTCAAAAGTATTGATTAGTAAGACTTTTAGGATTTTGTAACTGGTTAGTTATTCCCGTCCTCTTCTACTAGATATTTTATTCAATAAGATATATTTTGAATATTTAGTTTTTGATTCTCCTGTTTGAATACTTCCAATAATTTAGTCAAATATTTTACTAATTTTTATCCTCGGTACTGAAAATAAATAATTTTGATGACCCAAAGCTCTTGGATACATAATAGCTGTAGGCCGATCAGAAATTATACTTACAGAAAAAAGCTGACTACAAATAGAAATAAGAGAAATGCACCATTTCAGATTTGTTTAGTGAAGTTAGTAGCTACAGGGGAGTTAGCTTGCTTTCCCTAGGCTTCTAAGGTGCTGGGTGGTGCAATAAACTTTTTTCAGCTATGGCCTATTTTTACTCAAAGATAAGTTTACCTTTAATAATTATATCATGTCTCTTTAAATACCCACAATAAAAATTTTAGGGAACAGGGAACACCGGAGTTGGGAACTAGGAGAAATTTATCAGAGAAAATATTTTTATTATGACTAATTACTTAGACTTATTAGACTTAATATCATGTTCGGTTGAATAAAGGGTACTCTATAAACCAGATTTAGTATAATAAAAGTTATACATAAATATTAAGTAGATAGGCACGAAAAAAACTAAGTATTTCATTAATTGATAATTGATAATTGATAATTACCTCTGGTTAAAACCGCTACGGAATTGAATATAAGGAGATATTATTTCTTTTTTTCCCCTTAAAAGGGGAGGCTTTAAACCAGAATTGTTTAATTATTAATTATTAATTATTAATTATTAGGTAACAAAAAGTAAAGTAGAACTTAAACCTCTTCCCTTCTGCCTTCTGCCCTCTGCCTCCTGCCTTCATCTATAATATGTCATTCCTCACAATCATGTTTTTTCCTTGTCTCTTCGCTTTATAAAGCCCTCGATCAGCAGCAAAAATTAAAACTTCACGAGACAATTGTGGATTAGGAACTATGCTAGCAACCCCCATACTGACAGTTACATATCTACTCACATTAGATAAATGATGTACTATTTCTAATAGTCTTACTTGCTGCTGAATTCTTTCTGCTACATGAATACCCCCTTCAATTACAGTATTAGGTAAAATTACGGCAAATTCTTCGCCTCCATAACGTGCCACTAAATCTGCAGGACGTTTCACCGAGCGCTTAATAGCTTGAGCAACTTGCCTTAAACAATAGTCTCCTGTTTGATGGCCATAAGTATCGTTATAGCTTTTAAAGTCATCTATATCGCACATAATCATAGTTAGAGGCAACTGTTCCCGTTTCAATACTTGCCACTGTTGACTGAAATATTGATCGAATTCACGACGGTTTGCTATTGCAGTTAAACTATCTATGCTAGCAAGGATCTCCAGCTCTTGATTAGCTATTGACATAGCTGTTTCCATCTGTTTACGATCTGTGATATCTTTCCCTACTGCTACTACACAAGCTTCTCGATCTATGTTAATAACTTCTGCGGATAGGAGAGTCGTGATAATTTTCCCTGACTTGGTGCGAAAATTAACTTCTTGGTTTTTGAATTTTCCTTTTAACGTTAATATTTTAGTAATGCGACTGCGTTCTTTTGAGTCTACCCAAATTCTTAAATCTATGGTGCTTTGGCTAAGTAATTCTTCTCTGTTATAGCCACTCAAGGAACAAAAACTATTATTTACATCCAGTAACTGTCCTTCTCTGAGGGTACAAATCATCATTGGAGCTGGATTAGTACTAAATGCTTTGGCAAATTTTTCTTCAGATAATCGTAGCGCTAACTCCGTTTCTTGGCGTTGAGTTATATCAGTTTGCACACCGATAAAGTGAGTTAGTAGTGTTCCTGTAGTGTCTGGTACCGGAGAAATAGATAGTTGATTCCACCATCTTGTGCTATTCTTACGAGTATTTTGTAAAATTACATTACATTTTCTTTGTTCTTGCAGAGCTATAGAGACTTCTCTCAGAGCAGTTTGATGTGGGTGATTTTTGTGTAAAAATCTAGGATTTTTGCCCATTACTTCTGCTTTTGAATAACCAGTCAGTTTTTCAAAGCCTTGATTGACATAAACAATTGGATTATCTGTTTGAGTAGAGTCAGTAATCATTATCCCATTTTGACAAGCATCAATTGCTCTGTGTAATAATTGTAATTCCTCCTCGGTTTGTTGACGTTCTAAAATCTCTTGTTTGAGTTGAGTATTTTCTTCTTGTAATTTTTGTTTTTCTTTAGTTACCATCATTTGATTTTCTACACGAGCTAATAATTCTTCTATTTGTAGTGGTTTAGTAATATAATCTACTCCTCCCAAAGAAAATCCTTTTACTTTATCTGCAGAACCGTTAAGAGCGCTAACAAAAATGATAGAAATATCCTTCGTTTTAGGGTTTTCTTTTAGGTGTTGACAAACTTTATAACCATCTATTTCTGGCATCATAATATCTAATAAGATTAAATCTGGCACTTGTGATTCGATAGCTATTAATGCCATTTCTCCATTAGTTGCTTCCCTAACTTTGTACCCTTTTTTAGATAGTATTTTAGCTAAAATTCGGAGATTATTAGGTTGGTCATCCACTACTAGGATATCACCCAAAAATTCTTTAAATTGATTGTTATACATAATTTTAAGTATATACACATAAATTAGTAATTTGCTATAACTAAATTCATTGAAATATTTCAGTAAAATTATCTAAAAAAAGATGATTTTTTTCACATTAGTTATTATTTAGTTACTAACTATTATCTACTAAATAAATAATAGTTAGTAACTATTTTACCTTAATAACTTTTTAGATCCAATACTGAATTTGTTGAGTATCGAGTTGGGCAAATTAAAAACTAGAGGTAAGCATTTCCGTTTGTCATGCTGTGCAAACAGTCATCAGATGCGTGAAATTATGCAAGCAATAACTGAGGTTAGGTTATAGCCAATTTCATTAATAGACATCTCCAGAAAAGAGGGAACAGGGAACACCGGAGCTGGGAACAGGGAACCCACCCCCAACCCCTCCCAGGAGGGGAATAATTGATAATTTATGGATAATAATTGATTTTATTTTTAATTTTTGGAGATGTCTAATGAATTTTAATTCTCCTTGGTGGATAATTCATCTCTAGTATGATAATGAGTTAATAACAAATAGCTGATAGCTGAAGTCCGCAGTTCCGACTATGGGAAGCTGGCTGACTGCTGAATACTTACAACTAGAGAATATTTTAATTATTAAAAAAAATTGACAAAATTATAGTCTTGTTATATAATTTTAAAAAAAATTATATATAATACCAATTCCCAAAAATAATGCTATACTTCCAATGAACTTCAGTTATTAAGTAATAATAATGAATGTAGAGAATTAGTGGCATTAATCCAAAATATATTATGCCTTTAAACCCTACTGCCTACTGCCTACTGCCTACTGCCTACTCCCAAGGAAATGTAGCAAAACTTTTGAGAAATGGTATAAATTAACCTGATTATTAATACTTAGTTTATAATGAGCAATATTGTACTAGATGTTCGTGACCTTAGAGTTCAATTTACAACAGAAGAAAAACTCCTAAAAGCTGTTGATGGTATATCTTTTGCCGTCAAACGAGGGCAAACTCTAGGAATTGTAGGAGAATCAGGCTCTGGAAAATCTGTTACATCTCTGGCAATTATGGGTTTATTACTAACTAAATCTTGCCAAATTAGCGGTGAAATTTGGTTCAATAATTCTGCTAAAAATGAACTAAATTCTCAACCAATAAATTTATTACAGTTACCAGAAGAGCAAAAACAAGAATACCGGGGTGGCAAAATAGCCATGATTTTTCAAGAACCGATGAGTTCTCTAAACCCTGTTTATACCATTGGATTTCAGTTAACAGAAGCTATTAGATTTCATCAAAATATTTCACCAGCAGAAGCACGACGTCAAGCAGCATCTCTACTTCAAGAAGTAAAACTTCTGCCCAATGATGAAGTGTTACGACAAAAATCTATAGAAGAAATAACAGAAGAAGGAAGAAGGAAGAAGGAAGAAGGAAGAAGGAAGGAGAATGAAGGAAGAAGCGGTATGGCTCAAAATCAGGCAAAAAGATTAGATGCTTTAAGTGAACCTTTTGTGAGTCAAACACAAATAAGTAGTGGCGCAAGCGATCGCGAAATTATGCTACAAGTCAACAAAAAAAAGCTGGCCATGCTAGATCGTTATCCCCACGAACTTTCTGGAGGTCAATTGCAAAGAGTGATGATCGCAATGGCGATTTCTTGTAGTCCCACTTTATTAATTGCAGATGAACCCACAACAGCTTTAGATGTCACAGTGCAGGCGAGAATTTTAGAATTACTGCGGGAGTTGGGGGAACGCAGAGGAATGTCAGTTATATTTATCTCTCACGACTTAGGAGTAATGGCTGAAGTTGCGGACACTGTAGCAGTAATGTATCAAGGTAAAATAGTTGAGTTTGGCGAGATCGGACAAATATTTACTCAGCCGCAGCATCCCTACACAAAAGGTTTATTAGCTTGTCGTCCTCCCCTCGATGGAAAAATTTTGCGTCTACCTACTGTTTCTGATTTTATGGAAGAGGTAACAAACTCCAATGGCGAAAGAGAAATTAGGGAAAAAAAGATAACAGTAACAGCAGAAAAACAAAATGTAGATTTGGTAAAACAAACAGCTCCCCAAACAACGGAAAATCCAATTTTACAAGTTAATAATTTGCGAGTGGGGTTCCCAGTAAAAGGAATGTTTGGTCAAACTAAACGTTTATATATGGCAGTTAATGATGTTTCTTTTAGTGTTGCTCCCGGTGAAACTTTGGGTTTAGTGGGAGAATCTGGTTGTGGTAAAAGTACCTTAGCTAGAGCAATATTACAATTGATTCCTATTACAAGTGGGCAGGTATTTTTTGAGGATCAAGAAATTACAAACTCCCATGGTAAGTCAGGAATTAAGCAATTGATGCGGAGGTTGCGAAGGGATATGCAAATTATTTTTCAAGACCCCTTTAGTTCTCTAGATCCTCGTTTAACTGTTGGTGCTGCAGTAATGGAACCAATGTTAATTCATCGGGTAGGCAATAATTCCCAAGTTAGACGCGATCGCGCAGCATATTTATTAGAAAGGGTAGGATTAACTGTTGATTCATTAAATCGTTATCCTTATGCTTTTTCTGGTGGCCAACGTCAACGAATTTGTATTGCTCGTGCTTTAGCTTTGAATCCTAAATTGATTATTTGTGATGAGTCCGTTTCAGCTTTAGATGTATCGGTGCAAGCGCAAGTGTTGAATTTGTTTAAAGAATTGCAAGATGAGTTTGGTTTAACTTACATATTTATTTCCCATGACTTGAGTGTAGTCAAATTTATGAGCGATCGAATTATGGTAATGAATCAAGGTAAAATTGAAGAAATTGGTCTTGCCGAACAAGTTTATAATCAACCGCAACGAGAGTATACGCGACAACTTATTGCTTCTATTCCTACTGGAGATTTAGAGAAGTTGAAGGTTTCTTAATTTAGAGGAGTCAGGAGCGCCACTACTGTCTACTTAAGATTGACAAAAAAGATAAATGTTGGGTTTCGCTGTCGCTCAACCCAACCTACATCAAAATGTTACAGCGGATTTCACCTTGGTGAGGTACACTCACGCGGGCAAGATGCCCGCACTGAGAACATTTCATTTTAATATCTGTGCTTCATATACTTGGAATCTGCTGTAACTATCCATAAGCGATTTTCCCTTCTGCCTTCTGCCTTCTGCCTTCTTCAATGAGAATGTCTTTCTAAAGCTAATTGAATTAAACAGTCTACCAATTCAGAAAAAGGAATTCCACTAGCTTTCCAGAGCATAGGATACATACTTGTCGTAGTAAAACCAGGCATTGTATTAATTTCATTAATCAAAATTTCCCCTGTTTTCTCTACATAGAAAAAATCTACTCTAGCTAAACCCGCAGCATCCACAGCTAAAAATGCTTGAGTTGCCATTTCTTGAATTTGAGCAGCGATCGCCTCACTGACTCGCGCTGGAATAAATAAGTCTGCTTTTCCTTCTGTATACTTGGTTTCATAATCATAAAAATCACTCTCAAAAGTAATTTCTCCCACCACAGAAGCTTTCGGGACATCATTTCCCAGTACCGCACATTCTAACTCTCTCGCTTCTACACCCGCTTCAACAATAATTCGACGGTCATAACTAGCGGCATTATCCAAAGCAGTTTCCAACTCCGCTCGCGACCGCACCTTAGCAATACCTACTGATGAGCCTAAATTAGCAGGCTTAACAAAACAGGGATATTCTAAAGCTGCCTCAATATCATCACACAATTTGGGAAACACACAAGGATTAGACCAAATCTGTGATCGCGTCACTGCCTGATATTTTACTTGAGGCAAACCTGCCTGAGCAAAAGCCATTTTCATCGCGATCTTATCCATACCCATTGCCGATCCCAAAACTCCAGATCCCACAAACGGAACCTGCATTAACTTCAGTAGGCCCTGTATGGTACCATCTTCGCCATTGGGACCGTGAAGCACTGGAAACCACACATCTATCTGAGCTGCTTGAGGAGGGGTTTGCCAGAGGTGAGACGAGGTTTGAGAAGCAATAGAGGAGCTGGTTTCAATCTCGGAATTATCATCTGTAAGCGACAATGATGGTAGGTTGCCAGACTCTAGAACTTGTTGAGAAAAATCAGTTGGTTGCCAACGACCATCTTTTTGGATGTAAATTGGCATTAATTCGTATTTGTCTGTATTTTGACCTTGAGTTAAAGCAGTAGCGATCGCTTTTGCCGAATTAAGGGATACTTCATGTTCCCCGGAACACCCACCAAATAATATGCCTACTCGTAATTTTGTCATTATTTAGATTCCTTGAACAGAATTTTATTGCTGATAGATTATCATATTCAGGTTAATCAGTCATTATCGGTAAAATTCAGGAAAGTTTATTTCTATCTTGGTTCTTGACTAGACCTATTGCAAAAGTCAAAAAAAATTTTTTTGATTCCTTTTGTTATCTACTTCTGTTTAATGTTAACTGTGTTTTGTTCGCTTTTAATAGTTGGTGTGAAAATTTTAACCTTACTTTGTTTTGAATTTCCTATATATTGAGGTTAAGTGTTCCAGAAGAAAGTTTAAAAAAAATTAATTTTTGAATAAAAAATAATTCATATACTATTTGAAATTTACCTTATTTGTCCTTTGTAAAAAAATATATATTTTTTAGCTTAATAAGTAAGCATTCAGCCATCAGCTATCAGCTATTGCTTTTAGTGAGTGATAAAAGCAATATTTAATTAAGCTAGAAAAATCTGGCTAAAAGTCAGCTCCAAAGTCTACATTCATTTAAACCTCGTCCTTAAGCGCAAGGTCTTA
>NZ_JAAHHG010000139.1 GCF_010692555.1 Okeania sp. SIO3B5 | reverse complement strand
GTGTAGTCGATGCCAGTATCAATGACTCCCACTACTACATTGTTACTTCCTGTTTGAATATCCCAAGCTTCTGGCGCATCAATATCTGCATCAGCGGTTCCTCCTGTCTGTCCAGTGTTGTGAAGCCCCCACATTAAGCCGAAAAGTTGGTCATTGGGAACTGTAGAATCAGTATTAATTGGGTCATTGTCAACTACAGAATCAACATTAATAATTGAGTCATTGGGAGCTCTAGAATCAAGAGTAATAGTGTAGTTGGGTTCGATGTATTCTATTAGTGGGTTGTTTTCATTGCGACTAATAAAATCTTCTACATCCCCTGGAATAGACCACAGTTGAAGACCTAGATCTGTTTTGGTTGTCTTGATGGTGGTTGCTCCGAGGCTAGCTTGGAGGTTATTGAGAGAGCTAATCTCAGCAACTTCACGAGGTTTGACAATTACCTGTCCTGATGCAAATTCAGTTTCCAGTTCCAAGTCGAAGACACCACTATAAGTTTCCATTACTTCTGTTTGTAGCACAGTCGGAACGTTAGCTTTACCTATATTTACCTCAAGCTCCCAGTTACCACCTTTGACTGCTGCCCCTGTCAGAGACTTAGAAGCTGCAATATTTGCTCCTGTCAAACTTTGCAATTTACTCACAAACTCTTCTCCTGCATCTCCCGCAGCAACATGACAACCATAAAGCAGGAGGCGATCAATATCCCACTGTTGGACTTGAGGTGCGTACTGTTGAAGGGTATCTAAACTCAGTTGAGTATTTCCCAGGTACAGACAACCAGGGGCACCGTGGGAGATAATATGAACGGTTTTTTGTCCTGGATATTGTTGTAAAATTTGGTCTATTTGTCGGATACCATCAGTGGCAGTATGAAGAATAAAAGGTCTAGCTCCCGCAACCACACCATCAAACAATTGTTGATAGTTGTCTACTCCGGCATCAATAAAAACTAGAATTTGATTTTCCATTTTGCAGTTCAGAATTATTTTTGTTTTCCGTATAAGAATACATAGTGGCGTTGTAAAATCAGGAAAAATTTAAAAATAAAACTTTAGAGAATTTGTAGGAGTTAATGGCCGTTTTGCCCCGCAACATGAAAAACCCCTACTATCTTGCATAAGTATGTATTATATCATGTCCGGTTGAATAGTTATAACAGGACTTACGCATAACCACTACCGGATAATTACTATAGCTAAGTCATTGCGACAGTCACTCCGTGGGAGGAAGCAATCTCAGGGGTTGTGCAAGATTGCTTCCTATCGTCGCAATGACGACTGTTAAACCAGATTTTATATTATATCATGTTCGGATAATCAGTTATAAAAAAACTTTATCCCTTTTAACATTTTCTTCCCTTCTACCTTCCCCTCCTGGGAGGGGTTAGGGGTGGGTTGCCTTCTGCTTTCCTTCCTCCAAAGTATAAGTATTCAATCGAACATGATATTACACACCAACTACATCCCAAGCGGTACCTGCACGTCCGGGATTAACAATACTGCTCCTTGTGCCGTCATTATCCATGAACCAAATGCTGTTAGTTCCATTGCTTACATTACGCCATAATATATCTGCTACTCCATCAGCATTAAAGTCCTCAACTCCGGCCACATCCCAAGCGGTACCTGCACGTCCGGGATTAACAATACTGCTCCTTGTGCCGTCATCATTCATCAACCAGATACTGTTAGCTCCATTACTGCCATTACGCCACAATATATCTGGTACTCCATCAGCATTAAAATCGTCAACTCCCGCCACATCCAAAGCCGTATCTACACCTCCGGGATTAACAATACTGTTCCTTGTGCCGTTGTCATTCATTAACCAAATGGTGTTATTTCCATTGGTTCCATTACGCCATAATATATCTGCTACTCCATCGTCATTAAAGTCGTCAACTCCGGCCACATCTAAAGTTGTATCTACACGTCCGGGATTAACAATACTGCTCCGTGTGCCGTCACTATTCATCAACCAAATGCGGTTATTTCCAAGAGTTCCATTACGCCACAATATATCTGGTACTCCATCGGAATTAAAGTCGTCAATTCCCGCCACATCCAAAGCCGTATCTACACCTCCGGGATTAACAATACTGCTCCTTGTGCCGTCACTATTCATCAACCAAATGCGGTTATTTCCAAGAGTTCCATGACGCCACAATATATCTGTTACTCCATCGGCATTAAAATCGTCAACTCCGGCCACATCCCAAGCCGTATCTACACGTCCGGGATTAACACTACTGTTCCTTGTGCCGTCATCATTCATCAACCAGATGCTGTTAGCTCCATTAGTGCTATTACGCCACAATATATCTGCTATTCCATCACCATTGAAATCAAAGCGGACTGGTTGGCTGGGAGAGGTATTTTCAGAGAACTTAACTATATAGCCGCCACGACCAGTCAAGTCATTATTGCCGTCTCCGTCTATGTCGGTGCTGCCAGAGAATTTTCCTGTAGCCCATACATTACCATTGCTGTCGGTGGCTATGCCTCTGCCCCTGCCACTAAGGCCACCACCAATATTTTGGGCAAACAGAAAATTGCCATTGTTGTCGAACTTAGCTACATAGCTATCTAAAGAGCCATTACTGGTCAAATCATTACTGCCGTCTCCGTCTATGTCGATGCTGCCGTCAAAATCTCCTGTAGCCCAGACATTACCATTGCTGTCGATGGCTATGCCATAGCCATAATCACCATCACTACCGCCGATATTTTGGGCAAACTGCAAGTTGCCATTGCTGTCAAACTTTAATACATAGCTATCACCATCACCATTACTGGTCAAATCATTGTTGCCGTCTCCGTCGATGTCGATGCTGCCACCAAAACTTCCTGTAGCCCACGCATTACCATCGCTGTCGGTGGCTATGTCATAGCCATGGTCATTACTGTTACTGCCAATATTTTGGGCAAACAGAAAATTGCCATTACTGTCGAACTTAGCTACATAGCTATCATAGCGACCATATCTGTCATTACTGGTCAAATCATTGTTGCCGTCTCCGTCAATGTCGATGCTGCCCTTAAAACTTCCTGTAGCCCAGACATTACCATTGCTGTCGGTGGCTATGCCATGGCCTTCGTCAGAACTCCTGTCGCCGACATTTTGGGCAAACAGCAAGTTGCCATTACTGTCGAACTTGGCTACATAGCTATCATAAAAGCCATTACTGGTCAAATCATTGTTGCCGTCTCCGTCGATATCGATGCTGCTCTGGAAACTTCCTGTAGCCCACACATTACCATCACTGTCGGTGGCTATGCCGTGGCCTTCGTCAGAACTACTGCCGCCGATATTTTGGGCAAACAGCAAGTTGCCATTACTGTCGAACTTGGCTACATAGCTATCTAAAGAGCCATTACTGGTCAAATCATGGTTGCCATCTCCATCGATGTCTATGCTGCCAAAGAAACGTCCTGTAGCCCAGGCATTACCATCGCTGTCGGTGGCTATGCCATAGCCAATTTCACCATCGGCACCGCTGCCGATATTTTGGGCAAACAGCAAGTTGCCATCACTGTCGAACTTGACTACATAGCTATCCTCATAGCCATTACTGATCAAATCATTGTTGCCGTCTCCATCAATGTCTATGCTGCCAGAGAAATATCCTGTAGCCCACACATTACCATTGCTGTCGGTGGCTATACCTAAGCCCCATTCATTACCGATTTTTTGGGCAACTTCCAACTGGTAGTTGAAGACACCACTATAAGTTTCCATTACTTCTGTTTGTAGTGCAGTAGTAACCTTAACCTTACCCGTATTTACCTCAAGCTCCCAGTTACCACCTTTTACTGCTGCCCCTGTCAGAGACTTAGAAGCTGCAATATTTGCTCCTGTCAAACTTTGCAATTTACTCACAAACTCCTCTCCTGCATCCCCCGCAGCAACATGACAACCATAAAGCAGGAGGTGATCAATATCCCATTGTTGGACTTGAGGTGCGTACAGTTGAAGGGTATCTAAACTCAGTTGAGTATTTCCCAGGTACAGACAACCAGGGGCACCATGGGAGATAATATGAACGGTTTTCTGCCCTGGATATTGTTGTAAAATTTGGTCTATTTGTTGGATACCATCAGTGGCAGTATGGAGAATAAAAGGTCTAGCTTCCGCAACTACACCATCAAACAATTGTTGATAGTTCTCCACTCCGGCATCAACAAAAACTAGAATTTGATTTTTCATTTAGGAATTCCAGATTGTTTATGTCTTCCGTGTAAGAATACATAATGGCGTTGTCAAATCCGGAAAAATTTAAAAATAAAACTTTAGACAATACGTTAGAGCTGACTGAGTACATATTCATTATTTCCTCCTAAATATTTGAGATTTTTTTTAAAGGCTTTGTTTTTTGATACTGTTGAAAGTATCTGTTGAAAACATGATTATATCGAGTCAATAAACTTTTGCATATCTACTTAGGTAATTAATAATTTATCAATAGCAAGCACGTTCAAACCCCAAATATCAACAATAACATAACCATAGTTAATCAATTTCTTCAATGTTTTTTCCATAGTCCAAGGGGGAACTGGTTGATCGAATTCAAAAGTTATGTGAGCAGGTCTCAATTTAGATTTGATAATATCATCAATAACAACGTGTTCAGAACCTTCAATATCAAATTTGAGATAGCATAGGTTTTTAGCTTCAATATTTTGCTCACTTAAAATAGTCAAAATTCTTTTAACTGGCAACTCAAAAAAAGTATCACTTGGTTGAAGATTTAATGTAGAAAGAGAACCAACACCAGGAGTAGATGGCTTGTGAAATTTCAAGACTTCATCTTGATCAGAAAAGCCGATAGGTAAAAACTTAATGTTAGATGGTAGCTTTATCCTTTCAACGTGTTTAATAGAATGAGGTGAAGGATCGAGTAAAGTAATATTGATGTCTGGAAATTCTTGTGCAAAAGATGTTTCAAAGGTTATATTTGTTCCTGCACCAGCACAAATAGAATATTTAACATCATACTGGTTGATTAATTCTGGTACAAATCTCCATTCAAATCCTTTATCTCCTAGAGATTTAATTGTGTATTTTTCTGGTAATGAATATACATTTTTCTTAATCATATCCATATAACCATATCCAATTCTTAAACCGTAATTAAATCTATCATAAGTAGATTTGATCTCTTCGCTATAGAATTCTAAATCCTGATAAAATGCTTCTTCAAAAAAGGGAATATCTGCTACGTCAACCCTGGCTGAATAAATATAATCTGGTACTAACAGGTTTTTAGTGAAATTCATTATGTTGCTCCGATAATTTATTTGAATTAAATTGATAGTTAGATTTCACCATTTTTAAATAATTTTTTTGGTGAAATCTTATTCTCAGTTTGTGATTTATCTATTTACTTACCACGAATCACAACGCATTTTTGCGCTAGCAAACTTCTACCTAAATATGAAGTTATAATTTACTTTCAAATTCACTTCCTTGGCAGATACTACAGATTTTTTGATTACTTCTTTTCATAACATTAATTAGTTAGTATAAGGATTAGGCTTAATCTCAGGAATTTCAAAATCACATCCTTTCAAAACATCTTGAAATTGTGGTGAAATTTCATTTTTAAATATCATAAAAATTAGCAAGGGATTAACTTGAGGTTCATGACTTTTATACCACTCATCAATTGCTTTTTCAAAACCAGGTTTAGATTGCTGAAATTTATCTCCATACTTAATAGAGCATGGCATTAATTTTCCTGCAAGTTCCATAGGTTTTGGTCTTGTTTCTTTATTTGCCCATTTTTCGGGAAATTCTTGTTGAAAACAAAGACAATTCAAAATATAATTTACATTAGGTGAATATCCGTAAGCAACATGATTAAATCCTAAACAAGCTGCACATTGAACTAATTCTTTGAGTGTAAATTGATATTTATAATTACCAGATGATTCATATTGTTCTTTACCTATTTGGTAAGAGCGATCGCCGTTGGGTTCGATTAAAACAATCCCTTTTTTTGCAACTCTTAACATTTCATAAATACACAAGTATGGTCTGGGTAAATGATGCAAAGATTCTTTAATAAAACAGTAATCAAAAGAATTATCTGCAAAGGATAAATTTTCGGCATCTTCTTTGGAAAAATCATCAATTAAGTTTCTTTTTTTGGCAACTTCCAGCATTTCTGTAGCAATATCAGTAGCTATCACTTTATTACCAAATCTTTTAAGAATTTGTGCTTCATGTCCGCCTTTACCATCACCTATTGTAACAACTTCACTAGATGCGATATGTCGAAAGAACTTTTCCATTTTATAAAGGGGGTAACTTCTTGACCAAGCATGGGTATTTTCTACATCTAAATAATTGGCAGTTTTATCCTCTGCCACCATTTTTGCAAAAGATTCACGGTGGTTAGATTCTTGTTTAATTTTTAAGTTTTCGTAATTGTTCATTTTCTCCAAAATTGCTGAATTTTGACAATATTAAAAATTCCAAAGTATCAAGAATAATTATTACCAAATATTGCTTGAAAGTCTGGCTTATAAGACTTCCTAAGTTTATGGTAAAAATTTTCCTGAAAATAATGCAATGGAGCTACATCAACCACACCAAAACGATGAAAAACATCAGCCAAAACATTAATAAATTTTGCTCTGTATGTTTGTGCTTGCTCAAGATGCTTTTGTCTAATACGTTGTGGATCGCGTGGATTACTAACAAATTCTTCTACTGCTAAAGCAACCCCAGATGCAGTTGCTTCGCAAACAATTGAGTTGTATTCGTCATACCAAACGTCACGTCCTCCTTTTGATACCGTAGAAACAACAGGCAACCCACACAAAAGATATTCACTGGAGGAAAAACAAGCTCCTTCTTCTGCGGATAAAATCAAACCACAATGAGCTTGATTAATTTTTTCACATACTTCTTCTGATGATAATTGCTTATCATTCAAATATTTATGAGGAGGAATTTCTGACACAGCGTTTCCATGATTAATTCCTGCTATTAGTGCTAATTGAGATACCTGAGAAGCAAGAATATGTCTTTTAAATGCACTGCGACGACCTACATAAATAGCATTGTAAATTTTATCTAAATTCAGAGGTCGCATTACTAAGTTTTCGTCAAGCCAAGCATTATGATTAATTACATCTCCATAAAAGCCTTTTTCCGCAAAATTTTGCATTTCTAGGGGGGAATTGTACATGATAAAAAATTGCTTTTTATCTAAGTTCAGTAGAGAAAAAATTTTATCAGCTTCTTCTGCAAAGGAAGGGCTATGATACCAACCACAATAAACGAAAAAAAAGTCGGTTTTGCGAAAATTTTTATGCCATTCAGACATCCATTTCCAATTATGTTGGATATTTTCTATAATAAAAATTCTGCATTTTTGACTCTCGTAATACACCCTGAACGGGAAGGCCGGATTCGGCCAAGTATAGGAGGGTTTAAAGTCATATTTGTCGATATTTTTAGTTTCTGAATTTACGACTTTCATAGAGTTTTTTGCCTCTAATTATTTTACAGCAGATTCCAGGTATGTGAGGTACAAATATTAAGGTTTAAATTTATTTTTGTAGTGCGGGCATCTTGCCCGCTATTCGTATACCTGACTGAGATGAAATTATCTATAATTTCAAACAAAAAGAGATTTGACAAAATCAATGTTTTCGTTTTTCCTCATTTTGTTATAAAAGTTCTTTTGAAAATAGCTTGATGCTTCGACATCAACAACTCCAAAGCGATGAAAAATATCAGCCACTATTTGAATAAACTTTCCTCTGTATTCTTGCGCCTTCTCTATATGTATCTGACGAATGCGTTGTCCGTCAGGAGGATTTTGTACAAATTTTTCTACTGCTAGCGCAACCGCATCTGGTGTAGGTTCACAAATAATGGAATTGTGTTCGTTATACCAAACGTCACGACCTCCCACAGAAGGTGTTGATACGACTGGTATGCCACACAATAGGTATTCGCTGGAAGTTTGACAAGCTCCTTCTTCTGCGGAGAAAACTAAACCACAGTGAGATTGATTGATTTTTTCCCATATTTGTGCTTCCGAAAGCTGTTGCTCGTTGAGATATTTGTATGGCGGGGTATCGGCAAAAGCTTTGCCATGATTTGCTTTTGTCACCAGCGCTAATGGGGAAACTTGAGCTGCCAGTTGAGGGCGTTTAGATTTCTTGTTAAATTCTACATAAATGCCATCGTACATTTTCTCTTTTCCAATATCCTGTAGGATATTGCTCTCATCAAGCCAGGCATTTTGGTTAATGACATCCCCTTGAAAGCCTTTTTGTGCAAAGTTTTCCATTTCCAGAGGAGAATTATACATGAAGAAAAATTGTTTCTTATCTAAATTGAGTACGGAAAAAATTGCTTCAGCTTCATAAGCAAAAGCAGGACTTTGATACCAACCTGTCATCACGAAAAAGAAATCTGTTTTCCGAAAACGTTCGTGACATTCGGCCATCCATTTCCAGTTATGCTGAACATTTTCAATGATGAAAATTCTACATTTGGGACTGTCATAATATAACCTGAATGGGAATGTGGGATTCGGCCAAGTGTAGGATGGTTTGAAGTCTTCTTTGGTTAATTTCTTAGTTGCTAACAAACTAACTGCTTTCTTTAAACCTTTAGATGCTTTGCTTTTTGGTTTGGTTGCTCCCAAGTCGCCTGACGCATATTGGAAAAATAATTTCACGATGTCATATACAAAACAGTCTGCTCCATATCTCATCCACAGTTGTTTGAGTGCATAACGTTTTCTTTGGAGAAGTTCATCGTCTTTTTGTATTTCTGCCAAGCGATCAGGCAGTGCTTTGATATCTTCTAATTTTTCTGAACAAGTAACTGTTGCTTCATCCCAGAGTGCGCGATCGCCAGGGGGTAAGTAAGTGTCAGCTAAAACAACTGGTATTGCTCCCAAACCAATAGCTTCCCATAAACGAATTGAATTTGGACCAGATCCAGATGGACACAGAGCAAATACACTTTCTTGCATCACTTGTTTAAATTCTTCTGATGCCAAGATGTCTACAAGACCATCAGTTTTTTCCACCTTTTTGAGAATTTGATGATCGTAGACAATTTTGTTGTAATGCCATTGGTTTCTTACTTTTATTAATCCTCGGTTATCATCTGATAAATAATCAAAAATTATGTTTCTTGAATCTGTCAAATAAGATTTGTTAGGGCGAGTCCCCACAAATGAATACAAATATTTTTTTTCTGTTTCTTTAGCTTCAATATTAATTGCTTGTACCGGATAAAGTGGGAAAGGATGCAATGAAATATTTGGATAAGAAGGGAAAACATTTTGGTCTTTTATTGTGTGTGACCAAAAAATATCAGTTATACCAATTTCGTCAAAAATACTTTCAAATTCTAACATTCGGATATGTTGACAAACTGTGATGATTTTTTTGTATTTTTTCAGTTCATCTTGAAAGCTACTCAATTTTTCTATTAATGCGTCTGCTTCGGTTTTATCTTGACTGTGAAAGAGTTTGTCAATCAGTGTTGCCCAAGGAAATCCAAAATAAACTACATTTCTATCAAAGTTATCTTTTGTTAAAAATTTATTTGCCATTTGATAGGCATATTTTTCTGTGATTGCCGGGTACTGCCAATCATCGTCAAGTCCTAAAACGTTATGGATTATTTTCTTTTCTTTGGTTTTTGGTTTCTCACTACTTTCTGATTTTTCTGTTTGTTTTTCTTGACTTTTTTTCTTTAAAGAATCCCATGTTTTATTAATTTGTAAGCCACTCAAATTAGATGTATTTAAAGTCCACAAATCTATTTGTAATTTAGATGGTTCATTAATGACAACACTTGGATAGACCCATGCTGTACCACCTAAAATAGTAGTATCACCGTATTTATCGTAATATCTTAACTGACTTTCCTGAACGTGTACTGTTTTAATATGATGACAGGGATTATAAACTTGAGCGCCATGAATGGCAAATAAGTAAGCAATTTTATTATCACAACGAGGCACTCCTAAAGAAAATCTCAGATAGCTTTTAAAGGATTCTGTAAAGTTAAATTCTCCATAAACAGCCCAAACATCTTGTGACCAATGAGGGTTTTTATGTAATGTTTGATTTGAGGCTTCTTTTTCATAACGACTTAAAGCTACAAATGCTTGCGGATCGGCAGAAAATATTTCTCTGATTCGGGCAATTGATTCATCAAAATAAATATCAGTATTGGCAAGTATTGAAATTTGATTCTGACATTTTTTCTTGGTTAATTCTACCCAATCAAGATAAGTTGGTCTGGCAGATATTTGGACAATTTCAATTTTGGAACTTTCCACTTCTGGAATATGATTATCATCTATGATTAAGATGATTTTTTCAATTTCATTGCACTGTATATTTTTTTTCAGACAGTAAATTAATTCATCTTGTCTTTCGGAGTGTTTCGCTTTGTAATAGGGCATAAATAAGATAATTTTCGGCTTTTTAGTAATTGCTTTTTGATAGCTAATAATTTTTTCTTGAGAGTCTCCGAATTTCTCTTGCTTGAAACCTGATTCTCGGCCTTCAAAATTATCTGTCCACCTTTGCAACTGCCATAAAGCTTGCCCTAAACGGAACAAAACCTGATTCGACTCCCCAGATAAAAGCACCGCTTGACGATAATATTCTACTGCCTGTGACCATTGCCCCAAATTACTGAAAGCTTCTGCTAAAGCTAAACAACAATCACTCCCATTAGAATTAATCTCTAAACTATGGCGATATAATTCTACTGCCTCCAACCATTGTTGTTGCCCAGATTTAATTGCTCCTAAATAATAATAAGCTTCTGCTAAATGGGAAGTCTCGCAGGAGTCAGAAGAATATTGAATCACCTGGTGAAGATACTCCTGTGCTTGTGACCACTGCTTCAACTTGACTAATACTGCTCCCAAACCAAGATAAAACTCAGGCACATCTGTTTTTAGCTCAACGGCCTGATGCAAATATCTCACAGCTTCTTCAAATTGACCTTGCTGATGCAACAATTCCCCCAACTTGTAGAAATACCAGGGACCTTGAGGGTTTATAGTTACTGCTTGCCGATAAGTTGCGATCGCCTTATCCCAATCTTCCAACTTCACTAAAATATCTCCCAATTTATAATAACTCCAAGGAAAATCAGGATTTAATTCAATAGTTTTACTGTAGGCATTAACAGCTTCTTTTAACCTTTCCAATTTAACTAAAACATCTGCCAAATTATTATGAGACCAACAAAAATCTGACTTTAATTCTATGGATTTATAGTAAGCAGTAACTGCTGCTTGTAATTCTCCCTTTTCTTGCAATAAATTACCTAATTTATGATGAACTTCCCATAATTCAGGATTAATTTCAATTGCTTTTTTATAAGCCTTTATGGCCTCTTCTCTCTCTCCTTTTTCTACTAAATTATCGCCATTAGTGTGATAATCATCTGCAAAATTAGAGTTGACTATAACTGCACTACTAACAGTAGCGATCGCTGACTCCTGTTCCTCTTGTGTAGCTATTTTATCTAAGGAAGAATCAGCTATTGTCAACTTTTTACTAGGTTCTATTTGCTGTTGAGTATTAATTGTTTTTTCCTGAAGCTGATTTTTTGCATCTGCCAAAAACTGTCTTGGCTCTTTCCAGTCAGGATCTAATTCAATTGCCTTGCCATAAGCAGCGATCGCTTCTTTCAATTCACTTTTTTTTGCGAAAACTTTTCCTAAGCTGAAAAAATATTTTGCCTGCTTAAAATTGATTTGTTGTTGTTGTGTAGGTAGGGGAAAATTGGTTTGAGTTTTTGGTATCATCATTTATTTCTGGGTCATTTCAGTTATCATATCAAATCCGCTTAATTGGACATAAAAAAATTATCCAATTGTCATAACTACGCTCATCTTTCTAATTCTTTCTTCTCCTGAATTCTGAATTCTGAATTCTGAATTCTGAATTCTAAAGACTTAACCATTCTATGGCTGTTTAACCGGATTTGATATCAGTTATCAGTTATCAGTTATCAGTACCTCTACAATAAGGAGGCTTGAAATACTGAATTTTATTTTCTTCGATTGGATATGGCGATCAAACCCGCTATTGCAGAGCCGTTCCGCTTTATATGTTCGGAGCAAAACACCATCCCTCGACCGCTTTTCATCCCCTTAAAAAGGGAGGCTAGAGACATTCTTACCGAATAATTAACTAATTAATAATTAAATAATTCTGGTTTAAAGCCTCCCCTTTTAAGGGGAAAAGAAAGAAATAATATTTCCTTATATTCAATCAAGAGCGGTTTTAACCAGAGGTAATTATCAATTATCAATTATCAATTAGTGAAGCACCCTATATCTTCAAAAAATTATCTTTTAACAAATTACTACAAATCAGTATATGGGGATTTTTTAATATTTCTACACCCGACTCCAATCAATCCCTAATTATCGCTTTTGGTGATTAATTAACTAGGCAAACTTTGCCATATTTTTAATGTATAGTTGACTCTTACCCTAAAACCACTAATTTCAAGAAAATCCGGAAATAATTGATTAATTAGGGAACAGGAAATAAAATAAATTGAGGAGATTAAAAAAGGATTGTATTTTTTAAGCAGGGAAAAGGGAATACGCGACCCCTCCTAAAATTAAACTAATGATAGAAAAAAATCCGGAAACATCAATATTACTAAGTATTAATTAATAAGAGTTGATATTGTAGAGGGAAAAAAGTGCTTTACCTAACTTACTTAAAATAATAATTGAATAGGTAGACAATGCCACGAGTTAGTGTTATTATTCCAGCATATAATAGTCTTTATGTTACTGAGGCATTAAATAGTGTCTTAAATCAGACTTATAGAGATTATGAAATTATTGTAGTTGATGATGGTTCAAGGGAACATATTCAACAAATTTTAGAGCCATACTCTAGTAAAATTAATTACATTTACCAAGAAAATCAGGGAGTAGCAGCCGCTCGTAATCGTGGAATTGAAGTTGCACGAGGAGAATTTGTGGCATTTTTAGATCATGATGATTTTTTCCTGCCAGATAAACTGTCTTTACAGGTGAGTTGTTTTGATACTCAATCACGAGTGGGAATGATTCATACTGGTTGGTGTCGAGTTAATCAAATGGGAAGAGCTATTCAGGATGTGAAACCTTGGCATCAGATACCTGTTTTGGATTTAGAAAATTGGGTACGGTGGATGCCTATATTGTTTAGTGCCATGATGTTTCGGCGGCACTGGTTAGAAGAAGTAGGAGGATTGGATACAAAATTTAAACAAGCATCAGATTTAGATTTAGTACAACGTTTGGCACTAAAGGGTTGCGAAACAGCTTGGGTAAGAGAGGTGACAGTTTGTTATCGGGAACACGAGCGCAATGATTCGTTAAATACTCAACTACAAGCGTTAGAGTCATGGCAAGTGAGAGATGAGTTTTTTGCACGCTCTGATTTACCACTGGGTGTGCGTAGTTTAGAAAGGGAGTGTCGTTATCGCACTCTAATTTGGATTGCTTGGCGCTTATTTTATACCGGATATCTTGAGTCTACGGTTGAATACTTAGAGAAATCTTTGAGTTATTCTCCCTATTCGTTAACGAAAACAATATCAGATTGGGTAAAAACTTTTACTAGATATAGTGCAGAGTATAGCTATGAATTAGATACTTTGAGTTTAACTCAATCAAAATCATGGGAGCAAATGCTTAGTCGTTTTGGAAAGTAATTATAATTAGAAGTTATGAATATAGAGAATATGAAACAGGAGTTAGAGCAGTCTCATGCTCAGTTATATCAGCTTTTAATTGAGCTAGAACAATCTCATGCTCAGTTAGAGGAGGTGCAAAAGGAATTTGAAGAGTCTGAGTTACTCAGAAAACAGGTGCAAAGGGAATTTGAAGAGTCTAAGTTACTCAGAAAACAGATGCAGATAGAAATGGAGCAAATGAAATCACACTTTGAGCATACCCAAAGTGAGTTGGAGCAAACTAAGTTAGCTTTGGAGAAAATGCAGGGTGAGTTGGATAGATATAAATATAGGGAGGCGATCGCTTCTGAGACTATTTCGGAAGGGGAAAAAAAGTATAAGCAATTAGTTTGGGATGCTTGGCGTGCTTATCAGAATGAAGATATTAGTCAAATGATTGATTGTTTGCAAAAGTCTCTTAAACATACTTCTTTGTCGCGCACTAAAATTGTATCTAATTGGGTGAAAAGTTGGAGTGAATTTTCTCAAATGAAGGGAGAGAAATTTGAGATTCATCGTTTAAATAGGTATCAGGAGTGGAAAAAGTTATTGCGACGGATGACTGTAGTTAAACCTAGTAGTGCAACGACATAAATTTACAGCACTTTTCGGCGTTGGTGAATATGGTAGGGAGTTTCAAAGAGGTTCCCTACTGTAACTTGAAGAAGGAGTCATATCATGTCCGGTTGAATAATTAGACTTTGGTGTACAGAAGGCAGGAGGCAGGAGGCAGGAGGCAGAAGGTTTTCTCCTTTTTTCACCTTAATTTTATACACGCTCCGATGCTACCGGACATGATATCAGGAGACAGAAGACAGAATCAATTGTATTGGGTTGACTCCTGATATAAAGTCTCATTAATTAGCCATAATAAATTAGTTATCTTTAGTCATCTTTAGATGACTTTTGCTTTGAGCCAAGAAATTTATTTCTTGGCGGATGACATGGTTCGCCAACCTCGCCAAGCCAACCTCGCCAAGGATTGAAATCCTTGGCTAATAGTTTAAGTCATCTTAAAGATGACTCTTGAGGAGTATGCTATCTTTTTCGTCTTTTTATATTGTGGTTAATCACTGCAACTTGATATGACTCCTACCCTTACCGAAAAATTGTGGTTTAAAGCCTCCCCTTTTAATATCATGTCCGGTTGAATAATTAGACTTTGGTGTACAGAAGGCAGGAGGCAGGAGGCAGGAGGCAGAAGGTTTTCTCCTTTTTTCACCTTAATTTTATACACGCTCCGATGCTACCGGACATGATATCAGGGGATAATAAAGAAAATTTTTCATTATTAGTCAATCCTCTTCTTTTCAAGGAGAGGTAATTATTCATTATTCATTATTCATTATTCATTATTCATTGTTGAACCATAAGACTTTTTCAGCAAGCCCGAAGTAAGCGATCAAAAAACCTTCTCCCTTTGAACCTTTCTTTCCCTCCTGACTCCTGACTCCTGACTCCTGACTCCTCACAAAGGAGTATTATTTCAAGTTAGATTAGCGATTTTGAGTAGAGAATGTAAAGAATCTATATCAACGAGAATATCTTTTGCTCCATGTTTTTTGTCATCCTGATTATCGAAATCTTCACCGATTAAATAATAGTAGTCTAATCTACAATGATTGCTAATTTGCCAATACACAGTATTAACATAGTAAGGAGAGAATATCTCGATTAATTTCGTTCCGGGCTGAGAAAAAATAATATTTGTTAATCCTGCTCCATGTGGAGAAACAATATTTTTAGCATGGTACAGTAAAGATGCTTGTTCCATAACTGACATTGATTCTAAGAAAACTTGTCTAAAACCATATTTTTTCAGAAGATTAACTACTTCTTCTTCATTAGCTATTCTACGTCTAGAAGCATATTTACGACTGATATATATATTTTCTCTTTTGCCCTGATGACTATCTTGTAAATCTTTCAGGAAAATTTGTCTCAGAAATTGAACATCGCGATCTTGCCCCCTACCTTCCCCTATAATTGATGGCACAATAAGTTGCTCTGCTTGAATATGAGGAATATCAGAACTATCAATAATTTTTTCTGGTGGTATCTCCAGTATTTTCAAAGCTTCTTGATTAAAAGTTGTTGTAGGGTTATGCAAGACAAAATAACTGATATCATCCCAGCAAAACCCTACTTTTCGTAAGAGTTGAAAACGAGGAAGAACATCAATTATCCAGTGAAAATAAGCTCTACTTCCCCATCGAGACGAAAGAAAGACAACATTACCTTCTAGTTGATGTACATTTGGAAGATGATTTGAAGCTGCCACAGTATTACAAACTCCTGTCGATAGAGTTTGCAAAAGACAATTACTTTGAGTCAAAACCGCACTCGCATTCTTATTCGCCCAACCTCTACCATTAGGCAAAAAATACACTAACATATCCTTGGCAAGAACGTTCGTTTTCTGAAAATTAGGATGCAAATTTTTGCTCAAACCTTTCGCAGGCAAAAGAGGAAGTTCTTCTCCTAAATAAACCATCTCATATCTGAAATCGCGATCGCTGTTGCTATTCTCAGATAAAGTATCAAGTATAGTCCAACTTTTATTAGATTGAGCATACTGTTCGATGAGATGAACTGGCACATTTCTCTGATAGCAAATCTGAGCATCCTCTATCTGTCCAGACTGCTCTAAAATTTTCCCCAATTCATAGCATATTTTATCAATTCCGGGTTTAATTAGCAGTGCATTAATATAATGTTCAATTTCTTTATTGTAAGTATCCATTAAGAGTAAGCCTTCATTTAAGACTAGGTTTACAACTTTTGAAAATTCTCAGCTACTTAATGTAAGTAGCATAAAATTTTTTCCGAGCTTTTAAATGATTTTATCTATCTTTCATTTATAGGACTTTAAGTAGGGTTTGCTGATTAATATCATGTCCGGTAGCACCGTTTGTGTATAAAATTAAGGTAAAAATGGGAGAAAACCTTCTGCCTCCTGCCTCCAGCTCCCGCTGCCTTCCTTCCACCAAAGTCTAATTATTCAACCGGACATGATATAACTATCAAAGCATGGACAGATATAAGGTTTTAGCCTTCTGAGATTCCCAAAAAGTACGCTTGTTTTAGTCTAATATCATGTCCGGATAAGAGCGTGATAAAAAAACTTTCTCCTTCTTTTCTTCTTTCTTCCCTTCTGAATTCAGCAATTCTGCAATTGCTGAATTCTGAGTAGTTTATTTATAACTGTTCAACCGGACATGATATAAAACGTTCAAAAAGGAGCGCATTTTGGGCAAATCGAGGACAGAAAAATGGAGGGACAATTCTTACTTCTACCTCCTCTAAATTCCCATTTCTCCAGTATAGCTGTCTTCCCCTCCTGGGAGCAGGGCTGTTTTAAAGTATTGTAGATTAAGGATTTAAGGAGAACGGGAGTAATGGGGATAGTGGAACAGTGAAATTTGCCAAAATTTGCCGATTTTTCAGCAAAGTACGCGTCTTTAAGCTCTGAGAGAATATTTGGTTCAACGCCGCTTAAAAGCCTCTATCCCCGTGTCTGGTGTGTCTGGTGCGTCCCCGTGTCTATCGAGAATGAAACAGCCCTGCCCTCCTGGGAGGGGGAGGGGCGAGGGGTGGGTTGTCTCCTGTCTCCTACCCCTACTAAAAGACTTTTTCAGCAAACTTTAAGTAATAAGTTACCTTCTCCTTCCCACTTCACAAAATCCTTAACAACCATGACATAGCCTAACTTTTCTAATTCTCTAATTTTCTCTAAGATCGGTTTTGATTTTGCATCGTCAACTAAGATATGTCTATCTATTCCAGAAGAATTAGGCAACATAATTGCATGGCAAATATCAATAGTAAACATCTCTATGCTGTGTCCTCCATCAATATGTATTAAGTCACTTTCAAGCAAGTTTCTTAGAGCATATAATGGAAATACTTTCATTGAGTCACCAAATTGACATTCAAATCTATTCCCAAATTTATTTTGCAGATAGGTTGCACAACTTTTGGTATAAGGATATCGAGCTATATCTATACCGAAGTAGCGGATTTGCGGATTAACTGTAAGTGCGAATAATGCACTATGTCCAGCATTAAAACCTATTTCTACGATAAAATTCTTCTGTTTAATCAAATTAGCAAAATTTGCTCGCTTTGTTGTGTAAACTGCATCTGGTATTGTAGTGTTTCCATTAACTAGGGTTTGCCTGCGCCTATGGTTAAGATAGAACAAATTTCCTTCAAGAGGAGTTTTGCTATCTTCAACAATTTTATTTAAACCTTTGGTTAGTTCTAAAAGTTCTTCGGAAAAGATTTCTTGTTTCGATGAAGCATCATATATGTAGTGTTGAAACATTGTTTACTTTGTATCCTCCATTAAAAAATTTTTTGTTACTTCAATCTAATAATTTGTAAGCATTCAGCTATTAGCAGTCAGCTATCAGCAACAAGACTCTCTACTTAAAGGACGGTGTTTAAATTAACAACAGACTTTAAGGGCAAGGGAGACAACTTTTGTAGTAAGACGGTTCATAAAGCTTTTCTCCTAAACTAAAAGCAATAGCTGTTAACGTAGTTCCTCCGATAGGAGGCTAGCTGATGGCTGACGGCTGAATGCTTACAATAATTTCGTAGCATTTTTAGGAAAAAGAACCTAAGACTTTATCCAATTATTTCTTGGATACGGTACTGCTTATTTTTTAAGTTGTGTACATGAAAAATTTTTGCTTTACTTAATTCACCATTCTTTTTCAAATCTTCTATCATAACTGGTCTCACATTATATAATTTGTTTGAAAAAGTCTGTATTTTTACATTACATTTGATGTGGTAATTGCTCTTGATTAACTTGTTAAAGAATGTCTGATCGCTCCAATTACCCAAAAGTCTATCATCATCTTCAATCATAATCATTTCTAACCATTTACTTAAAAATTGATTAGTTCTCTTAGACCTTTTATACAAAAGTACGCCAGTATTATAATTACCTTTTCCTATATAATTTAATAGTGTAGGTGGTTGACTACTTCGATCGACACTAGGTCCTGGAGCGACAGCTAAATCATGATCGTCTAAGTATGAAAATAATTCATATATGGGCTGAACTACTTGAGTGTCACTATCCATAAAAAGAGTGTATTTATAAGGTGAATTAAGTAGATATTTAACTTTGATTTTCCAAGGATGGATACTATCACTTATTAAATTTACATTATCAAAGCAACTTTCTTGAATACTATTATTATCTGTAAATAAAGTTACAGGTATATCTGGACATTGACTTTTGAAACTTTTAGCCGAAAATATACACTCATCTATATATTTTTTTGCTCCAGTAACAATATATATTAGACCTTTGTTCATTTTTTGTATCTCCTATAATTTTTGAGATTAAGCAGTTCAAGAATTTAGAATTTAGGATTTATAATTTAGAATTACCTCTCCTTAAAAGGGAGAGGATTGACAAATAAAGGTTTAAAACCGAATTTTATCAGCCTATAAAAGTAGCGTACTTTGTCTGAGATAGCTTATTTTTAACTACATCATAATTCTCAATAATATCTTCTAAGCTATCAGAATTAACTTTTTCTGTTACTGGTTGTAAATTAATAAAATCAACCTCTAAAAAATTCATAAGTTTGGCAAGTATTTTGCTATTTGACATTACAAGTTCTTCATAGGCAACTTCAAAAATTTTGTGCTGTTTAAACTCTTTTCTAAATTGAGCTTCTGTCTGTTGCACAGATAATATATCTTCTATACATTTGTCTACATCAACTGTAACTTTCGGCTGAAGTTGACTTTTTTCAGAGTTGAAAATAACTGTAGATGTCTTGCCACTAGCAGCAAGGCGATTAGAAATATAACGCTTAAGTAAGTTCCGTCTAGTCAAATGAATTATCCTGATTTCTTTATCGTCTAAAATTGCCTGAAAAACGTCCTTAAATTCCTCTTGTAATTGACGATATTTGAGTTTAAGACCGATAGCTTTACAATTATCTTGATAATGCTCTTGATTCCAAATATAATTATACAAAAAATTCGCTGGATTCTCTGCACGAATTTGAGCTAGTTCTTGAGATGTCTTGCCTATATAATTTTGGTGTTTCTTGCCAAGATTAGGTTCTCCTTTTAAAGTCATTACCTCTCCATAGCAAGCAATTTCTGGATGAGAATTTAGCATCATTCGTAACATGGTGCTTCCTGTCCGAGGAGCACAAGTAATAATAAACTTTGTTTGAGAATTGCTCATCATTTAATTCCTAAAATTAAAATTTACTTTTCTGTCGATCAATCTGTTAACTGATGATTATTTCAGTAAAAAAAAAATTAATTTATGATTAAATTAGTTTTCTATTTTACTAATATATGAAGTTGCACTTGTGACAATTATTTGTTGGGTGCATCTCATAGCAAGCAAAAATACTTTTTTCCTATAGAACCCCTAAGCGTATCTTTGGACGCGGTATGTGCTTTTAGCTTCCGTCCTCAGTCTGAGCAAGTTCTGGAAATTCACGAACGAGAATAGGAGAAAAAGTGGATGCAACCCCGTGCCCTCTGGGTTCAGCAGTAGCGTGACTGTCGGGGAACCCGCAAAGGCGCACTGCACTCACCGTCGCACGGTACACCTGGTAGCGCACCAAGCAGGTATAAAAATGCTCCCTCTCCCCATCCCCCTATCTCCCCATCCCCCCATCTCCTTATCTATTTTTAAATAGATAAGGAGATGGGTTCTATATATTCCCTGTTCCCAGCTCCGGTGTTCCCAGCTCCGGTGTTCCCTAAAAGCGATAAATTTTTGGCTTTATTCACGCATTGAGATGCACCCTATTTGTTCATCTTAAACATATTCCTCTCGAAGAATATACTGCTTCTTATCTTTTGATTTTCTAATTAGGGCTTGCTGATTAAATCTCAAAGCATTGACTGATATTGGTTTTAGCATTTTTTTGCCTTTAAAAAGTGTGCCTGTTTTCGGTCTAAAAAGCTCATGCATGCTAGTATTTTGGGATGATTATGGCAGAAAAATCACTCTTACAATTCTTACTCCTACCTCCTCGCTCGTACCCATTTCTCCTGTCTCCTGTCTCCCCCTCCCCTCCTGGGAGGGGCTAGGGGTGGGTTGGGAGGGGGAGGGGCGAGGGGTGGGTTGTCTCCTACCCTCACCCATAAGACTTTTGAGCGCAAACCCTAATTAATTGGATGCTTTGACTTACCAAATAATTAAGGTTTAAAGCCTCTCCTTTAGATGATAGGCAACAGGTTATTTCAGTTATCAGTTATCAGTTATCAGTTATCAGTACCTCTGCCTACAGTATTGGGATTGAAATATTGAACTTGATTTCTTTTCATCCCCTTGTAGAGCAACAAGCTCGTGGCGCAGCCAAGGGGAGGCTTGAGACCTTATTTTTTGGTCAAATTTTCTGACAGTCAGGGGAAAAGTATTAGAATTTTGAGGCTACAACAGCCAAAAATCTTGCACCCCCTCAGCAATATTTAATATCATGTCCGGTTGAATAGTTAGACTTTGGCGGAAGGAAGGCAGGAGGCAGGAGGCAGGAGGCAGAAGGTTTTCTCAAGAGTGTCACCTTAATTTTATACACGCTCCGATGCTACCGGACATG
>NZ_JAAHHG010000138.1 GCF_010692555.1 Okeania sp. SIO3B5 | reverse complement strand
AAATTTGGTGGTGGTGCATAGTAATGGTAGAGAGAGTGTGGGGGGATGGGGAGATGGGGGGATGGGGAGATGGGGAGATGGGGAGATGGGGAGATGGGGAGATTGAGAGATGGGGAGATGGGGAGATGGGGAGATGGGGAGATGGGGAGATTGGGGGATTGGGGGATTGGGAGTGTGGGAGAAATTAAAAAATATATATCTTCTACCATTACCATGCAGGACTACCCCAAAATTTTTTGTCTTGAGATAGTTCAACTTCTTCCAGTCTAATGTCTTGTATTGCACCTAATAAATCTATCATTGAAGTTAAGTAGCTTTTGGTAGCAGACACAGCGGAACGAACATTAATTCTATTCTTTTTTGTTTGGTTTTCCATAATTTAAATTCCTTGATACTAACTTTTCGTTATCTATATTAGCATCAATAATTCTCACAAGTAAAAAATTAGCGATCGCGACAGCGGAACGGAGTTCTATCGCCTACTTTATCTATGCCAATATTGACTGATTTTTTGGTTGAGGAATTTTTAGTTCTAATTCTTGAGTAGTTTCTATCCATTCTTGCATGAAATTTCTATAGCCATGAATCAAATAAACCACTACATATTTATATTAATAAAGATAATATTCCTAGCAAATTATGGTTATCTTCTGTATCTCTAGCTATAATACCAATTTGATAAATGTTTGCTACAAATAGCTAGAGTATTTCTTAGAATCCATAATTCAGAATCCATAATTCGTATGGGGATAGATTTAATACCATTTTTGATGTTGTAAATTATCTTTTTCGTCAAATAGACTTTATTTGAAAATTTATTTATGATTCTTATTATTCGTAACATTATTTTTTCAAAATGGTATAATATCATGTCCGGTAGCATCGGAGCGTGTATAAAATCAAGGTGACACTCTTGAGAAAACCTTCTGCCTCCTGCCTCCTGCCTCCTGCCTCCTGCCTTCGGACAACCATTGTCTAATTATTCAACCGGACATGATATAACATACTTCTTGAAAAAAAACTAAAAATTCCCCCTAAAAGGGGGAGACTTTAAACCCAATTTTATGGTACAACTACATTGGCTGAAAAAGCGGCGATCGAGTTACACCAAGACTATAATCTTTACTCAAAACTTTAGTGGAGATGCCTACTATTGCTAACTAATTAGGGTTTGCTGAAAAAGTCTTATGGGTGAGGGTAGGAGACAGGAGACAGGAGACAGGAGACAGGAGGAATGGGGAATTTAGAGCAGGTAGGAGTAAGAATTTTCCCAAGATTTTTCTGCCCAACTATGCGCCTAAAATACTAACTTTTTGAGCGTTTTAGACTTAAATAGGCGCACTTTTTTCGACAAAAAAAAGGCTAAAGTCTTTATACGTCAATGCTTTTAGATTTAATCAGCAAGCCCTAATTAAACCAAACTTTGAGCAGGTTTATAACTTTGAATGGCTTTCATATATTGCGCTCTTTCAAATTTACTCTCATCAGGACAATTAATTTGACTCATACTGCCACGCATTTGTGCTATTGATTCATATTCATGTTCTTCCATCCAATGAATTATCTCATTTTCGATAACTTGAATATGATTAATTCCATGACGCAATAAAGTACCCACTAGCTGAGTTACATTCGCACCTGCCATCATCATTTTAATAACATCTTGCCCTTTTTGTACGCCGCTTGTTGCTGCAAAATCAACTTCTAATCTACCGTACAACATAGCTATCCAACGCATAGGTAAACGCATTGCTTGTGGCGTACTTAATAACACATTAGTTACAACTTCTAGCTCTTCAATATTAATATCTGGTTGATAGAAACGGTTAAACAAAACTAATCCATTTACCCCTGCTTCTACTAACCTTTTCGACATATTTGCCATGTTACTAAAGAAGGGGCTAAGTTTAATTGCCACCGGAATATTTACCTCAGATTTAACAGCTTGCAGAATACTAATATAACTTTGTTCTACTTGTTCCCCAGTCATATCCATATTAGTAGGAATATTGTAGATATTTAACTCTAAAGCATCTGCACCAGCAGCCTCTAATTCTTTGGCATAATTAGTCCAGCCACCAATAGTTGAAGCATTTAAACTGGCAATAATGGGAATATTTACCATTTTTTTTGCTTCACTAATATGCTTTAAATATTCGGAAGCATCTATATGAAATATTTCTGGTTCTGGAAAGTAAGTTAGAGCTTCTGGGAAACTTTCTGTGCCGTATTCTAAATGATGTTGTAATTCCAAACGTTCTTCACGAAGTTGTTCTTCAAATAAAGAATGTAAAACTACTGCAGCAGCGCCAGCATCTTCCATCCGTTTGAGATTATCTAAGTCTTCGGTTAAAGGTGCAGCAGCTCCCACAACTAGAGGGGAACGCAATTGTAATCCTAAATAATTTGTCGTAATATCCATAATGTTTAAGTCAAAAATGATCAACTTTAATTTAATATTTGCTTGATAAACAGTTTTTGAGGCTACACAATGGAGCCAAATATCTCTTCAGAAAGTTCTTTTAACTCTTTGTTAGCAAGCACCTTTAACATAATTGGATGGTCTAAAAATGCTTGATAACGAGATAGCACATTCATGTTACTAGCTTTACCAGTATAATTAACTTTATCAAATGAACTCCCTTTTCCCACGTTAGGAACAGTATCAATTCCTGCATCGGTAAAAATTAATCCTAAAGCTTCAGTAATTTTCTGTCTGTAAGCTTTATTTACAAACCATTCATTGTAATTTATATTAATTCGATTTTTAAAATAATTAGATAACCCTAAATATTCTTTGGCGTGTTCTATCCATTTCTTGATTATAGCTTCTGGATTTCTGCTAAGTTTTCTACTTTCTTCTTTTTTAATTAGACTGGCAAAGTTGTTATATGGATCTCTGATAATTAAGAGGTCAAACCTACGTTGACTTTTTCCAATAAATTCTTCTCGTCTTTCTTCAAACCATGGCATCATAGCATCACTAATATCGTAATGTTCATAGCTATGAATAAGTAGTTTTTTAAGTGCATATTTTCTCAGTTTTTCCCTGTCTAAATTCAAAGAATTTCTACCATATAAATATTCTGTTTTACTATTCATCAAATATTTGACATATCTCTGCCACTTCCAGTTATCTTGATGATAAATTAGTGGATTTATTCCACCAATACTAGCTTTTGAAAAGCTTTTATAAGGGTCTTTATCTTGATATACATCGATATCATTTAAGTGAACAAAATTTCCATTACTTTGCCGGATAATCCAATTTATAATTGCATGATTACCACTACGGCGTAAACCAAAACAGCTAATATCTGTTGCATTTGTCAAATACATAATACTTTTGAATTAATGGCTTTCATTAATTGATAATGGATAATGGATAATTGATAATTACCTCTGGTTAAAACCGCTCTTGATTGAATATCAGGAGATATTATTTTTTCTCTTGGTTGATTGGATATGGTTAGGAAACCCATCCATCCCTCAACCGCTTTTTTCCCCTTAAAAGGGTAGGCTTTAAACCAGAATTGTTTAATTATTAATTATTAATAATTAATAATTCGGTAATAATATAGCAATATGATATTAGGGTGCATCTCATATTTGCAAAAATACTTTTTTCCTATATATTCCCTGTTCCCTGTTCCCTGTTCCCTGTTCCCTAAAAGCGATAAATTTTTGGCTTTATTCACGCATTGAGATGCACCCTGATATTAGTTGTGAGATATTGGAAACTTTTGTTTTAGGGAATAGGGAATAGGGAATAGGGAAGAAGAAAAAGCGAATACATAAGAAATAAGATAATATCATGTCCGGATAATAGCGTGATAAAAAACTTTCTCCTTCAACTCCAGTTATTCTTCTTCCAACTTCAGTCTTCCCTCCTGACTCCTGACTTCCCCTCCTGGGAGGGGCGAGGGGTGGGTTGACTCCTGACTCCTAAGTCGTTATTTATTTATAACTGTTCAACCGGACATGATATAACTGCTATATTCTATACTTCAAAGGAAAACCCCAATTCTCACATCTGATTCCTGATTGCTATATTAAATATGTGCTAATTGACTATGATTATATCATCTATTTTTTGATTGGTCAATGATTTTTGTTGTGTTGCGCACTGTAAGGGTAAACTGCCGTTTACCCCCTACCAAAGCTATAGTTTTATTGCTCGGAAACTATTACCGAATAATTAATAATTAATAATTAATAATTAGGGTTTGCTGATTAAATTTTCAAGCATTGACTGATATTGGTTTTAGCCGTTTTAGGTCTGGAAAAAGTACACCGAATAATTAATAATTAATAATTAATAATTAATAATTAATAATTAGGGTTTGCTGATTAAATTTTCAAGCATTGACTGATATTGGTTAGGACTTACGCATATACGCTATATATAGCGCTTAAAACTATTGTCTAATAGTACTTTAACTCTATAAATAGTGCCTTTGCGTAAGTCCTGAAGGTTTTAGCCGTTTTAGGTCTGGAAAAAGTACACCGAATAATTAATAATTAATAATTAATAATTAATAATTAATAATTAATAATTAATAATTAGGGTTTGCTGATTAAATTTTCAAGCATTGACTGATATTGGTTAGGACTTACGCATATACGCTATATATAGCGCTTAAAACTATTGTCCAATAGTACTTAAACCCTATAAATAGTGCCTTTGCGTAAGTCCTGAAGGTTTTAGCCGTTTTAGGTCTGGAAAAAGTACACCGAATAATTAATAATTAATAATTAATAATGAGGGTTTGCTGATTAAATTTTCAAGCATTGACTGATATTGGTTAGGACTTACGCATATATGCTATATATAGCGTTCAAAACTATTGTCCAATAGTACTTAAACCCTATAAATAGTGCCTTCGCGTAAGTCCTGATTTCCTTATATTCAATTCCGTAACGGTTTTAACCAGAGGTAATTATCAATTATCCATTATTAATTAATGAACGTTACCGAAAAATTGTGGTTTAAAGCCTCCCCTTTTAAGGGGATAATAAAGAAAAATTTTCATGAATTTGTCAATCCTCTTCTTTTCAAGGAGAGGTAATTATTCATTATTCATTATTCATTATTCATTGTTGAACATTGCCATGAGGAATTTCTAGTTGGCGAGCTGCCAAATATTCATACATCGCATAACGAGTATTGACATCTTCCTGCGCTTGTGCTAATAACTCTTTGGCATCAGCAGGTTTGCTCTTGGTTAGCATTTTGAACCTGTTCTCCTGATACATCGACTCACCTACAGGTTTCTTGGGCGATCGCATATCTAGTTGCAAAGGATTTTTTCCTTTTTGTACCAAGTCTGGGTTATACCGATACAACAACCATCGACCACTTTCCACAAGTGCTTTTTGATTACTCATTGCTGTCGTCATATTAATTCCATGAGCAATACAATGACTATAAGCAATAATTAAAGATGGTCCCTCATAAGCTTCAGCTTCCAAAAATGCTTTCAGGGTATGTTCGTCTCTCGCTCCCATGGCAACGCTGGCAACATAAACATTGCCGTAAGTCATTGCTATCAAACCTAAATCTTTCTTGCCTGATGGTTTTCCTCCTGCTGCAAATTTAGCAACTGCCGCACGAGGAGTCGCTTTGGAAGACTGACCGCCAGTATTAGAATAAACCTCCGTATCCATAACCAAAATATTCACATTTCGACCGCTAGCGATAACATGGTCTAAACCACCAAAACCAATATCATACGCCCAACCATCACCACCAACTATCCAAACAGATTTTTTTACCAAATAATCTGCTAAAGTCAGCAATTGCTTTGCTTCTGGCGAATCTACCCCTTGCAATTTTTCCTTGACTTGGGCGACTCGTTCCCGTTGTTCCCAAATATCAGCTTCAGATTTTTGGGAGGCGTTCAGAATGGCATCAACTAAATTATCTCCCACACTTCCCGCTACTTTTTGCAAAAGCTCCGCAGCAAACTGACTATGTTTGTCGAGAGACAGACGAAAACCTAAACCAAATTCAGCGTTATCCTCAAACAAACTATTTGACCAAGCGGGGCCGCGACCATCAGCATTTTTTGCCCAAGGAGTTGTAGGTAAGTTACCGCCGTAAATAGAAGAACATCCCGTAGCATTCGCCACAACCGAGCGATCGCCAAATAACTGACTGACTAATTTAATATAGGGAGTTTCGCCACAACCTGCACAAGCACCGGAAAATTCAAATAAAGGTTCTTGCCATTGTTGTTGACGGATACGGTCGAGATGGAGGGAGCGACGGTCGGGGTTAGGTAGACCCAAGAAGAAATCCCAATTTTCCCTTTCCTGTTCCCGCAATGGTAACTGAGCTTCCATATTTATTGCTTTGCGGGATGGCATAGATTTATTTTTCGCCGGGCAAATATCTACACACACACCACAACCAGTACAGTCTTCGGGCGCAACCTGGATAGTAAATTTCTGTCCGGCAAAATCTTTATCCTTGACATTTATAGATTTGAAAGTTGCCGGAGCATTATTTAACAAAGTCTCCTCATAAGCTTTACCACGGATAACCGAATGAGGACAAACCATAATACACTTACCGCATTGTACGCAAACATCGGGGTCCCAAGCTGGAATTTCTTGAGTAACATTACGTTTTTCCCATTGAGTTGTACCCGTGGGGTAAGTTCCATCACATGGTAAAGCGCTGACTGGTAGTTGGTCGCCTTCCCTAGAAATCATTTTGCCCAAGACATCCCGCACAAATTCTGGCGCTGTATCGGGAATGGGTGGTAAACGGTGGAGAGTACTACTAACTTCCGTAGGAATTTTCACTTCGTAGAGATTATCCAAAGTATTGTCAACAGCTTGTAAATTCATATTGACAATTTCCTGACCTTTTTTGCCATAAGTCTTTTGGATGTATTTTTTAATTTGAGCGATCGCCTCTTCTCTTGGCAAAACATTAGCTAAGGCAAAGAAACAGGTTTGCATTACTGTATTAATGCGTCCCCTCATCCCACTGTCACTAGCAACTTTATTGGCATTGATGACGTAGACTTTTAAATTCTTGCGGATAATTTGCTCTTGAATTTCTACAGGCAACTGTTGCCAAACTTCATCAGCACTGTAGGGACTATTCATCAGAAAAATAGAACCGTTAGCTGCGGAGGTCAGAACGTCTAATTTTTCTAGAAAACTCCATTGGTGACAACCGACAAAATTTGCTTGGTCGATGAGATAAGTGGAACGAATGGGGTTAGCACCGAAGCGGAGGTGGGAGACAGTAACAGCACCAGATTTTTTCGAGTCGTAGACAAAATAACCTTGAGCGTAGTTGTCAGTTTCTCCCCCAATAATTTTAATCGAGTTTTTATTCGCACCAACCGTACCATCGGAACCCAAACCATAAAACATTGCCCGCACAACATTATCTGGTTCGATAGAGAAACCTGCATCTAAAGGTAAGGATGTGTGAGAAAGGTCGTCATTAATACCGACAGTAAAATGATTTTTGGGTTTGTCAGCACTAAGGTTGTCAAAAACGCTCTTCACCATTGCCGGGTTAAACTCTTTAGAAGATAAACCATAACGACCGCCGACTACTTTTGGCATTGCGCCTGACCATTCTTCATTCAGAGCGGTAACTATATCTTGATACAGAGGTTCGCCACTTGCACCGGGTTCTTTTGTCCGGTCTAACACCGCAATTTTTTTCACAGTCTCCGGTAATGCTGCAACTAACCTTCTAGCATCGAATGGTCTATATAGTCTAACTTTCAATACTCCAACTTTTTCACCATTTGCGGTTAAGTAGTCTACAGTTTCGTGAACCGTTTCACAACCAGACCCCATCAGAATAATGAGGCGATCAGCATCAGCAGCACCATGATATTCAAAACATTGATATTGTCGCCCCGTCAGTTCGGCAAATTTATCCATTGCTTTCTGAACAATATCCGGAGTTGCCGTGTAAAAAGGGTTAACACTTTCCCTAGCTTGGAAATAAACATCCGGGTTTTGAGCAGTACCCCGTAAAACTGGTCGGTCAGGAGTCAAACCACGAGCGCGGTGAGCAAACACCAATTCATCATCGATCATTTCCCGCAAAACCATTTCTGGCAGAAGTTCAATTTTCTGTACTTCATGGGAAGTGCGGAAACCATCAAAGAAATGAATAAATGGCAGTCTCGCTTCTAAAGTTGTTGTTTGGGAAATAAGTGCCAAGTCGTGAGCTTCTTGTACCGAAGCAGAACACAACATCCCAAAACCAGTAGCACGAGCAGCCATCACATCACCGTGGTCGCCAAATATAGAGAGACCTTGAGCTGCCAGAGAACGAGCTGCAACATGAATCACACAACAAGTCAGTTCCCCAGCAATTTTATAAAGATTAGGAATCATTAATAATAATCCCTGAGATGCTGTGAATGTGGTAGTTAGAGAACCTGTCTGCAACGAACCATGTACTGCTCCGGCCGCCCCACCCTCACTCTGCATCTCAACCACACTGGGAACTGTACCCCAAATATTCGGCGTGCCTTGGGATGACCAAGCATCCGCCCATTCACCCATTGGAGAGGAGGGAGTGATGGGATAGATGGCAATGACCTCATTGAGTTTGTGGGCAACACGGGCAACTGCTTCATTACCGTCCAGTGTTGCAAAAGTTTTATCACTCATAAATATTCTCCTGTGGAAATTCTCTGATTATTTACTAATATTGTGGATTTGTTTAGTAGTCGATCGAATGGCCAAATGCTGAAATTCTACCTCTTTATTTACTTCTATAAATCTACATTTTTTTACCGAATAATTAAGGTTTAAAGCCTCTCCTTTAAAGGAGAAACAAGAAAATATTTTCCTTTTATTCAATCCTCTTCCTTTTAGGGAGAGGTAATTATCAATTATCAATTATCAATTGTCCATTATTGAACAAGCCAAACCTTTGTGTTTTACATCACAACAATCCTTTTTTTAAGAGATTTTATCAAAAATTTCTGTATAGTTTTATCCCTTATTCCTTAATTAAGTTAATCCTCTCAGCTATTGGTAGGCTGTGTTAGTAGTAGCGTAACGCACCACAGTGGGTAAGTCCTATTTATCAAAAATTTCTGTATTGTTTTATGCCTTATTCCTTGATTAAGTCAATCCTCTCAATTTATAAAATAGAGGCTTAAAAATCCTCATTCCCTTCTATGGAATAGATAAAGGAAGGTTAGATTTTTCAGGTCTATCGGTTTCATCAGATATTTCTCAAATAGCCTCTTACTTTTATTATCCGATCTATTTCTTCCTAATCGGACGATGACTTAAAATTTTTTTACAAAACTTGACTTTTGCACATAACAAAAACTTGAAAAAATAACTGCTAAATTAAAACTTTTTTCAATAAAACTTTTAAACTTTATTTAACAAGAATTTGTTGAATTTGTGCTAAAGCATCTGTAATTCCTTGGGATGTTTGTGAAGAAAAATTTTCCCCAAATTCAAAATTAACTGCGGGTATTAATATCCACCAACTCGGAGGCACATTTTTATAAACAAATTGACTAAGAGCAAGTAGCGATCGCGGCTCTCCAGTATGTCCTATATTCAAACCCTGACTCTCAAATCCCCCCCTTTCTAGAGTGTGGGGAGTGTGGGGAGAGGGGGGAGCGCAAAGTTGATGAGCCTGTAAACTTTGTTCAGAAGTTGCCGGATAAGCATCAACAAAAATTACTAATTCAGCTTGAGATATAGGTTCTGCCAATTCTGGAGTAAGTTGATGCACCGGGAGCGATCGCACATTGGGCAACTTCCACTCAGTAACCAACTCTGCCACCCGTTGACCAGCACCATCATCACTGCGGAGCGTATTACCGTAACCTATTACTAATATTTCAGTCATTATTGATCAGTATTTTTATGTTGGTGTAATTAAATTATAAGTGTTTCATCGAATACGATCTAAAATACTAAATACCAGTAGTTGAGCATTTTTGTAGCATTCCGTAGGAATTGCCATTTTCTCAATCGAGTTTTGTTTTCTGTAGAAAGATAGAGATAATTATCCATTATCCATTAATGAACCTTGGCCATAAAGTTTTATGTTTTTTTGCACTGTGTAGGTTAAAATTGTGATAAGCTAAAAATAATTTAGATTCTATATCCCATATCTCCCTGTTCCCTGTGAGAAAAATTGGATATATGGTTTAAATGCGAAACAGCTTCATAACCATAAATATAAGAATAAAAACTATTGTACAATGGTTGAACAAAAAATCATCGGCACTAGAGAAGCAGCTTATCTTTTAGGAATATCTGGTCAACGTCTTCGAGTTTTATTAGCTCAAGGTAGAGTCAAAGGTGCTTACAAAAAAAATGGCTTTTGGAAAATTCCTATTTATGGGTCTAAAGATGAAGATAATGAAATGCCAGTCATTTTTCCTGGCAGCAGGGGTCCGAAAGGTGTTTGGTGCAAGACCAAGCGCAGTAAACCAACGATGATTCATGTCAATCAGCACATAATTAAGCAAAATACGAAGAAATCACTGCCCAAATTGAAGCCAGTAGTTTCTTTGAAGCAGGGCGATCTTAACTACTATGGTTATCAGCTGGAAATTCAAGGTCCTTGTCGAATTGTTTATCGGCCTCACGACCCGACTAGCTGTGGCGCTCATTTGTGGATTGATACTTATAGTCCAGTGCAATTTGTAGATACGAAATTTAATCCGGTTAGTGCTAGGCGAGCCTATAAATATATATAGATATGTAGTTTTTGCCAGATACAGTGACGGAACTTGAAACCCAGAGAGAAAAAGAAATGCTGAAAAGCTGACTTTTGATTACTGGGCATTAATTGCCATGACTGAAATATCTGTAATTTATTATCCTTATCGTCTTCAGTTTTTCTTCTTCCCAATTTCGGGCTGTTTCCGTGTCTAGTATTTCAAATTCTCAAATCAAGAAAACTCGTAAAAATTAATATTTGTAGATTGAGTTGAGGTAAAGAAAGTCAACTCTAATATCATGTCCGGTTGAACAGTGATAAATAAATAACTACGGAGGAGTCAGTCCTCAGTCCTCAGGAGTCAGGAGGAAAGAGGGAAGAAAGAAGAAGAACTGGAGTTGAAGGAGAAAGTTTTTTTATCACTAATTATCCGGACATGATATAAGCAGCTTATACCAATTTCATAAAATATTTCTTGCTACAATGTTTTGGTTTTGTGGCGAGTATCTAGAGATTAATAATGTAACTACCTTTTTTAAATTTAGTATTATTTGTTGGGTTTATCCGTAGGATAAGCTTTCCAACGGAGATGCTGCGCAAACCCTGACAGTTTGTTCTATTCAATCTACTTTTATTCCAATTAATTAATGTCACCTTCAGATAAATAGACTAGAACTTGAGCGTCTCTTTTTTTGCGCGATCGCTACATTTGTCAAAGGAAACTATAGGAGGTTGAATAGAAAAGTAGAAGTACCTTAAAACAAGAGGTGGCAATACAATTTTTTAATACTGATAATTGGTATTTGAGCGATCGGCAATAAATGGGTTATAAAAAACTGATAACTGATAAGGCGACTGAAACGATCGCCTTCATTAATTAACAAATTCCAAGCTATCACCGTTTCATTATTTTGACGAGCGAAACGCTTTTTCCCCAGAGTTCCAGCAACAGTTTCCAGCATAACGTTTTTATTTTCACCATAGAGATAATGACCTGGTATCCGAAACTTTTGATTTTCTGCTTCGGATAAACTTATTAGCTTGAAAAGTGGCACATTTAGCTTTTCAACTCCCAACACTGCTAAATCAAAACCCTTAATGTCTCCTGTTGCAACAACTTCTGCCGGAATATTATTAACCAATACATTTTCTTCACCGCCCACATCCTCAACAACATGAGCGCAGGTTAGCAAATAAGTATAATTATCTGCTCGATAAAAAGCAAATCCAGTTCCAATAACATTTGCTTTGAAAGAGTTGTCACTAGCACTGGTAATTAAAACTATAGATTCTTCTAGGGGTAGACTCATTTAACTCTAATAGATATATTGGCTATGGATATATTTAAGGAAATACTGAATATTATAAATTATTGAACAGTAATAGAGTTTTTACTCATTAAACTAGCTAGGATATCGTCTATTTCTAAATCATCATAGTCTTCAAGAATTTCCTCAATAGTCATGCCACTACTAAGCAATTCTAGTATAAATTCTACTGGATAACGCAATCCCCGGAGGCAGGGTTTACCGTGACAGATGTTTGGGTCGATAGTGATTCTTTCTAGGAGTTTTTTATTGCTCATTTCTTTTATTGTTAGTTAGTTGAAACTATAAACCAAAATCTCCTTTGTAGGAATGAGTATATTTGAGCATTACATGATAATATGATAGTTTAACATGAAAAGAGACTCTTAGACAAAGTTCAGGAAATTTACCTTTGAGTAGTAAAATTCGTAGGCCGAATATTGAAAGAAGGGAGTTATAATCTGAAATGATAAATATTTCTTTATGCACAGTTGAAAATTTAGTACAACATCAAAAGTTAGCAGAAATTCTGACCAGTGTGAAGCAGGAATTTCAACAAATTTATCAAGATAATTTAACTAATTTAGTTTTATTTGGCTTTCAAGCAAGAGGAGACGCAAAACCTGACTCAGATATTGATGTTTTAGTAGTTTTAAAAGAAAAGACTACTCTGGATAATAGGCTTCAAAAAATCATTGAGCTTATTTCCGATATATGTATCGAATATGGGGTGTTAGTAAGTTGTGTTTATGTGAGTGAATATCAATTTCAACAAGAGAAAAGTCCCTTATTATTGAATATTCATCAAGAAGGTATTTTCCTGTGAACATTGAACAACAACAATTATTACAAAAAGCTAGGGATAGTTTACAAGCTGCTCAACTTTTAGTTGATAATAACTTAGCTGCTTTTGCTGCTGCGAGGGCTTACTATAGTATGTTTTATATTGTGGAGGCTTTTTTATTAGGAGAAGGATTAACATTTTCCAGTCATTCTGCTGTTATTTCTGCTTTTGGCCGAGAATTTGCCAGGACAAAACGTTTACCTGTAGAATATCATCGCTATTTAATTAATGCTCAAGAAAAACGCACAGAAGCAGATTATAATCTTAATCCTAATATTACAATAGAACAGGCTCAAGATATTATTAATGAAGCTGAATAGATGCTTTATTTTGCTCAAAAAAATATTTATTTAATATAATTAAATTGAGGTTATGTAGTTATGAATATCATCTTAAGCCCAAAACAAGAAAAGTTTATTCAATCTCAAATTGCTAAGGGAAAATACACCAAAATCGAGGAAGTTATTGACTCAGCTTTAAAGTTGTTAGAAAAATAAGATTATGAACAATGGCTTTAAGAATTCTGAATTCTGAATTCTGAATTCTGAAGTTAATTTCTTGCTGTAACTATGTTTGAGAATTTAAGAATGTCTGCACCAGTAATACCGACTTCTATAAACATAGTTTTTCTCAAGCAACTATTCGCGATTTAGATAAAATTTCTAGTTCTTTTGCTAAGGTCAGTATAGAAGTAGGCGATCGCTTTGTTCAACGTTTTGCTGATACAACAGATTCAAAATATATGAAGTTCAGATATTAACAATTCAATGTGGATTTGTTGCATGAAAGTATATAGCTGCGACTAGACTCCCGATATGTACTTCATAATGCGCGGAAACTGCTGTAAGTATTGGACAATAGATAAATCAAACATCCATCTCCTGAAATTCACCGATCGCTTCATCTGATTGTATATAAATAAAAATAACTATTGGACAATAGATAAATCAGACATCTATCTGCCTCAACTGAGCGATCGCTTCCTCTGATTGTATATAAATAAAAATAACTATTGGACAATAGATAAATCAAACATCTATCTGCCTCAACTGAGCGATCGCTTGACTCTAACTATATCTAAACTCAAGATAACTATTGGACAATAGATAAATCAAACATCTATCTGCCTCAACTGAGCGATCGCTTGACTCTAACTATATCTAAACTCAAGATAACTATTGGACAATAGATAAATCAAACATCTATCTGCCTCAACTGAGCGATCGCTTCATCTGACTGTATATAAATAAAAATAACTATTGGACAATAGATAAATCAAACATCTATCTTCTGAAACTCAGTGATCGCTTCCTCTGATTGTATATAAATAAAAATAACTATTGGACAATAGATAAATCAAACATCTATCTTCTGAAACTCAGTGATCGCTTCCTCTGACTATATCTAAACTCAAGATAACTATTGGACAATAGATAAATCAGACATCTATCTGCCTCAACTGAGCGATCGCTTCCTCTGATTGTATATAAATAAAAATAACTATTGGACAATAGATAAATCAGACATCTATCTGCCTCAACTGAGCGATCGCTTCCTCTGATTGTATATAAATAAAAATAACTATTGGACAATAGATAAATCAGACATCTATCTGCCTCAACTGAGCGATCGCTTCCTCTGATTGTATATAAATAAAAATAACTATTGGACAATAGATAAATCAAACATCTATCTGCCTCAACTGAGCGATCGCTTCATCTGATTGTATATAAATAAAAATAACTATTGGACAATAGATAAATCAGACATCTATCTGCCTCAACTGAGCGATCGCTTCATCTGATTGTATATAAATAAAAATAACTATTGGACAATAGTTAAATCAAACATCTATCTCCCTCAACTCAGCGATCGCTTCATCTGATTGTATATAAATCAGGACTTACGCATGGACGCTATTGGTAGGGTGTGTTAGCGCTAGCGTAACTGAGCAGCACTCTATATATAGTACCTTTGCGTAAGTCCTGTAAATAAAAATAACTATTGGACAATAGTTAAATCAAACATCTATCTCCTGAAACTGAGCGATCGCTTCCTGTGACTATATCTAAACTCAAGATAACTATTGGACAATAGTTAAATCAAACATCTATCTCCTGAAACTGAGCGATCGCTTAACTGTGACTGTATCTAAACTCAAGATAACTATTGGACAATAGATAAATTAAACATCCATCTCCCGAAAGTTAGCGATCGCTTGACTCTAACTGTATCTAAACTCAAGATAACTATTGGACAATAAATAAATCAAACATCTATCTCCTTCAAATCAGCGATCGCTTCCTGTGACTATATCTAAACTCAAGATAACTATTGGACAATAGATAAATCAAACATCTATCTCCTTCAAATCAGCGATCGCTTCCTGTGACTATATCTAAACTCAAGATAACTATTGGACAATAGTCTTATACTATCGGTTTTTTTATTCCTCCTGTTGCCAGATGAGCTGTTGCCTGTTGCCTGCGTACAGCGCTATAAGTGTAGAAATTTAATTAAGTCTTAGATTTTCTCAATATTTTCTTACCAATAAAATCTTGAAAATAAAGTATCAAAAACAACAAAAAAATATCAAAAAACCAACAATTAATCAATAATTAAAAATTTCATAAAATATACAAAATCATCATTATCTATCCTTTATAATTTCATAAAGGTTGAAATAGGGTGCGACAAATTCTATCGTGAATTCCATCTCAACCTCATATAACAGAGAGGAGAATCAGGACAGAATGATAAATCTACTGTGGCTTCAAGGTGGAGCTTGTTCTGGCAATACCATATCATTTCTCAATGCTGAAGAACCAAATATTTGTGACTTAATTACAGACTTCGGCATTAATGTACTTTGGCATCCTTCTTTAGGATTTGAACTTGGTACAAACGTTCAACAATTATTAAAAGATTGTATTTCGGGAACAATACATTTAGATATATTAGTATACGAAGGAACAATAATTAACGCTCCCAATGGTACGGGAGAATGGAACCGTTTTGCCGATCGCCCGATGAAAGATTGGGTAAAAGAATTATCGGAAGTTGCTGGTTTCGTGGTCGCGGTGGGAGACTGCGCTACTTATGGCGGTATTCCAGCAATGGCACCAAACCCCAGTGAGTCTGAAGGTTTGCAATTTCTCAAACGGAAAAAAGGCGGATTTTTAGGAGAAGATTTCAAAAGTAAAGCTGGATATCCTGTTATCAATATTCCCGGTTGCCCCGCGCACCCAGATTGGATTTCCCAAATATTAGTAGCAGTTGCCACTGGTAGACTTGATGACATTACCTTAGACGAATTTCACCGCCCCGAAACATTTTTCAAAAGCTTCACTCAAACGGGTTGTACTCGCAACGTTCATTTTGCTTACAAAGCTTCAACCTCAGATTTTGGGCAGCGTCAAGGATGTCTATTCTATGATTTGGGTTGTCGCGGACCGATGACTCACTCTCCCTGTAACCGCATTTTATGGAACCGAGTTTCGTCTAAGACTCGCGCGGGAATGCCATGTTTAGGTTGTACGGAACCAGAATTTCCATTCCATGACCTCGCACCGGGAACAGTATTTAAGACTCAAACAGTAATGGGAGTTCCCAAAGAATTACCAACGGGAGTTAACCGTAAAGATTATGCTTTGCTGACTATGGTTGCGAAAGATTCAATTCCAAAATGGGCAGAGGAAGATTTCTTTACAGTTTAAAAGTAGGTTGGGTTGAGGGCGGCTCACACGGATTATGGCACGGATGTACGGATTAATTAAGAGTAGTGGATTGTTTCATCTAAAAATGTGCATTAGGGAGTAGGGGAGTGGGGGAGTAGGGGAGTAGGGGAGAAAGATTGCTGTTGGGTTTATCCTAACGGATAATATCATGTCCGGACAATTAGTGATAAAAAAACTTTCTCCTTCAACTCCAGTTCTTCTTCTTCCTTCTTCCTTCTTCTTTCTTCTTTCTTCCCTCCTGACTCCTGACTCCTGACTCCTCTGTCGTTATTTATTTATAACTGTTCAACCGGACATGATATAAGCTGGCGCTAACGGGGGGTCTCAACCCAACCTAGACTTATTGCACCATTTAAGGTGTGTCAGTCTACTACACAAGCTGATAACTAGACATCTCCAGAAAATAAATCTTTTAATTAGAGCAGGCTAAGGATACGAAAAATTCACCCTAAAAAATCCTTTTTCGTGCCTTTTTCGTAAAAATATCTTACCTGTTGCCTGTTGCCTGTTGCCTACTCCTGCAAAAAATCTATATCTTTTTCGGAGATGTCTACTGATAACTGATAACTGAATAATAACTAAAATAATGGTTCAAACTAAAGTACAAACATTAGACATTTCTCCCGTGGGGCGCGTTGAAGGCGACCTAGATGTAAGAGTTGATATTCAAGACGGATATGTAACCAACGCTTGGACTCAAGCACAAATGTTCCGAGGTTTTGAAGTCATTCTCAAAGGCAAAGATCCTAAAGCTGGTCTCATCGTCACCCCCAGAATCTGCGGAATTTGCGGTGCTTCTCACCTCACCTGTGCTTCCTGGGCGTTAGATACAGCTTGGCAAACAGAAGTACCCCGGAACGCTATCCTTGCTCGTAACCTCGGTCAACTTGTAGAAACACTCCAAAGTCATCCGCGCTTCTTTTACGGTTTATACGCGATCGACTTAACTAACAAAAAATACCAAAATAGTCCTTTCTACGAAGAAGCTTGTAAGCGTTTCGCAGCATTCACAGGTACATCCTACGAACCAGGTATTACTGTTGCATCCAAACCCGTAGAAATATACGCTCTATTCGGCGGTCAATGGCCTCACTCTAGTTTCATGGTTCCCGGTGGTGTCATGTGCGCTCCCACTCTCACCGATGTTACCCGCGCCTGGGCAATGTTGGAATATTACCGCACTAACTGGTTAGAACCGATATGGTTGGGTTGTTCCATTGATAGGTTTGAACAAATTCAAACTTATGAAGATTTCATGGAATGGTTGGATGAAAATCCTAATCATGCTAGTTCTGACCTGGGTTTCTATTGGCGCATGGGTCTGAATATTGGTTTGGATAAAATTGGTGCGGGTGTTGGTAAATATATGAGTTGGGGATATTTGCCTCACGAAGATAAGTATCAACGTCCGACTATTGAAGGTCGTAATGCTGCGATGATTATGAAAAGTGGTGTCTACGATAGCGCTACAGATATTCATCAATTGATGGAGCATACTTTTACGCGGGAGAATACTGCCCACGCTTGGTACAACGAGGGTGATGGAGATGTACATCCTTTTGACCGGACTACTGTACCTATTCCTAATAATGATATTGACTTTGATGGTGCTTATTCTTGGTCAACTGCTGTATCTCACCAAGATTTAGGTCGGATGGAAGTTGGTGCTTTGGCGCGGGAGTTGATATCAGGTGGCGACCATGGGGAAAGTTGGCAGCAGAAAGATGGCTTGGTTTTGGATACGTTCAAGAAAATGGGCGGACCGAACGTACATTTGCGCGTCTTTGCCAGAATGCACGAATTAACTAAGTTGTACCGTGAAACAGAACGTTGTTTGCGGGAGTTTAAGTTGCGCGATCCTTGGTATATTAAGCCTGAAGAAAAAGACGGTCGTGGTTGGGGTGCGACTAATGCTAGTCGTGGTTCCCTCTGTCATTGGGTGGAAATAGAAGGCGGCAAGATTAAGAATTATCAGGTTATTGCGCCGACTACTTGGAATGTGGGACCCCGTGATGGTGAAGGTGTGCGCGGACCTATTGAGGAGGCGTTAGTAGGTATTCCTATTGCTGATGTGAATGACCCCGTGGAAGTCGGTCATGTTGCTCGGTCTTTTGATTCTTGTTTGGTGTGTACTGTTCATGCTCACGATGCTAAGACTGGGGAAGAGTTGGCAAGGTTTAGGACTTCATAAATTAGTCAGCTAGTAGGGTGGGTTAGCGTCAGCGTAACCCACCGAAGCATTGTAAATTTGCGGTGCGTTACACTTTCCTGCGGAATGCTGCGCAAACGTTAACACACCCTACTGGACTACTTAACTATAAATTATAGATGTACAATAATAGAATTTTTACTCATTTCTACTAGGGAATTTGCTTCAAGTAGCTGAACTAACTGAGGCAAGTTATTTATAAACAACGTCATCAGTTCATTATTAGAGATATTACTGAATAATTAATAATTAATAATTAATAATTAAATAATTCAGGTTTAAAACCTCCCCTTTTAAGGGGAAAAAAGAAATAATATTTCCTTATATTCAATCAAGGACGGTTTTAACCAGAGGTAATTATCCATTATTTATTATCCATTATCCATTATCCATTATCCATTAATGAACAGTGTTAACTAACAACACCTTATAAGGTTCTTGACGAATCAGAAAAGAATCAAAAAAATCGTGGTCTTTAGTAATATAGCTATAAGCATTCAGCATTCAGCTATCAGCTAGAGTCAAAGCTTTTTACTGTAATGTTTTGAAGTTTCTTAGTTATCCTAATCTTAATGCGTAGTGCTTAAAAATTCGATTTTCTAGCATAGAAAGAGAATTAATTTCTGTATCTGGAGTAGCATTTTGAAGGGGTAATACCAGATTTATAAATGTTTGCTACAAATATCTAGGGTATTTCTTAGGAGTCAGGAGTCAGGAGTCAGGAGTCAGAATGGATGGCTTTAATACCATTTTTTAGGGCGTAAATTATCTTTTTTGTCAAAGGGACATCTCATGTAAAGTCTTTTTATTGCTCTTACTATTCGTAACATTCTTTTTTCAAATTGGTATAAATCTTTTGTGTGAATAGCATCGTAACCTGCATATTGGAGAAAAACTGCGAGACGCACTGGCAGTTGTGCATCAACTAAGAACTTCATGGCACTATCCTATAAATACTTTTTACTTGAGTTAAGCGAGCAGCAAACTGTAAAGTGGCGAGAATATCGTCTCTTTCTAAATCATCGTAGTCTTCAAGAATTTCCTCAATAGTCATGCCACTACTCAGTAATTCTAGTATAAATTCTACTGGATAACGCAATCCCCGGAGGCAGGGTTTCCCGTGACAGATATTCGGGTCGATAGTGATTCTTTCTAGGAGTTGGCGATCGCTCATTTGTCTTTTATTGTTAGTTTGATAGGAGTTTGGTCTCCAAACCCTTGCAATTTGGTCTCCAAACCCGGACAATATTGAATTGTACCAATACTACCAGATTTTATATGAAATATAGCAATTTACGATCCCCCTAAATCCCCCTTGAAAAGGGGGACTTTGAAGTTCCCCCCTTCTTAAGGGGGGTTAGGGGGGATCGAATATCTTTACCTAGCAGATTAAAGAATTGCTATAGCTAGTTTATTCTTAACTTCTGCTATTATAGATAAACAATCCTTTTTTTGGAGCATAATTATTGATGGAAACACTCTTATTAAGTTATGAAGAAGTTGCGAAGATTGCTAAACAGCTTTATCAAAATAGCATCCGCGCTGCTGTTGAAATACCAGAGAATATAGGTAAAATGGTGATTATTGATATTGAAACGGGAGATTATTCTGTTGATAAAGATGGTTTAAAAGCAGCAGATTATCTCTATGAGAAAAATCCACTAGCTAGATTATTTGGCATTCGTATTGGATATAATGTGGCTGCATCTTTTAGTGGTTTCATGGAGCGTGTTAGCGAGTGATTTCTGGTATTGTTAATAATGGATATCCTACAGTATCAATAACATTCCGTCTCCCCGATCGTCCTGATTTTTCGATTCAGTTTGTGGTTGATACTGGATTTACAGATGAACTATGCTTACCAAGTGAAGTTGTTGCTTTGTTATATCATGTCCGAATAATTAGTGATGAAAAAACTTATCAAGAGTGCTTAAACAGTAAATCTTTCTATTTTTCCTACTCCCCTACTCCCCACTCCCCCGCTCCCCTACTATTTTAATAATAAGTATTCAACCGGACATGATATTAGGCTTACCTTTTAGGTTTGCTATGCCTGCCAATTTAGCTGATAATACAGAAGTTATCTTACCGCTTTATGAAGCGATCGTTCTCTGGAATGGTGAAGAAAGGGCAGTTCGAGTTCTGGGAACTGGGAGACGACGTTTATTGGGAACGGCGATGTTAGAAGAAGCTGAACTGGTAATTCAGTTTACTGAAGGTGGGTTGGTAACTATTGAAGACTTATGAGAAAGAAGAAGATAGAATCCTATGTGAGGTCAACTCAATGATTTGTCAAATTTCTTGAGATAGTCTTGATGATCGATTTACAAATCATCAGCTTTTTTAATCCTTAGTTTCTTTAATAAAATGACACTAACAGAATCTAAAAAAAATTTCGACGTGCTTTAGCGCAACTCAAAAGAAAGAGAAAAAAAGAGTAAAGGGAAAAAGAGGAAAAGAGCAAAGGGGAAGAATCCTAGGAACGAAAGGCAGAAACTACCAGACCAGACCAGACAATCCGAAAACCCCAATTGAAGTCGTGGAAGTCGGCATCGTAATAGAAACGCCTGGCACTCCGGCAATACCTAGAATAGCTGCCCCAGCCGCCGCCACGGAGCATTCGTAATCGACTATCTCCTTCAGTTTCCCAAGTACTACCATCAGTAGGCGCACCTTCGTGGTTATCATGCCAAACATCCTGACACCATTCCAAGACATTCCCGTGCATATCGTATAAACCAAAAGCATTAGGAGGAAAACTTCTTACATCTGTTGTTTCTTGGCGATATTTTCCTTTGGGAGCATTGCTATAAGGATAACTACCGTTACAGTTCACTAACTCAGACGTTATAGTTTCTCCAAAATAAAATGGTGTGGTTGTTCCAGCACGACAAGCATATTCCCACTGATTTTCACTTGGCAGTCTGTAAGTTTTTCCCGTTTTTTGGGATAGTTTTTGACAAAATTCTGTTGCATCGTACCACGACACACATTCTACTGGGCGATTCTCTCCT
>NZ_JAAHHG010000137.1 GCF_010692555.1 Okeania sp. SIO3B5 | reverse complement strand
GACCACAAATAATGGGATTTGGTAATAACATGACGTTCAACTAGCTTCATATCTTAATTGTAGCTGATAACGACTCAATAGATAGACAACTGAATAGACTTGCTTATTTTAGTTTTATAGCTATAGTAATGAGTAAGTTTGATGAACTTTAGATAAGTTTTCGCTTTGTGTCTTTACCCCTGACTGGGTGAACTACAACACCCTCTATCCCATGGTCAAAGACATTTGGGACTACTTTTTTATTATACTCACAGAGCGGTTCACACACCTCTGATAGTGATTCAGCCTTGAACGATTAACCTAGGTTAGATATACCATTAAATAAATATCTGGTCAAGGATTATTAAATTTTGTTAAATCTTTAGTAGCTCTTTTGTACAAATTCACGAAGATATTTGACATTGTTTGGCTACATAAGACTATATTATTTATGTACAACGTTTATGATACCTAATCTCGGTTCTATAAATGATTAAGTTCAAGATACTACAATTAAGTAGATTTTTATCTAAATTAATATCTACTTAAACTATATGAGTAGACCAGTATTACCAGTTATCAAATATTTTTAACAGATTTGTAATTGACCTCTACTATTGAGCGATCGCTCATCAGTTAACTGTTTCCAACTCCAGTTGATAGGAAAATTTGAACCGGAATTAAACTAATACCCATTGAGATTTGAGATTTTAGAGTCTTTGTTTCTAGTTTCCCCAAATATTATTTTCTTTGTCTCAATTTAGAATATACAGTTTGAATGCTGAATCATTTACTAATAGTTGTTACCTAAAAACCGCTCGATTTTTACTAATTCAATGAAAATTTTAGCTCAAAATACCATATTATTCAAATCATTTCTTAATTTAAAAAGCGTTTCACTCCGGAATGCTCCGCAAACAGATACCATTATTTATACACAAATTTTTAGGTTGATAGCTGATAGCTAGTTAACTTCAATATTAATCTACAATATTGAATTAGCTTGATATAAGTATAAATTTGATCATGAAGGGAGGTCAAAAAAAATAGCTTCATAAGGCACATATATATAGAAAAAATATAACTCACTACAAACGAATAAATCCTCAATAATTTAATTTTTTTGATAGATTAATACTCGCTCAAGTTGATAAATTTTTGCCTTGCGAATTTTAAGTATGAAACTCCCCCGCCATGTAAGTTTTGAGCAAAAAACAAAAGTGCAAATCATACCTATTTTCCCTTTTTAGTTAGGAAGAAAACACCTTTATATCTCCTAGCTCCTGTACGTTGGGAATCCGACGGTTCCCCTACCTGACTCCTGAAATATCATAAATTGATTCAGCAACGCCTAAATTTTAAATACATAAAGTAGTCTAATTGACATCCTCCCGACGCTGCTCTACGAGACAGCGCGGGATTCCTTAACATCACTGTTAGGGGCTTTCTGTTTCATAGCACCCGCCTTCCGAGATTTACTCCCTTCAGGTCTTACAGTCGCTCCACAGACTGACACTGCGAGTCCCGCAGCCAAAATGTTGATCGAAGCGTTTATGTCCCTGTCATGGTGAGCTGCACACTCTGGGCAATCCCACTCTCTAATACTTAGAGGTAATTTTTCTACTATGTGTCCACAATTAGAGCAACGTTTAGAACTAGGAAAATATCTATCAATCTTAATTAATTCCCGCCCATACCACTCAGCTTTGTATTCTAATTGTCTGACTAATTCCCCCCAGTTGGCGTCACTTATTGCCCTTGCTAACTTATGGTTTTTAACCATGTTTTTTACCGCTAAATCCTCAACTACTATCGTTTGGTTTTCTTTGATTAGCTGAGTAGTTAGCTTGTGGGTATAGTCAAGCCTTGAATCTTTGATTTTTGCGTGTATCCTAGCTAATTTCAGCCTAGCTTTTTGATAGTTATTAGATCCCTTAGTTTTTCTAGATAGAGACTTCCCTGCTAACCTCAATTTTTTATGTAATTTCTGAAGATTCTTTGGATTGGCAATTTTTTCTCCATCACTTGTAGTTAGTAAACTGGTAATTCCTAAGTCAATACCTATTTGTTTGAGTACTGGTTTGATTTTTAAATTTCTAGTGTCGCTGACTCTCAAAGATATAGACCATCTGCCAGAAGGGTCAAGTTTTACAGTTATTGTGGTTGGTACACAGTTTTGTGGTAGTTGCCTACTCCATCTTATAGGTAATGGTTCAACACATTTGGCTAGATAGACTTGACCATCTTTCCACTTAAATGCTGATGAGTGTGAACTCAGCACTACCACCATTCCGTTTTTTCTTGAAGTTTGGGTATTTAGCACGGCCACTAAAAAAATTAGAGAAGGCACTCTGTAAATGCCTCAAACCTTGCTGTAATGGTACACTACTTACTTCTTTTAGAAAATCTAAATCTTCCTGCTTTTTCCAGTTGGTAAGCATAGCAGAAGTTTGCTTATACCCTACCCGTTCTTGTTTCTCATACCAAGCTTGAGTCCTTTGTGCTAAAGCTTTATTGTAGACCAAGCGTACACAACCCAAAGTCCTCCGCAACAGACTTTCCTGCTGCTTAGTAGGGTAAAACCTAAATTTGTACGCTTTTTCAACCATCTATTGTTTACTTTTCCACATTTACATTTTAACAGACTATTTGTAAAACCGCAACATTGATTGGTTTTCCCATCCCTCCGCTCCCCTGCGGGAGAGCGCGGGTCTTCAACCAACGTTGAGATAAATATCCTGATTTTTTGTTTAAGAATGGAATTTTGGTATACCAAGTTCACTATTAATATTAGCTTTACGTGTAAGCATTCAGCTATTAGCTGTCAGCTATCAGCAACAGGACTCTCTCATATCAGGACAGTGTTTAAATTAATATAGACTTTAAGACCAAGAGAGGCAAATTTTGTAGTAAGACAATTAAATATTGCTTTTATCCTAAACTAAAAGCAATAGCTGATAGCTGATAACGCAGTTCTGACCATAGGAGGCTGCCTGACTGCTGAATGCTTACCTTTACGTTATAGTTATTGATGTTCGATCAAAAAACATAAAAATGTGGTAACCAAAGTAGTAGTGATGGTATAATTTGTCTTATATTGTATTGTAAAACTTATCAACATAAATAAAATTTCAAATGAACAAAAAAGTCTTATATTTTGTCAGCATAGGAATATTAGCCACCTGGATATTTAGAGGTGAATCTGTAGCATTTAATGATGAAGATACGCAACTAATGGCATTATCAGATTCTACAAGTTTTTCTAACCAAATCCTAGCTCAAGTTCCAGATGCTCCATCTTCTGATTCACAATCACAATCGACTATTCCATCAGCAGAAGTTCCAGAAAAGTCCAGTACAGTTGCTAACTTGATCCAATCTACCGACCCAGAAGAAAGAGAAAAAATTTTACAACAAAACTTAGGAAACGAAGAAGATACTACAATTCAACCTTCTGAAACAATATCTGTGCCCACAGGTAGAGACCCATTTTCTGTTGTTCCTGAAATACCAGTACCAGAATTCTCGCCAGAAGAATCTTCCGTAGCCCAATTGCCAGAAATACAAGGCCAACAATTACCAGGTCTACCTACTCTTCCTGAAACTACAGCTCCCACTACTTGGCGACAAAATGTTAGAAGGATAGTGCCTAGCGATGATAGTCTAATTGTTGCTCAACAAAGACGACGAAGAAGACCATTATCTAATACTTCACCATTTGAACAAAATACAAACTCATTTGTAGAACAGGGTTGTTAATTTTATCACAAACATAGTATGATTTTGCTAAATTTTTGCTACCCTTGACAATATTAGGCTTTTCGGAACAACCAATGCGTAAATTTTTACTAATATTAGGAGTGGGGTTATTATCGATTTGGATAAGTGGATGTGAATCTTTACCATTTTTTAATAGAGGAAACAGTTCTACTGCCAATACTCCAGAAACTTCCCCTACTTCCATAGATCCTCCAGAATCTCCTTCTCCAATTATTGCTGTTGACGAACCTTTCCCATCTCCAGATATTCCTCAAAAGTCAGAGACAGCACAAGATTTAATTAGGTCTACAGACCCGAATGAAAGAACAAAATCTCTCCAACAAGAAGTTCAAACTCAAACACCTACTTCTATTTCAAGCATTCCAGATACCAGAGACCCCTTCTCAAATTTACCAACTATTCCAGTACCAAGTCGAAGATCGAATCAAACAGGAAATTCTATATCTACCCAACTTCCTGAATTAGATAGTCAACAAGTACCAAATATTCCAACTCTACCAGAAACCAAATCTCCTTCCTCTTGGAGGGAACCAGATTCAACTCTAGCCAGAAGAAACCAGGGGACAGACTCAAATCAAGTTGGTCAACAACAAAATTCACAACAGTCATCTACCACAAAGGGACAAAACTCAAGTTCAGCTCAATCACCCTCTCCATCAAGGCAAACGGCCAACAGTAAGCCACTGCAAAACACAAACAGACAAGCAGCATCAGGAAACAATACTCAGTCAGGGAAAAATAGTAATACAACAGTTGCAGCTCACCCTCCAGGTACGACACAACAATCACAATCTCAAGAGCCACCACCTCCACCAAAACCTCCAGAGTTGCCGAGTTCATCTACTCAACAAGTACCAGGTTTACCAGAACTGCCAATAGGCTCAACCCCACCTCCTCAGTGGCGAGGGCCAGGTTTTCCACCACCACCGCCACCACCACCACCACCACCACCAGATACTACTATTGCCGACGGTATAGAGGTTAGTGGAGTTGTGCAAGTGGGACATCAAAAGCAGATCATTGTAAAGGTTCCTACAGAACCTACAAGTAGATATGTAAAAATTGGACAACGACTAGCTAATGGTAAGGTATTGGTAAAACGAGTGGACTTTAAGACAGGAGCTGACCCAGTTGTCGTGTTTGAGCAAAGTGGCGTGGAAGTTCAAAAAGAGGTAGGAAGTAAGCCAGCAACTGAAGAGTAATAAAAAATAAATTATTCTAATTTATTAGACTTGCTCTATTGAATTTGGCTGTGTCCCTATAAACAGGCTTCATCATTACCAATGCAGTTGTTGCTAGACAAGGATTTGGCCACGGATACACGGATAATTAATCTGCATTCTGTGAAGCTCCAAAAAAAACGGCAAGGAATTTCCCCTTGTCTCCTCAAAAAAATGGTGATAGTATTTTATTATTGGTTACAACTCGCCCCTAAGCATGACTTTTTATTCAACGCCAGAAACAGCATTTCGTGACTGAATATATATAGAAGAGATACTCACGCCATCAAAACACCAGAAAAGTTATCATTCTGTGAACTTCTAAGACAAAGAAGTTGTGATGCCGAAAAATGTTTTACCCCATCAACACATCCATATATACTCATGCAGAAGCAAAGAAAAATTATCATCCTATGAAGCTCCAAAAAAAACGGCAAGGAATTTCCCCTTGTCTCCTCAAAAAAATTATGATAGCATTTTGTTATTGGGTGTAACTTGACCCTAAGCATGACTTTTTATTCAACGCCGAAACAGCATTTCGCCACTGAATATATATAGAAGAAATACTCACACCATCAAAACACCAGAAAATTTATCATTCTGTGAAGCTCTAAGACAAAGAAGTTGTGACACCGAAAAATGTTTCACCCCATCAACACATCCATATATACTCATACAGAAGCGATGTAGCTACCGCTAGGCTCCGCCAACGCTATTATTCACAACCAAAGAAAAATTATCATCCTGTGAAGCTCCAAGAAGTAGCAAGGCTTTTGCCCTTGTATCTTCAAAAAGCGAGTGTGTAATTCCGAGGTCTCCTCGGAATGAAAGACACACTCAAGACAAATCCTGATAGTATTTTATTGTTAGGTGCAACTCGCCCCTGCGCATGACTTTTTATTCAACCTTAAAACAGAATTTCGTGACTGAATATATAGCGTTGCTTTTCATTGACTGCTCCCCTGGCTAAAGCCGAGGGGATTCTAAGCAGATAATGCGAACACGGATTTATCGGTGTTGCTCCGTTTCTTCTTAGCTGACCAAAGATATATTCTCTGGGGACAATTTCATTGTGCCCCTACACAGTCGGCTTAAGTTTAACCTTAGCTTTCTGCTTACTTTTGTGATTATATTTGCAGCGACCTTACAGTCTGCATTAATTAACCAATTATTACCACTTCTATACAAACCACGCTTTATTCTTTTCGGTGACGGTTTCCAATCATTGGGTTTTTCACCATAAATAGGTAGATTGTTACCATCTAAAAACGAAGCGACATTTGTATAACTGGCGTTGGTGTTTCTATAAATATAATTCCATACTCTTGACATAATTGAGCTATTCTTTTCGGTAAAATAAAATACATCGGATTAAAATCCGACTCCAGGCCTTTCATCCATCGCTTAAAAGACGATGGCTTTCATGCTCCTGTGTTATTTAGGTAATTATCTATATCCCACAGTTCTGTAGAACTCTATATAATAATGGAATCAAAAAATAATAGAAACTCTTTAAATTAACAAATAGGCTTAATATTGGCCATGATGCTATCAATAAAACAACTAAAAATAGCAATATTAACAGCTTCTTGCCTGGGATACACAATTTTGATGTGGCATCCTCAGTCCTTAATGGCACAAGAACAAACAGAAGCACCTTTTTGTGAAGGCAACCCTCCTACTGGCAGAGTTAAATGTAATTATCCCAATGGAGATAATTATGCTGGAGATTTTGTCAATGGAAGGCCAGAAGGAAGTGGTGTATATGTCTATGCTAATCGTAATCGCTACGAAGGACAGTTTCGGAATGGCTTTCCTAATGGACAGGGTACTTTTATCTTCTCTGATGATTCCAGAGTTACAGGAGTCTTCCAAAATGGACAGATTAGATCGGGTACAATTATTTTTGCCAATGGCGATCGCTTTGTTGGAGAATTTAACTTAGTTGAGAATCTATCTAGTAATGTGATTAGTAGTCAGCCTACTGGTCAAGGTCAGTTTATTTATGCTAATGGCGATCGCTATGAGGGAGATTTCTTTGCTGGCTCTCCTTTTGGCCCTGGAGTATTTACTCGTGCTGATGGTATACGGTGTCAAGGAGATTTTTATAATTCAGAACTAGATGGCAAAGGAAGTTGTACATATCCTAATGGCATTCGTTATGAAGGAGAATTCAGAGGAGGAATACCTCATGGTGTCGGGATTATTATAGATGCTGAAGGAAAACGATTTCCTGGGGTGTTCCGTAATGGTCAAAGAGAAGAAGAAACACAGTAAATATCTCTTATAAAAGAGGGAGTATGGAGTAGGGGGAAAGAATTGTTCACGAATTGACATACTCTCCGGCGGTTAGGCGCGGAGATTATCCTGAAACCAGGATTCTTGGTTCACTGAGTCCACTTAAACTAATTACCTTGCGATACCTAGCCCAGAGATGGTTCTCTCCCCAAGGGTTTGCTCTATTCCAAAAGCCTGTGGAACTATGCCCTACGGTACAGTTCAAACCTCAAAAATTTTGGTTCTCTGGTACTTGTTGCTTAGAGCCTTTCCATGTACAAGCATTACTGTACAAAACCCCATAACTCTATTTTTCAAGGTGCAAACGCTACAGTTAAGTAGCTATAGGTTTTTAGAGCGGTTGAATACCTTTGCGCTGTTTCGATAATAACACAAAGTCCCCCTAAAAGGGCTATCCATTATCAGCAAAATTATTTACAAAAGTAGATAATGCCTATTATCAAAAGCTTACAAGCATTTTGTTGGTTTTACAAGCTTTGACAAACTGACTAACTTGTGTATTCCTAAAAGTTGTTTTTTGTCATTGCGATCGCAACGACACTAGGAGCTTTCAGACTTCCAAACATCAAATGATATTTTTGTCAAGTTTTATGTTAAGAAAGATGTTTATAAAGCATAGCTAAAAGGGGGAGGCTTTAAACCCAATTTTTCGGTAAGAAGTCAGTAGGGGTGATTTGCGAATCACCCCTAAATAGGGCTTGCTGATTAATTCTAAAAGTATTTACAGATAAAGGTAAGTGCCTTTTTAGGTCTAAAAAAGTGCAAGCTTTTCGGTCTAAAAAGCTAAAAAAGCTAGTATTTTGGGATGATTGTGGCAGAACAATCTTGGGACAAAACTTAGCTCCTACCCCTTCGCTCATTCCCCTAACTCCTGTCTCCTGTCTCCTGTCTCCTGACTCCTACCTCAACAAAAAGACTTTTTCCGCAAACCCTAAATCAGAAAGGTGTTTCCAGATTTAAAGAAACTCCCCTTCTTATGGACAAATAGCTATTTTATTAGTACTGCGGGAAACCTTTGCAGCGAAATAATTAGGGTTTGCTGAAAAAGTATTATAAGTGAGATTAGGAGTCAGGAGAAATGGGAATTATAGAGGAGGTAGGAGTAATAATTGTCCCTAGTTACTATTATCTCAATATCCACAAAAACTCACTGGTTAAATTAAAATTGGTATTTGACATCCTCCCGACGCTGCTCTACGAGACAGCGCACCGATTCCCATCCATCAATCAAACAGACTAAGCCGTTTGAAAGATTCAGGGCGGGTTGACACCTCGCTGGAAAATGCTGGCCAAGCCAGTCTAACACTTCCTCCGTGTCCGTTTAACTTCTCCGTTAGCGCAGCTCCTCCGGAGGAGGCGTGCCCCTCGGCGACTTGATTGAACAGTTACAGTAATCGCGCACCTTGATTTTTGGCCTGAGCAATATTTGTATGTTAACAGATTATCTGCAAAACCGCTCTTATTGATTGGTTTTCCCATCTCTCCGCTCCCCTGCGGGAGAGCGCGGGTCTTCAACCAACGTTGAGATAAATCTTGAAAAGAATAAAATGTAGAAATATTTAATTGCCAAGAGCAAACAAATTAAAAAACATGAAAGCAAGCACCTCTACTTCCTTTGAAAATCAGCAATTTCCTTTTAATTTTGCCCCCCAACCTACACAAGATAGTGATTTTCTCCAACAACTAGAATTTATTCCTGGCTTAAAAGAAATATTGACAATTAGACAAGTTCATGCTCTAGAACACGCTACAGTTTGGGTACTAAGTGAATTAGCAAACTCAGGAAATTCAACATCCTTTGAAGAATCAATTGGAGGAATGTCTACACCACAAGGATTTTACCTTTATGGTTCAGTAAATTTATCTCAATTAGAAGAAGCAGTAGAAGTAGCATTACAGCGAATTACTTCTGGAGAATGGAACTTGGCAGTACATCCTAGATGTGGCACAAATTTATCAGTGGCAATGACTCTCACTCTAGGATTAGCTGTAGGTATAAATGCACTGATGCCTAGGAAACCAATTGAGCAACTCTTAGGTTTTGGCATTGCAGCTACAGCAGCGATCCAAGTTGCACCAGAGCTAGGTAATTTAGCCCAAAAATATTTAACAACTGCTATTCCTTTCAATTTAAGAGTGGTAAACATTTCTGTAACTCAAGATTTATGGGGTCGTCCAGCTCATTTTGTTCAAGTATCCTGGCTCAATTAGTTGCAACAAAACTTAAAAAAATCTCAGACTTAAAAGATATAGTATGAGAGGACGATTTTACCATTATTAAATTTTAAGGAAAAAAAAATTCATGGTTCAACGTGGTTCTAAAGTTCGGATTTTACGCAAAGAATCTTACTGGTATAACGAAATTGGTACAGTTGCTTCCGTGGACAAAAGTGGGATTAAGTACCCTGTTATTGTTCGCTTTGACAAAGTAAATTATGCAGGTTTTAGTGGTAGTGCAGCTGGCGTTAACACTAATAACTTTGGTACCTCAGAAGTAGTAGAGGTAGAAGCTCCCAAAGGTAAAAAGAAGTAGCCTCAAACTATTCTTTGGACCCAGAGCTATGCAAAACCTCAGTTGATCAATTCTAGTTAAACCAACAAAAATAGGCTAAAACTGTCTCAGATTAATGCTTAACTAGAAAAAATTTCTACAGTATCTATAATAATAATTAATACTGTGAGAAATAGTTAGTACTGTGCCAGAACTGCCAGAAGTAGAAATAGTAAAACGAGGTCTCAATCAACTGACTCTCAATAAAAAAATAGTGGGTGGGGAAGTGTTGTTAGAACGCACAGTTGCCCACCCAGTTTCTGTGGGTGATTTTTTGGGCGGTTTGCAGGGAAAAGCGATCATGGGGTGGCATAGACGAGGTAAATATTTACTTGCCCAACTCTACAAGTGGGATAGAAAAACTCCAAAACTTACACAGCTTAAAGAAAACCAAGATGGTTGGCTGGGAGTACATCTACGAATGACAGGCCAACTTTTATGGGTAAAACCAGAAGAAAGTCTACATAAGCACACGCGAGTGAGAATATTTTTTAGCGATCGCTCTTCAGGAAGTGGAGGTCATCCTACCGATGAATTAAGGTTTGTAGATCAACGCACTTTTGGCCAGATGTGGGGAGTACCACCCGCAACAGAAATATCTCACATTATTACTGGTCTGAAAAAACTGGGTCCTGAACCATTTTCTCCTGAATTTTCCCCAGAATATCTTACCAAGAAACTTGACAAAAGACACAGACCAATTAAAACAGCCCTTTTAGACCAGACAACAATTGCTGGGTTGGGTAATATTTATGCTGATGAAGCGCTATTTCTCAGTGGTATTAGACCAACAACTCTGTGCAAAGATTTGACGGAAACTCAAATAGAACAACTGCATCTAGCTATACTCAAAGTATTACAAAACTCTATAGATGCAGGTGGTACAACATTTAGCAACTTTCTAAATGTTAAGGGAGTTAATGGTAATTATGGTGGTGTAGCTTGGGTTTATAATCGTGCTGGTCAACCATGTCGAATTTGTGGTACTTCTTTAGAGAAAATTAAACTAGCGGGTAGGTCTACTCATTTTTGTCCTCAATGCCAACAACTCTAATAGAAGCTTAGATTTGTCTGCTCCTATTTAATCTTCCTGGGATAAAACCAAATTTTGGTAGTCCCCTATAAATTTAGAAGCTTCTATTCTACACTGTTAGGCTCAAAGTCGAGTCATTCAATCTCATTCCGTATTAGAATTTCAACAGAAAATGTAAAAGATGGAAATAATATATGGCAAACATTAAAAAAGGTAGTGTAGTTCGTGTTGTGCGAGAAAAACTTGAAAATAGCTTAGAGGCCAAGGCTAGTGACACAAGGTTTCCTCCCTATATATTTGATAGTCAGGGAGAAGTGGTTGATACAAAAGGAGATTACGCTTTTGTCAAATTCGGCAAAGTACCGACTCCAAATATTTGGTTACGATTAGATCAGTTAGAAGAATTCAAGTAGAAATAATTCCAACAAGTCTATTAGTAAAAAGGTTTTGATGGTCTTTAATTTGAGTGGAATTTGAATAGCTATACTTTTTCCACCAGCATATAGACTCTATTGTAGAAAATGGGAATTACCAATTTTGGTCTTTCCTTCTGCCCAGTTTTTTTGAGTAAAATTTTCTAGAAGCTTTAAATACATAAAAGACAGAGGTCTTCTAAAAATTTGAACAGGAGACCTCTGCTGATTATTTTGCCAAAATTATAACGCACCAAATTAAGCAAAGAACTCTATGAATTATGCTTCTGTTAGTGACGTTCTCCTACATCAAATCAAAGATTATGATGTAGGCTTCCCAACCTCGCGGATAGGGCTTTCTGTTTCACAGGGAGTGCAACCACTTAACCCTCACCAGACAGAGATGATGAGACCCACCAACTTTTTGTACTGAACAATTCTGTACTCCGATACACACCCTCAAGAGTTTTACCTTTTCACGGGCCAACCGCGAACTTCATGAATTGAACCCCATACTCACTATTTGTTTTCTATGTGCTGTTATCAGGTGCGTATTACCGCTACTCCTTAGTCGATCATAATAACACAAAAAAAACCACAATGCAAGCTATAAGTGGACGCTACGCGGTTTATTTGTTGGTCGGCAATTCCCCTCCCGTTAACATTTGTATAAGGGGAGACCCCTTGCCGACATCAAAGTTGGTATTTGCTATGTTCAATAGCGGTTTTCACATAGATAGACTACAGTCGCTAAAGCATTATCCTACTCCCTACTCCCAACCCAAAAGAATTTTATAGCCTACTTAAATGAAAAGCGTTGTAATTATTTTAGCAGGAAAGTTAGGCAGTACCCTGACCAAAATATTGTTAAAATCAAAATCAACTTTTACCTTGTAGTGTCTATCTTAAAGAGCAATATAGTTTAGAAAATATTTTTTTATAAGTTCCTTGTTTGTTAGGAAGTAAGGTAGTCAGAAAAGTATTAGAGGTAAACTTGACAAATGCAGAACATTCTGCATTGATTAATTGTGAACAGAAAATGTTTCAAAGTATAGAGATGACAAAAAAATGCTGAATATTTAGCTTTTTTTGTCTAAAAGCATTTCTGATTGTTCATAAAAAATAAGCTATTAGAGTATTTTCTGATAGCTCAATATTAACTTAAAATTGCTCAATCATTTAATTGGTTGTGGGTGGGTTTAAGAAACTAGAATAGGAGTCTACCCAATGGCGTTTATCTAAACGTTGGCAGAAGACCCGCGCTCTCCTGAAAGGGAGCGCCGGGATGAATGCCAACCCATGCTATAACAAAACTACGAGCGTATTAGTAATAGGTCGAAAATATTGAAAGCTAGATACAAATACCGCATTTATCCTAATCAGATACAAATAACTAAATTAAATCAACTATTTGGTTGTTGCAGGTATGTTTGGAATAGTACGTTAGCATATTGTAATCAACTATATTCTGATGGGCAAAAGAAACCTAGTTATGTTGACTTAACTAAACAATTCATAACCCAAGCGAAAAGGGAATTAATTTGGTTAAAGGAAGTTGCATCTACTCCATTACAACAGTCTCTTAAAGATTTAGACCAAGCTTACAGAAACTTTTTCCAAAGCTGTAATGGTAAACGTAAAGGAATTAAAGTTAAACCACCATTATTTAAGTCAAGAAAGTCTAGACAAGCTGCTAGATTTGTAGGAGCTAATTATCAAGTTTTTCAAGATAAAATCTATCTGCCAAAAGTAGGTAATATTAAAATTATTTGGTCAAGACCATTAGCTAGTAATCCTAGTTCGGTCACGATAATTAAAGATAGCGCAGGACGTTATTTTGCTAGTTTTGTTGTAGAAACTAATGCAGAATATTTATCTAAAACTAATAATTCTATTGGGATTGATTTAGGTATTAGTACATTTGCAACTTTGAGTAATGGTGAGAAAATATTTAGTCCTAAGCCGCTTAAGAAAAACCTTAAGAAACTAGCTAAATTTCAACGTAAATTATCGAGAAAACAAAAGGGTAGTAAACGTAGAGAAAAAGCTAGATTGAGAGTAGCTAAACTTCATGCCAGAATCAAAGATATTTCCTTCGGAATGCTTCGCAAACGTACAGATTTTTTACATAAGCTCTCTACTAACTTATCTAAAAAGTACAACGAAATTGTCCTAGAAGATTTGAACGTTTCTGGTATGATTAAGAACCGGAAATTGGCTAAAGCAATCAGTGATTTAGGGTGGCGAAAATTTAGGACTTTATCCGAGGCTAAGTGTGAGAAATATGGTCGTAAATTTAAAATCATTAACAGATGGGAGCCGACATCACAAAAATGTAGTTTTTGTGGATTTAAAGGAGGCAAGAAAGAATTAAATGTTTCCTGCGGAATGCTGCGCAAACGTGAGTGGACTTGTTTAAATTGTGGTACTTTCCATGATAGGGATGTTAATGCAGCAGTTAATATTCTAAATACTCAATCTGTTGTTGAAACAGTAACTCAACCGATAACCAAAGTTAAAACTGTTAAAACCGAGTTATTAGATAATCCTGTACAATTATCACTTTTCAATGAAGTCGCCGGAGGATATTCGGAGACAGGTAATAAACGGACACGGAGCCGACGTAATTCTACCCGTAAAACAGTAGTTGATGGCAATGATGTGTCAACCCGCCCTGAGTTTGAACAGCTTAGTCTGTTTGAATAGATGGGAATCCCGCGTTGTCTCGTAGAGCAACGTCGGGAGGATATCAATGATGGTTTCATAAAAATAAGGTAATCTGGAAATGTCAACAGAAAATCAGAATTTAGAAGCAGAAACAAATATTAATTTAGAGTCTGCTCAAGAAAGTTTTGGAGAAGAAAGTGTTGAGGATGTAAATAAAACTCGTTTGCTACTTACTTTATGGGATTTAGGAGGAGAAGGGGAAACGGCAATAGGAGTAAAAAAAAGTGAATTAACTACTAGAGTTAAAAGGAAAAAATACGGTAAAAAAATAGGTAAATATCAAGGAGTATATGAGGAGTTAGAAAAATCAGGAGCAATTAGAATTGAGATAAAAAATAGAGCAGTATTAGTTTTTATTACAGATATAGGTAAGGAAATGTTGAGAAAGGGTTTACAAAATCCTGATTTTAATTTTGAAGGAACTGTAGTAGCGGCGAGGTTAGCAAATACGCTTTTGAGATGGATACGAGAAATAGGTAATCATAAAAATTTGAAAATGGAGATAGAAACAACGGTAATTTATGAAGGGAAGGTACATGAAGAAGAATAATAATAAATTAATTGATAGAAGTAATGTTATAGCGATGGGATGAAACAATTTTACCAGCGCTGTATTTATGACTGAATAGGGAAAATTATGGATATCTTTATATGAATCATATTTGGTATGAATTAGTAAGTATAAATATTTTAATGACATTATTTATGATAATCAGTAAAGCTATAACTATTACTACTATTGACTACTAGGTTTTAGGTGGTAGGTATTGGGGGTTAGGTGGCACTTAATGAAGTCAGAAGTCAGATGTTCAAGAATTTAGAATTTAGAATTACCTCTCCTTTAAAACGGATAGGATTGACTAATAATGAAAATTTTTTCTTCTCTTGGTTGATTGGATATGGCGTTTGCTACCGCAAAGCTTTCCTAACGGAAAAGCGTCCCGGAGGGAATGGAAACCCGCTCTTATCAGAGCCACTCCGAATTGCGCCATCCCACCCTACGGGAAGCTCAGCTACGACTGCTTTTATCCCCTTAAAAGAGGAGGCTTTATAGCACAATTTTTCGGTAAAATGATGATTCATAAACTACTATCAGAAAATGTAGACTGCCTTCTTGATATGTTTAGCTCAGATCAATTATTTTTGGTGAGTGGAAGAGATGATAAAACTGTTAAAATTTTGCAATTATAGCTTTTATCCCTTGAATTAGATACAAGATTTCTGGTTTTAACGAACAGAAAAGAAAATCAAGTCTACCTCACCTATATAAATATTAGCTATAACTCTGAATATTCTGTTATAAACCACTCAAATTTATTAAATTCTAAATTAATATGACTAACACATCTATGACTAACAACTCTTGGCAATTTTGGATAGACCGTGGAGGTACATTTACTGATATAGTTGCTAAAGCTCCGGACGGTCAAATTATTATTCATAAACTATTATCAGAAAATCCTGATCGCTACCAAGATGCTCCAGTACAAGGAATTCGTGAAATATTAGGAATTCCTCAATATCAACCTATTTCTTCTGAAGAAATAGAAGTGATTAAAATGGGTACTACTGTTGCTACAAATGCTTTATTAGAAAGGAAGGGCGACCGTACAGTTTTAGTTATTACAAAGGGTTTTAAAGATGCTCTAAGAGTTGGTTATCAAAACCGACCAAATATTTTTGCTAGAGAAATTATTTTGCCGGAAATGTTGTATGAGAAAGTTATTGAAGTTAAGGAACGTTATACAGCGAAAGGTGAAGAAATTATTCCACTTCAAACAAAGGAGTTAACTATTCAACTTCAAGAAGTTTATGCAGCAGGAATTAGAAGTTGTGCCATTGTATTGATGCACGGTTATCGCTACCCGAAGCACGAACAAAAAATTAAAGAAATTGCTCAAGAAATAGGATTTACTCAAATATCTGTATCTCACGAAGTTAGCCCTTTAATGAAATTAGTTAGTCGGGGAGATACTACTGTAGTTGATGCTTATTTATCACCAATTTTACTAAGATATGTCAATCAAGTCAGTAATTCTTTAAAAAAGGGAACAGGGAACAGGGAACAGGGAACAGGAAAGGAAAATAATTTTGCCAAAAATATTTTAAGCAATATTTCAGAAAGACAGCCAGAAAAAAAGGGAAAAGGGAACAGGGAACAGGGAACAGGAAAGGAAAATAATTTTGCCAAAGAACTTTTAAATAAAAGCAATATCCAAGAAAGTAACCAATTGAATAAATTAGGAACAGGGAACGGAGAACAGGAAACAGAAAAGGAAAATAATTTTGCCAAAAATATTTCAATCAATATTTCAGAAAGACAGCCAGTTAAATTAATGTTTATGCAGTCAAACGGCGGTTTAACAGATGCTCAAAAATTTCAAGGTAAAGATAGTATTTTATCTGGACCTGCTGGTGGAATTGTTGGAGCAGTTCAAACAAGTAAAATGGCTGGTTTTCATCAGATAATTAGTTTCGATATGGGTGGTACTTCTACTGATGTTGCTCATTACGCTGGAGCAGAAAATAAAACAATAGAATACGAGCGAGAATTTGAAACAGAAATTGCAGGGGTAAGGCTACGAACTCCAATGATGTCGATACATACTGTGGCTGCTGGTGGAGGTTCAATTTTATTTTTTGATGGTGCTCGTTATCGTGTCGGACCTGAATCTGCTGGAGCAAATCCTGGTCCGGCTGCTTATGGAAAAGGCGGACCTTTAACTGTCACAGATTGTAATGTAATGGTGGGAAAAATACAGCCGGAATTTTTTCCGAAAGTTTTCGGTAAAGATGGAAATTTACCTTTAAATTTGGAGATTGTTCGAGAAAAGTTTACTCAGTTAGCAGCAGAAATAGGTAATAGTAAAAAACCAGAAGAAGTAGCTAGTGGATATTTAGCTATAGCTGTGGAAAAAATGGCAAATGCGATTAAAAAAATCTCTTTGGAGAAAGGTTATGATGTTTCAGAATATACTCTTTGTTGTTTTGGTGGAGCTGGCGGTCAACACGCTTGTTTAATTGCCGATGCTTTGGGAATGAAACAAATATTTATTCATCCTTATGCCGGAGTTTTATCAGCTTATGGCATGGGATTGGCAGATATTCGAGTTATGAAAGAAAAGGCAGTTGAAAAAATACTAATTCCAGAATTATTGCCAGAAATTAAACAAATTTTAGTCACACTAGAAACTGAAGCTAAACAAGAAATAAATTCCAATCAAAATCAAATATCCTTATCGAAAGTTCACATCAAATATCAAGGCAGCGACTCAACATTAATCGTAGACTTTGCCGAAAATATCTCTATAATGAAATCCGAATTTGAAACAGCCCATCAACAAAGATATGGATTTATCATGGCAGAAAAATCCCTAATAGTTGAAGCAGTTTCCCTCGAACTTATTCAACAAATGGAAACTCCAGAAGAAACAGAAAATTCTCCCACTCAAAAAACTGCCATAACTCCAATTACAACAACAAAAATCTACACCGCCGGAAAATGGCAAAATACACCTATTTATCTACGAGAAAACTTACAACCAGGAACAAAAATTAATAGCCCCGCCTTAATCATAGAAAAAACCGGAACAAATATTATTGAACCAGGTTGGCAAGCAGAATTAACCCTCAAAAACCACCTCGTATTAACTAAGAACAAAACCACAGAAAATCAAACAGAACCAACCACAAAATCTCAAACAAAAATCCCAACATCAGCAGACCCAGTAATGCTAGAAATATTTAATAACCTATTTCGAGCGATCGCCGAACAAATGGGAATTACATTACAAAAAACTGGCTCCTCAGTAAACATCAAAGAAAGACTAGACTTTTCCTGTGCCATCTTCGATCGAGACGGTCAATTAGTTGCCAATGCTCCTCACATTCCCATACATTTAGGCTCCATGAGCGAAAGTGTTAATGCCGTAATTTCTGACAAAAAAGATATCCTCAAACCAGGAGACGTTTATGTTTTAAATAATCCCTATAACGGTGGTACTCATTTACCAGACATAACAGTTATTACCCCCGTATTTCCACCTCCCCAAAAAACCAAAGATATTTCACTTTCCCAGATAAAATATTCTCCTGTCATTGCAAAACAGGAAGACGATAAATCTATCACTCAAAAATTAAAATCTGTACATCTTTCTGACAATGAAAAATTAATTTGGGAAAATCAGACAAATATTTTTCCTGAAACTAATACCAGTGAAGAAACTTTATCCGATACAAATATTGGTTTAGACGATAAATCTATCACTCAAAAATTAAAATCTGTACAGCTTCCTGGCAATGAAAAATTAATTTGGGAAAATCAGAAAAATACTTTTCCTGAAACTAATACCAGTGAAGAAACTTTATCCGATACAAAAATCACTTTAGGCGATAAATCTATCACTCAAAAATTGAAATCTGTACAGTTTCCTGGCGAAGAAACTTTATCCGATACAAAAATCACTTTAGGGGATAAATCTATTACTCAAAAGTTGAAATCTGTACAACTTCCTGGCGAAGAAACTTTATCCGATACAAATATTTTAGGCGATAAATCTATCACTCAAAAGTTGAAGTCTATACAGCTTCCTGGCAATGAAAAATTAATTTGGGAGAATCAGACAAATATTTTTCCTGAAACTAATTCGGCTGAAGAAACTTTATCCGATACAAATATTGCTTTAGGGGATAAATTTATTACTCAAAAGTTGAAATCTGTACAGTTTCCTGGCAATGAAAAATTAATTTGGGAGAATCAGACAAATATTTTTCCTGAAACTAATTCGGCTGAAGAAACTTTATCCGATACAAATATTGCTTTAGGGGATAAATCTATTACTCAAAAGTTGAAGTCTGTACAGTTTCCTGGCAATGAAAAATTAATTTGGGAGAATCAGACAAATATTTTTCCTGAAACTAATTCCAGTGAAGAAACTTTATTCAATACAAAGATTGCTTTAGGGGATAAATTTATTACTCAAAAGTTGAAATCTTTACAGTTTCCTGGCGAAGAAACTTTATCCGATACAAATATTGGTTTAGAGGATAAATCTATTACTCAACAATTAAAATCTGTACAGTTTCCTGGCAATGAAAAATTAATTTGGGAGAATCAGACAAATACTTTTCCTGAAACTAATTCCAGTGAAGAAACTTTATCCGATACAAATATTGGTTTAGAGGATAAATCTATTACTCAACAATTAAAATCTGTACAGCTTTCTAGCAATGAAAAATTAATTTGGGAGAATCAGACAAATACTTTTCCTGAAACTAATTCCAGTGAAGAAACTTTATCCGATACAAATATTGGTTTAGAGGATAAATCTATTACTCAACAATTAAAATCTGTACAGCTTTCTAGCAATGAAAATATTATCTCTAAAAATCAAACAACTACTTCCCTAACCCCCCCTGAAAAGACAGAAAAAAGAGAAACTCCCATATTTTATGTAGCCTCCCGAGGTCATCATGCAGATATAGGTGGAATTACCCCCGGTTCCATGCCACCCCATAGTAAAACAATAGAAGAAGAAGGAATATTAATCGATAACTTCCAACTCGTCAAAAACGGAAAATTCCAAGAAACAGAAATATTAAACATCCTCACCTCCGGCAAATATCCTGCCAGAAACACCAGTCAAAATATTGCCGACCTCCAAGCACAAATAGCAGCAAATGAAAAAGGTACACAAGAACTTCAGAAAATGACAGAAAAGTATGGCTTAGAAACCGTACAGATCTACATGAAATTTGTGCAAAATAACGCTGAAACATCAGTACGGCAAGCCATCAAAAAACTCTCTTCATCACTCAACAAACAAAATTCCACATCCACCTTCGATGACGGCAATAAAATTCAAGTTTCTGTCAGTCTCGATCAAAAAAATCTCAGTGCAAAAATAGACTTTACAGGAACATCTCCCCAACTTTCCACAAACTTCAACGCACCAAGCGCAGTATGCAAAGCAGCAGTTTTATATGTCTTTCGTACCCTAGTTGATGATGATATTCCCCTCAATGCAGGTTGTCTCAAACCATTAGAAATTATTATCCCCGAAGGTAGTATGTTAGACCCCAAATATCCCGCAGCTATTGTCGCTGGAAATGTCGAAACTTCTCAAACTATCGCCGACACTCTATACAATGCTTTAGGAATAATGGCATCCTCCCAAGGAACAATGAATAATTTCACCTTTGGCAATAGTAAATATCAATATTATGAAACCATTTGTGGAGGTTCCGGTGCAGGTATTAACTTTCATGGCACCGACGCAGTACATACTCACATGACCAACTCCCGGTTAACCGACCCCGAAGTTTTGGAATGGCGGTTTCCAGTATTATTGGAAAATTTTGCCATTCGTTCCGACAGTGGAGGCAAAGGTTTATATAAAGGTGGCAATGGAGTAATTCGGAAGATACGTTTTTTGGAGCAGATGACTGCCGGGATATTATCAGGTCATCGGGTTATTTCTCCCCCTGGTTTGAATGGTGGGGGTAATGGTTTAGTAGGAAGAAATTATGTAGAACGCAGTGATGGGAAAATTGAAGAATTGGGGAGTACCGCCACTGTGGAGATGAATGCTGGTGATGTGTTTGTTATTGAAACTCCCGGTGGTGGGGGAGTAGGAAAGTTGTAGGGTGCGTTTGGCTGTGCGACATAAAACGCACCTTACTATTACATTTACAGCGTTGGTAAATCAAGAGATTAAACTTTAAAAGTAATCTGTTTGTGATACCTCTAAATAGGGTTTGCTGAAAAAGTCTTTTTGCTGAGGCAGGGAATAGGGAATAGGGAATAGTTAAGAGTCAGGAGTTAGGGGAGTTATAGAGAAGGTGATCGTTAATTATAGCAATAGTGATTTTTCTGCTTCCCTCACCCCAAAATCCTAACTTTTTGAGCATGAAGAGCTAAAAACCTGGTACTTTTTCAAGACCCAAAAAGGCTAAAATCTTTATCTGTAAATGCTTTTAGATTTAATCAGCAAGCCCTAAATATTTAATCAGAGCAAGTGATGGGTATCACCCCTAGTAGAAAATCATCCTACCAATTACCAACGCCAAATTTACTACCTTATATGTTTGCCTAGAGCTTATAGATCCATAACTCTAGCAATTAATCCTATTTGCGCTTTAACATTGAACCAACGCCAACAGCACCGAATACTAATAAACCAAGATTTGAAGCAGATTCTGGTACAGATTTGTGTAAAATCAGATTATCCAAAGCAAAATATGCTGGGGTATTTAGCCCAAACTGAGGGTGATTATCAGATGAGGTGAGTGCGAAGGAAAGTTTAGTTGCAGCGTTGAGAGGCGATAAATCAACTAAACTCCAATCATCAACAATGAAGTCTTGGGAGTTATCTGCAAAACGATAATCCGCTAAATAGAACTCTACACTTCCTACCGAAGTATTAGAATCATCCAGACCATTAATTGTCAACAAAAAGAAGTCAGGATCGTTGCCAGATACACCACCAAACTTCTTGCCAAACTGATCTCCATTCAGCATAGAGAGAGCAGCGTAGGTTGTATTTGTAATCCTTACAGAATCAACCGAATAACCATCAGGTAGCTCAATCATGGCATCGCCCGGATTAAAGGTAAAAGCCACGCCATAATTTCCCGTTCCACCAAACCCAGTACCAGTAAAGGCACTATATTGATTTGTGAAACCTGGTGTTGTAGTGTCAGAGGTATTTGAATAAGACCATCCTGACCAACTTCCAAAGGTGGAATTAAAGCTATTGTTAAAAAAAGCATCCTGACTTGTAAATCCCCCAGCGCCATCAGAACCATTGTAAAATTCTTCAGGTGCAACATTTAACCTACTCAAAGCTATTCACCTTGAATCTGTATAGCATCACCGATCAAAGTGATGGCTGTTGCCTGCAAAGCTCGCAACATAATATTACGAGCGCCGTTCCAATCCCTATGGGCA
>NZ_JAAHHG010000136.1:13340-21988 GCF_010692555.1 Okeania sp. SIO3B5 | reverse complement strand
GCCCAACTCTTGAGCAAAATCCTGAATTTTTGAACCATTACCACCTAAAACCTCGCACTTTTTACAGATCTAAAATTGCTCAAACCAATATCAGTCAATAAGCGCGATATTTAATCAGCAAACCCTAATTATCATCTCTGATTTAACGGGCGAGTGTCAATATTTTTAACATTTGATGTCAGCAAATCAATAGTTTTGTGCATAAGTTTTACTGGCTACATAAAATTAAATCCTCAGACTGGAAAACAGTGGGAGAAAGAGCTTTTTATTTAGCTCGTCTCATGGAGCAAGGTTATCCAATTGTTCCTGGTTTTGTCATTCCAGCAAATAGCTTTTGGCAATTTTTACAACATATTGATTGGTCTGACCCATTATTAGTTGACTTCCCCAATTCTACTTTGCATTTTAATGTCAATAACTATCAACAATTACAACAAATTTCACAATCAATTAACTACAATATTGTATCTACTGATTTACCATCAGAGTTGTTCTTATCTCTAGAATCTGCCATTAAGAATCTCAATGCCGAAGTCTTAATTTTTAAGCTTGACTTAGTATCTCCTCACCTAAAAACTGTAGGCATATTAGAACCAATAATTTGTCAAGCTACACCGGAAGAATTTGTCCCAGGAATTAAACAAGCTTGGGCAGAAATATTTAATGCTAAAAGTTTATTATATTGGCATAGTCAGCAAGTTGAAATTCCACAACTTCAACCAGTAGTTATAGTACAACCCGTACAGTCAGCGATCGCTTCGGGAAATATTCATGCTTTTACTAATAGTTGGAAAATTCAAGCAACTCATGGTTTAGGAGTGTCTATTGAGCTGGGACAAGTTCTCCCTGATTCTTATATCATTTCTGCAGAAAATTGCACCGTAGAAAACAAGAAGTTAGGTAATAAAATTATCGCTTATAACCTTGATTCAAGAATTATTAAAGTTAGCGATACAGATACATGGCAAGGAAATTATCATACTCAAATTCCTATTCCTAAAACTTTAGCAGCACTGCAAACTTTTTTATTGCCAGAAGAACTACAAAAAGAATTTGTTTTAGAGGAAAAGCAATTACAATCATTAATTAGATTAACCCAGGATATAGCCAATAATATCGGTACTAATTTTGGAGTAAAATGGAGTTTTTTCCAAAGGTCTAATGATGCAAAATTTGAACTATTAATTACAGATTTTGAAAGATTTCCACAAGAGGATAAAATTTTGGCAAAATTGCCACAATCAGCAAAAGAAGAAAAATCAATATCTACTACTAATACTGAGAATCCCATTGTCAAAGGCATAGTAGCATCATCAGGAAAAGTAACAGCTAAAGCTATAGTTATTAAAAATATTCCTCCAGAAGTAGAAGAATTTCCTGACAGAGCAATTTTAGTTGTGCCTGTAATTATTCCGAGTTATTTACCATTACTGAAAAAAGCTTCTGGAATTATTTCTGAACAGGGTGGCATCACAAGTCATGCTGCAATTTTAGCTAGAGAAATTGGGATTCCTGCTATTGTAGGAGCTACTAATTCTACCAATATAATTAAAACAGGCGACCATTTATTAATTGATGGTAATAATGGGGCAATATATCTAGCAAAAGAAGATAATTATGATCCTGATAAACTTGAGAGACCAGTAGTAGAAAATTCTCTGAAAAATCAAAATTTACCGCCAATAGGAACTAAACTTTTCGTTAATATCAGTCAAATTAATTCCATTAAAAAAATTCAAGGTTCACTGATAGATGGAGTAGGATTATTGCGGTCAGAGTTAATGGCTATTGAACTGTTAGAAAATCATCATCCTTTATGGTGGATACAACAAGGCCGTCAATCAGAATTAGTCGGTCTAATGGTGAAGAAACTTAGTCAATTTGCTGCAGCTTTTACTCCAAAACCAGTCTTTTATCGTTCTCTTGATTTAGCATTATTTAACTCTAGCGATGGGGAAAAAGTATTTACTAAAATGCCAGAAGAATTTATAACTAATTATTCTGAAAATCAAGATAACCAGACCGAGGCAAATCTTCATAATCATCGGACTAATTATTCTAATCCTATACTAGGACGACATGGTACATTTAGTTATATGTTAGAACCAAGTTTATTAGATTTAGAAATAGATATTTTATCTCAAGTATATGAATTGGGTTATACTAACATTCATTTAATCTTACCATTTGTACGTTCTGTAGAAGAATTTCAATTTTGTCATAGTCGTATTCAAACTAAATGGGAAAATCGACCTAATAATTTCCAAATTTGGATTATGGCAGAAGTACCATCAGTTTTATTCTTACTACCTGAATATGTTAAAGCAGGAGTTCAGGGTATTGCTATTGGCACTAATGATTTAACCCAATTATTGTTAGGTGTAGACCGAGAAGAAAAACAAATGGCAAGTGCTTTTGATACTCGTCAACCAGCAGTAATGAGAGCCATTCAACAATTAATTTCTCAGGCTAAAATTTCTGGTATTCCTTGTTCTATTTGTGGCGATGCTCCTGCTTTATATCCAGAAATAATAGATAATTTAATCCGGTGGGGTATTACTTCTATTTCTGTTAATGTTGATGCTGTGGATCGAACTTATAATTCAATTGCTCGTGCGGAACAACGTTTGATTTTAGAAGCAGTTCAAATTAAGAATTTAGGTGGTAGGTTTTAGGTGGTTTTATATAGTTTTTCGGTGCTGAAGAAGTAGTCAGGAGGTCAGCATTCAGCTATCAGCATTTCAGCGTTCAGCTATTACTTTTCGTTTTATATAAAAGCTTTAGTAATTGAGGTGGAATTTCTACTTACTACCAAAGTTTGCCTTAAAGCCTATATTAATTTAAATCCCCTTATAAAAGCTGATAGCTGATAGCTAATAGCTGAATGCTTACCCTACGAAAATGCTCCGCAAACCGCATTTAGCAATGTCCTAACCTTTGCTTCGACTACTATACCTGTACTCTATTATATGAAATCTAATGTAAAGTTATACCTGTTGGGTTGCGAGATACCCTTAACCAAACCTACTAAACTGATACCAATTCACTTTAAAGATGTCACAATTATAAATGTGAAAGAATAAGCTTAAATTAGTGTATAATACCATTTTGAAAAAAGAATGTTACGAATAATAAAAATCATAAATAAACTTTCAAATAAAGTCTATTTGACGAAAAAGATAATTTAAAACATCAAAAATGGTATTAAATATATCCCCATACGAATTCTGGATTGCAGAATTGCTGGATTCTAAGAAATACCCTAGCTATTTGTAGCAAACATTTATCAAATTGGTATAACCATTACTTTAAGTTTATAGACTTTCACTTCTGACTTCTAATTTTTGACTTCTAACTTCCGTGAAACAGTATGACGACTCCCTTAACTAATAACTGAAATGACTGACTCTCCAAAACGCCGTATCTTTTCTCAAGAGTCACAGAAACAGATTTCTTCCCCAGAAGAATTTGACCAATTAATACAAGTAGTTACTATCAAAGACTGGCTATCTTTTGCTATATTAGGTGGTCTAGTATTAGTTGGTATCTCATGGAGTATTTTTGGCAAAATACCTATTACTGTAACTGGGAAAGGAGTATTAATTCGACCCCGACAAGTAGTAGAATTTCAATCAGCAATTCAAGGTAATTTAGAATCTCTGAAAATTAGAGATGGAGAGTGTGTCAAAAAAGATGATGTACTGGCAACTATCGATCCATCTCAGCTCAAAAAACAGTTAGAGTTACAACAGCAAAAGCTAATTCTTCTCCAAACTCAAGCAGTAGATACTCAACAGTTAGAAAGTCAACGCACTGAATTAGAAATAGATGGTTTGACAAGTAAAGCTGAAAGTTTAAGACAACGTTTGCAAGACACTCAAAATTTGACTCCTACCCTACAAAATAATACTTTAAAAGCACTCGGGGAACAACGTCAGACTTTGGAGCAACGTTTACAGGATATGCAAGCTGTTACTCCAATATTAAAAGAAGAAAAATTACAGGAAATTAACCAACAACGAACAAGTTTAGAAAAACGTTTGCGAGATGCTCAAAAATTAACTCCTGAATTGAGAGATAAAAAATTACAAGTTATCGCTAAACAAAAAGTTACTCTTCAGCAAAGGTTAGAAAATGCTAAAAATTTAACTCCTGTTTTGCGGGATAAAAATGAATTGGCATTGCAACAAGAACGAGAAAGTTTACAGCAACGTTTGAAGGATGCTCAAGAGTTAGTTCCTGTTTTTCAAAAGAGACTAACAGAGCGCCAAGAATTATTTGATGAGGGTGCTATTTCTCAAGATAATTTATTACAAACTGAACAAGAGTTTAGGCAAAATTTACAGTCTATTGCTCAAATTGAAGCTGAATTAAAACAAGTAGAAGTACAGGAAGCAGAAACTAATGAAAAATATTTACAAAATTTCAGTACTATTAGCGAAATTGAGGATAAAATCAAGGAGTTAGAGTTGGAGGAAGTAGAAACTAATGAGAGATATTTGGATAATATTAATACTATTAGAGAAATTGAAACTGAACTACAGGCGTTAGATTCACAAACGACTGAAAATTCTAAACAATTTCTGGATAATCTGAATCAAATTAATGAGATAAAAGTGCAGTTGGAGGAAGTTAAATTACAAGAAACGGAAGCAATGGAAAAATATTTAGAAAACCAGAATAGAATTGCTCAATTAAAAGTAGATTTACAGGATTTAGATACCCAGAGAAAACGTTTGGAACAAGAAAATTTAGAAGCAGTAAATACTCGCAAAAATCAAATAGCAGAAGTTAACCGAGAAATTGCTCAACTAGAAAAAGAGGTGGCTGATAATAGTAAAATTCTGAGTCCGATAGATGGATGTATTTTAGAAATTAAAAGCACTGTCGGACAATATGTAAATCCTGGTACTGCTCTGGGTAAAATTAATGTTCAAGGAAAGTCATCTGAATTAGTAGCGGTTAGTTATTTCCCTGTTAAAGATGGCAAGCGGATTGAGTCTGATATGGAAATTCAGATTACTCCCGATACTGTGAAACGGGAAAGATTTGGGGGGATTATTGGGAATATTACTTCTATTTCTAATTTTCCTGTGACTAAAGAAGGTGCAAGTTTTGTGGTAGGAAATCCAGAAATTGTAGAGAATATTATTGGGGAAAGTGGCGGGCAAGTTGAAGCTTATGTTCAACTTAAAAAAGATGATAATACTTTTAGTGGTTATGAATGGTCTTCTTCAAACGGACCCCAACAAAAATTAACTGCGGGTACGACTATAACAGCACGAGTAAGAGTTGAAGAAAGAGCGCCTATTACTTTTGTTTTGCCAATTTTAAGAGAATGGAGCGGAATTTAGAATTCAAAAGTTAGGTCCATTAAGCTCAACTTCGTTATAAAACTCAAAATCCTGATTATTATTTAGGAGCAGTAAGGGGTTTTTTACAACAAGTCGGGTAATAAGTGCATAAGCAAAATTAATTACGTATTCTGTCATAAAATTACGCAACTATATTTGACATTACAAGTAGCCTGAAGTCAAATGATAGAGGCATCTTATCAATTTTTGGAGATTTCTAATTACTTGCATAACAATCTACAATGCCAGCCTCAAAGTTATAGTCATTCTGAATAAGACTGGGACACTAAGAGACGCAATAATCTCGAATAATATCATCAATTGATTTATATTTTCCTTCGTACATTCTTTTCTTCTTTAATGCACCAAAGTCGTGTTCTATATCATTTAAATCTGGAGAGTATTTAGGGAGAAATATAACTTCATGTCCTTGGTCATTGACTAATTCCCTAATCACCGTTTTTCTGTGAATTGGTGCATTGTCCATTATCAGGACTGATTTTCGCTCAAGTGATGGTAATAAATATTTTTCTAGCCATCCCTCAAATCCCACAGCATTTAAGCTTCCTTCAAAAACCATTGGAGCAATTAAATCTTTCTTTCTTTTTCTTCTTCCTGCTACCAAGTTTTCTCTTTTTTTCCTCTTGCCTTGTTTGTCCCCTCTGACTTTCTTCCCTCTCTTTGACCAAGCATATAGACACTCTTGAACTGACTCAAATCCACTCTCGTCAATATATACAAGGCTTTCTACCCCATAATGTTTGATCGATTCTCGCTCGTAATTTATAGTATTTTATTCTTTCAAGTCTATTTCTTTCTCGATACCTTAATTCTTTTTTTTTGCGTGATTTTCATTTGATGCAACGCATAACCAATTGAACTAATATTAACTCCAAACTTAACAGCGCGATCGCACAATCTTAAATCTGGATTTTCTTTCACATCTTTTTCTAATGCCTGCCAATCTAATTTTCGCCGACGTCTTGTGACTTTTGTCGGTTTTAAATCCACTCTTGCTAGCCACCGATATATTGTAGAACGTCCCACTTTATAGATTCTGGAGGCCGATAAAATACTTCCTCCGTGTTCAATATAATCAATGACTCTTGTTCGTAAATCTAGACTGTAAGACATTCTTTAAATGATTTATTCTGGTTTACATTTTACTCTTTATATTGTACCACTCTTATTCAGAATAACTATAAACAAGCCGACACCACTATTTAATATATTTAAAATAAATATTAGTTGAATTTAAACATCAGATTCTTTGGTTACTAGCATCTTGGGGTTCATTTTCATCTAGTTCCGTATCTCGGAAATATTTGCGAATAATTTCAACTTCAGGCTCCACCTCAATCCATAGTCGGGCACCACCTGCTTGACTCTTGTTAGGTTTATGAGGTCGATAGACAATTTTGCAATTTCCCAGAATTTCTACTTCGTGGCAGCGATGGTTTTTGCCTCCTTGTTTGACAGAAATAGCTGCAAGAGAGGTGCCGTGGTCTCGGTTATAGTCAATTTCTCTTCGCAGTACATGGATAAAAGTATTGCCTGTACGGAATCCTTTATTCCAAGTTCCTTGAGGACCTCGACGACCAGGAGTAATTTCTGGCATTCCTCGACGATTTAAAGGAATTACCCAAAACCGTTTGACTTTTTTGGCTCCTTTGAGACGACCTTGCCTGAGAAGTAACCTGAGTCTAGCCGTAGAAATATTGAGAAGAAATGCTGCTTCTGTTGTACCAACTGTATCTGGTTCAGTATTTGTATCTTGCATAAACTGTTTCGGAACATATAAGGGATAAACTGGATAACCAGTTACCATCAAACCACAAAAGATTGAATTTGCCAATATTTGATTGTCCAGTATTGACTTATGATAGTAATCTTAGTAGGAGATTTTACAATTACCCAAAGTCTCAACTAAATCTAGTTTAGTAGTTATACCTTGCATAAACTGTTTCGGAGCAGATTTCAGAGATGAAAATTTCACTGACTTATATAGATAGTGAAAAATTTGTCAGAGACTTTTCCAGAATATTTGCTCTTTCTAGAGGTAAGTAGAGATTTTTAGCAAGTGGAGCATCGCTTCAAGCCTCCATGGACTTTTTGCCAGTTTTTGTCAGAGATGAAAATTTCACTGACTTATATAGATAGTCGAAAATTTGCCAGAGACTTTTCCAGATATTTGCTGTTTCTAGAGGTAAGTAGAGATTTTTAGCAAGTGGAGCGATCGCCTCAACCCTCCCCTAGACTTTTTGCCAGTTTTTCTGAGGAGATGAAAATTTTACTTCTATATATAGATAGTCAAAAATTTGTCAGATAATTTTCCAGAATATCTGCTATTTCTAGAGGTAAGTAGAGATTTTCTGAAGTAGAGCATCGCCTCAACCCTCAACTTTTTGCCGTTTTTCCTAAGAGATGAAAATTTCACTTCTATATATAGATCGTGAAAAATTTGCCAGAGACTTTTCCAGAATCTTTGCTCTTTTTAGAGGTAAGTAGATATTTTCTCTTTGTGAAGCACTCGACTCTTGCGTACCCTCGACTTTTTGCCATTTTTCCTAAGAGATGAAAATTTCACTTCTATATATAGATCGTGAAAAATTTGCCAGAGACTTTTCCAGAATCTTTGCTCTTTTTATACCAATTCCCAAAAGTAATGCTATACTTGGGCAATACTTCAGCTATTAAGTAATTAACACTAGCCAAATAACTTTCTTGCTAATTTTAGCTATTTTAATGTTAATTATTATAATGTTTACTTCTCCCCCACTCCCCTACTCCCCTACTCCCCTGCTCAAGAAAGCGTAGAAAAGTTTTTGAGAAATGGTATTAGAGGTAAGTAGATATTTTCTCTTTGTGAAGCACTCGACTCTTGCGTACCCTCGACTTTTTGCCATTTTTCCTAAGAGATGAAAATTTTACTTCTATATATAGATCGTGAAAAATTTGCCAGAGACTTTTCCAGATATTTGCTCTTTCTAGAGGTAAGTAGATATTTTCTCTTTGTGAAGCGATAGCCTCAAGCCTCCCCTAGACTTTTTGCCAGTTTTCTGAGGAGATAAAAATTTTACTTCTATATATAGATAGTCAAAAAATTGCCAGAGACTTTTCCAGATATTTGCTCTTTCTAGAGGTAAGTAGATATTTTCTCTTTGTGAAGCGATAGCCTCAAGCCTCCCCTAGACTTTTTGCCAGTTTTCTGAGGAGATAAAAATTTCACTCTTATATATAGGTAGTGGAAAATTTGTCAGAGACTTTTCCAGATATTCGCTCTTTCTAGAGGTA
>NZ_JAAHHG010000136.1:0-13330 GCF_010692555.1 Okeania sp. SIO3B5 | reverse complement strand
AGCGATAGCCTCAAGCCTCCCCTAGACTTTTTGCCAGTTTTCTGAGGAGATAAAAATTTCACTCTTATATATAGGTAGTGGAAAATTTGTCAGAGACTTTTCCAGATATTCGCTCTTTCTAGAGGTAAGTAGATATTTTCTCTTTGTGGAGCGATAGCCTCAAGCCTCTCCCAGAATTTTTACCAGTTTTCCTATATATCCTATATATATAGATAGTCAAAAATTTGTCAGAGACTTTTCCAGAATATCTGCTCTATCTAGAGGTAAGTAGAGATTTTTTGAAGTAGAGCGATCGCTCTTTTTATCAAGAGGTTTTTCTGTCTTTCGAGGTTGGGTGTTTGAGCAACTTCGGCAGAAAGTAGTAGACTGACACAGCTAAAATGGTGCGTTACGACGGATTGTTAAATATCTTTCACAGTCTAGATTTAAGCCGTCTAACGCACCCTACAACTCAAACTTAGTCAGGGATGACTTTTGACTTTTGAATTGCGCGTAGCGCTATGTATGTGTGCAAAAATCGGCAATAACAGGTAATATAAATTAAAACGTAGTAGTACCCTTGTTCCCTATTCTTTAATCATGTTATTAAACTTAGCTTTTACAACTTCTTTTCTCGTAGGTATTGTATTCCTTTTGACTGGCATTGCTAAAGTCATTGAACCTTGGAAATTTATCCGACATATTGCTCAACTTGGTTTATTAAATCAAGCCTTAATTGTATCTACTTCTATTGCTTTTATTGCTATTGAATCAGCTTTAGGAATGGCTTTGATTTTAGGAGTTTTTCCTAAAGTAATAATACCTTTAAGTATTTTATTATTAGTTGGTTTATCTATTCTTACATATTGGAGTACATCAACTGGTAAAACTGAAGATTGTGCTTGTTATAATGGCTGGTTAGAAATCTCTCCTAGTCAAAGTTTAATCCTCAATTTTATTTATATTTCTCTGTTGGTTGTTGCTGAATTTTTGGGGAAATATCAAGTTACTGTTTTATGGCAATGGGTGGCAGTATTAATAACTTTTATAACTAGCTTCGCCTTAGCTGCTGGTTCCCTAGAATATATGCAAAATTCAAGTCGCCCTTACATTGATTTTAGTCCGTTACAAAAAAACAAAATTTGGCAATTAGAATGGTTGGGAGAAGATTCAAAATCTTTAATGTCTGGGTCTGTAATTTTGGTATTTATGAGTCCTCAATGTCCTCAATGTAAGAATTGGTTAAAGGTATTAAAGTTTTTGCAACGACAAGACGATTTACCTAATGTAGCGGGAGTAGTTGCTCTGAGTAATTTGGATGAGGGACAAGATTTTGTAGATAATTATGCTTTAAATTTTCCTGTTGCTGTAGTAGAGCAAGAGTTGTATAAAAAGTTGAGAATAGAGGCAGTACCTACAGCAGTTGTTTTAGAAGATGGAGTGATTCAAGACAAATGGATAGGAAGTATGCCTGTGTGGTTTGTTGATAAAATTCGTCAAATTAATCAAAGATAAAAAATCAAACGTTAAATACAAAAAGTAATTAGTAACTGATTGATTGTAAACTAGAGCTATAATTTAGATATCTGATACAATAAAATGTTAAAGTTAAGGTTATTAAATCCAAGTTTAATCTCTCAAAATCAAGAAAATTATCAAAGGCTTACTTATCCTCGTTATCGTCCTTTACTAGATAATCTTCGAGATTCAAGATACGTTGCTATAAGTGCGGAAGATGATCGAGAAATATTAGGATTGGCTATAGGAGAAATAGACTATCAACAAAATATCGGGGAAGTTTTGTCTCTGTTTGTGATACCAGAATATCGAAGGCAAGGTATTGGGAATGAGTTATTGGTTGCCCTAGAAGCGGAAATAAGGGGAAAAAATTGCCGACAAATTGATTTGATTTTTATTCCTAATAAAACTGTTATTGCCTTGGAAAAAATATTGCAGAAAAATGGCTGGTCTGAGCCTAAAGTTCGTATGTTAATTTGTCTAACAGATCCAAAAAATCTGAAAGACTTAACTTGGCTAAATCTAGATAAGAAGTTACCTGAAGGTTATGAAATCTTTCCTTGGCGAGAATTAACTTCAAGGGAAAGAAAAACTATTCAAGAATTACAAAAAAAATCACCTTGGTATCCAGATATTTTATCTCCTTTCAGTGATGAGGATATTATTGAACCAATTAATAGTTTGGGCTTAAGATACAATCGTCAAGTTGTAGGTTGGATGATTACTCACCGAATTTCAGAGAATACTATTCGTTACACTAAGCTATTTGTCAAAGAAGAACTACAATCTATCGGCAGAGGAATTGCTATTCTTGGACGAGCAATAAAATTGCACATAAATCATCCTGAAGTTAATCAAGGTAGTTTTACTGTTGAAATAGAGAATGAAAAAATGGTTAAATTTACTGACAGAAGATTAAAACCTTATTTAGATTCTTTTCGTCAATCTTTTATTAGTAGTAAATTGATACAGAAAATGACATGACTTCTGACTTCCTATTGAGCAACAAAGCTAGTACCAACTAAAAGGTGAGCTGGAAAAAATTGTTAAGAAATAATCATCTTTTGTGCAATAAAGCCCCTCAGAATGAAGATGTGCCCACCCGGAAGTACAAGGGGTTTTGAGAAGTAAATACAAGTCCAAAAAAACACCCCGAAAAAGTGCTACTGGGGTAGCAAGCTTTTAGGGAGTATTGCCTTTTCCTCTTATGGCCGAAATATTACTCTACTCAGAAGAAATCATCAATTTATTTTAACCTCCCGCCATGCCAGGTAACGGAAAACGAAGAAATAGCAAGGGTAGTTATACCATTTCTCCATGAAGTTGCGCTTAATAAAAGGTAACAGTTGTTTGTTGAAAAATTCAGGTCTGGGTAAAAATTATTAAGCGCATTGTTACAGAGAAATGGTATTAGTCAATTTATCGTAGGCAATACACCGACGAAGCACCTATTTCTATTTATAGATAGGCAGCAAAACCACAGTAACTACTTAGCTGCTTCAATCTGCTCAGGAGTACAGGTTCCAACTATTTTTTTGATTTCTCCGTTTCTCCTATATTTGATTCTGCAGGCTTTACCACCGGCTACTTCTTCCAGTTCCAGTGCCACCATTGACACAGACTTTGTTAAGACCGAGCGAGGAATTTCTCGACGGGCAATATAATCAAATAAAATTTCTCCTAATTTAGGTTCATATAAACCACAAACCAAATTAGCAATAGTTGACTTTCCAGACCCACTTTTTCCCAATTCAGTAGCTTCTCTTTGTAAAAAAGGCTTCGTTTTTACTCTCATTTGTTTATTGCTTATTATCAAGACAGAATTTCGCCCTCAAAGAATAAATAAAGACAAAAAATAATTTTCGCCCATCCTATCCACTTTCAGGAGATGTAATGATTAATTGTTATACCAATTCTCATGTATTAATACTATATTTAGGCAACACTTCAGTTATTAAGTAATTAATACTGACCTAATCGCATTTTTGCTAATAATTAGCAAGTTAATGTTAATTATTATTATGTTTACTTCTCCCCCACTCCCCTACTCCCTCACTCCCCTACTACCTCCTCTATAATTCCCATTTATCATAACTCCTGACTTCCGCTCCTGGGAGGGGTTAGGGGTGGGTTGACTCTTCCCCTCACTTATAAAACTTTTTCAGCAAACCCTAATTATTAATTATTAATTATTAATTATTAATTAGTTTAACTATTCCTCTAAGAATTTATTTCTGCTAACTCTAACCACCTTTCTGTGGCAGTATCTATTTCTTTTTCTAAACTTTCTACTTTTTCATGGAGTTTTTGAACTTCACTTACTTCTCCTGGAGGTGCATTATAAAGTTCATTTTCAGTCTTTGCCTTCTCCGCTTCTAACTGAGCAATTTTTTTCTCCAAGTTCTCATATTCTCGCTTTTCTTTTGACGATAATTTTCTTTGCCTATTCTTATCCCAAGAAACCCTTTCTGATTTTTTTGGTTTAACTAAAGTTTCCTTAGACTTTTCTGCAACTGCCACAGCTTTTTTTGTTGCTGCTTCTACCTCTTTATAATCTATATAAAGAGAATAATTTCCCGGATACTGTCGTAAATTTCCTACTCCTTCAAAAGCAAAAATTCTATCTACAGTCCTGTCAAGAAAATAACGGTCGTGAGAAACAACAATTACACAACCATTAAACTCTTCTAGATACTCTTCTAAAACTGCCAAAGTTTGTACATCTAAATCATTAGTAGGTTCATCCAAAATCAAAACATTCGGCGCACTCATCAATACTCTCAACAGAAATAATCGTCTTTTTTCTCCTCCAGAAAGTTTATATACAGGAGCATATTGTTGATTACCAGGAAACAGAAATTTTTCCAACATTTGAGAAGCACTAATTTGAGTACCATCAGCAGTTTCCACATACTCTGCCACATCTTTTATATAATCAATTACCCGTTGACTTTCATTCATAGCATCTAGCAAATTTTCTGAATGTTGGTCAAAATATCCTATATGTATTGTCCCACCAATTTCTACCTTCCCAGAATCAGGTTTAACTCTACCTGTAATAATATCCATTAGGGTAGATTTTCCCACTCCATTACCACCAATAATTCCCACTCTATCTTCAGGGATAAATTCATAAGTAAAATCTTTAATTAGAGTTCTACTATCGTAAGATTTACAAACATTTTCTAACTCAATAACTTTTTTACCAATTCGACGACCAGGAGTAGAAATATCCACCTTTCCTAAAGCTTGTTTAAACTCAGTTCCTTGCATTTCTTCTATGCGTTGAATCCTAGCTTTTTGTTTAGTGCTACGAGCTTTAGGTCCTCGCTTCAACCATTCTAATTCCCGGCGTAATATTCCTTGATGTTTACGTTGAGAACTAACTACTGATTCTTCAGCTAAAGCCTTCTTTTCTAAATAGTAAGAATAATTTCCAGTATAAGTAAAAAGGTCACCCCGGTCTATTTCGATAATTTTATTAGTAACTTTGTCGAGAAAATAACGGTCGTGAGTAATTAATAAAATTCCTCCAGAAAAACTATTTAAGTAACTTTGTAACCATTCTACAGACATAGCATCTAGATGGTTTGTTGGCTCATCCATTAACAAAACATCAGGGTCAGAAAGTAAAGCTGCTGCTAAAGCAATACGTTTACGATAACCTCCAGATAAGTTACCAACTTTGGCATCAAAATCTTGAATTCCTAATTTACTGAGGATAATTTTTGCCTTAGTTTCTAATTCCCAAGCATTGGTATTATCCATGGCATGAGTTACTTCAGAAAAACGCGCCATTAGTCGATCATCTTCAGGATTATGGGCTAATTTTTCTGATAATTCTTCATATTCTCGTACCAATAACATTTGTTCTCCACTATCAGAAAAAACTTGTTCTAATACAGTGTTATTTTCATCTAAATCTGGTTGTTGTGGCAAATAAATAATTCTGGCATTTTGATTAATCAAAATTTGACCACCGTCTATAGGTTCTAAACCAGCAATCATTTTTAATAGGGTTGATTTTCCCGAACCATTTGTACCAATTAAACCAACTTTATCATTGGCATCTAAACTGAAGTTAGCATCTCTTAAAACTTCTTTGATGCCAAAGTCTTTTTTTACTGATTGAAGTGTAAATATACTCATTTATTTAAGTCAAAAGTTAAAAATTTTTAAGTCAAAAGTCAAAAGTCAAAAGTCAAAAATTAACATTTTTAAGTTAAAAGTCAAAAGTCAAAAATTAATAAGAGAGATTGAAGTAATTATAGAATTATCAACATATATTATATAACCGGATTCTTTTTTTAAGTCAAAAGTCAAAAGTCAAAAGTCAAAAATTAACATTGCTACACTCTTTTTAAGTTAAAAGTTAAAAGTCAAAAGTCAGAAATTAACATTTTAAGTTAAAAGTTAAAAGTCAAAAGTCAAAAATTAATATGGCTACACTCTTTTTAAGTTAAAAGTTAAAAGTTAAAAGTCAAAAATTAACATTTTAAGTTAAAAGTCAAAAGTCAAAAGTCAAAAATTAACATTTTAAGTTAAAAGTCAAAAGTCAAAAATTAACATTTTAAGTTAAAAGTTAAAAGTCAAAAGTCAAAAATTAACATTTTAAGTTAAAAGTCAAAAGTCAAAAATTAACATAGCTACACTCTTTTTAAGTTAAAAGTTAAAAGTCAAAAGTCAGAAATTAACATTTTAAGTTAAAAGTCAAAAGTCAAAAATTAATATGGCTACACTCTTTTTAAGTTAAAAGTTAAAAGTTAAAAGTCAAAAATTAACATGGCTACACTCTTTTTAAGTTAAAAGTTAAAAGTCAAAAATTAACATTTTAAGTTAAAAGTTAAAAGTCAAAAGTCAGAAATTAACATTTTAAGTTAAAAGTCAAAAGTCAAAAGTCAAAAATTAACATAGCTACACTCTTTTTAAGTTAAAAGTTAAAAGTCAAAAGTCAGAAATTAACATTTTAAGTTAAAAGTCAAAAGTCAAAAATTAATATGGCTACACTCTTTTTAAGTTAAAAGTTAAAAGTTAAAAGTCAAAAATTAACATGGCTACATTCTTTTTAAGTTAAAAGTTAAAAGTCAAAAATTAACATAGCTACACTATTGAAGTAATTATAGAATTACCAACATATATTATATATAAAACCTACCACCTAAAACCTACCACCTAAAACCTACTACCTAAAATCTTCTTTAACTATTACTAACATCTTTATAAGGCCATAGATAAATTATTCCTGAAATTATCGTTAAAGCCACAGCTATCCAAAACATAATTATAGCTAGATTTGACCAAACTTCAGGTAAGGGAGCAATTAACAAAGAAATAGCAAGAATTTGACTTACTGTTTTTAATTTTCCCCAAATATTAGCTCCTGAAATTTGTGTTTGATTAACGCGCCAACCAGCTATAGTTAACTCCCTACCTAGAATTAAAAATACTCCCCAAACTGGTACTTTTCCTAATTCAATTAATCCTAATAAAGGTGCTAATACTAATAATTTATCTGCTAAAGGATCTAAAAATTTACCTAGATCGCTGACTTGGTTAAGTTTTCGTGCTAAATAACCATCTAAAAAATCTGTAACTGAAGCAATTAAAAATATTACTAAACATATCCAAAGATTCTGATTAGTAGGAGTTTTCAGAGTGTAAAGAATTAAAGGTATCCCCAGAAGACGGGAAAAGGTAATCCAATTAGGTATATTCATAAATATTATGGTAATTGTTAAGAGTTGACTGTAGATAAAGACAGGGAAGTTAATGAATTTATAATTCTGTGCAGCCTCAAATAAAATTGGTGTAAGCATTCAGCTATCAGCTTTTTAGAGAATCAAGCAAAGACTAAAGTTAGTGGACAGAAATATTTCATTTCCTGCAGAATGCTGCGCAAACATATTTCACTTCTTGACTACTAATTCCTTCTTCCAAGATAATGAGTTAATAACTCATAGCTGATAGCTGACGGCTGAATGCTTACCCTTATGTTATACAATTATTGAGATTAATTTCATTGATTCAAATTATGATTATGCCTGTATCAAAAGAAGAAGCAAAGCAATTATTAGAACGGTTAATTTTTGACAAGGAACGTCCTCAAGATTGGGTGCAAGATGTTTGGGGAATGAGTCCAACTTTGGGAGAGACTGCCGCTAAGTTGCTAGATGTTTTTGATGTATTAATTACATCTTGTCCAGAGGCTGAATTAAATGATGTCCTACAAACTTTTGATACAGAATTGACAGAATTGTTTGATGAGGATATTCAGTAATGAATAATTAATAATTAATAATTAATAATTAATAATTAATAATTAAACCTTAAAATAAGGGATTGACCAAAATATTTTTTTCGATTTTATTCCCTTAAAAGGGAAAGCTTAAAACCTAAATTTTTCAACCATTAATTATTAACTATAATTATTAATTATGAGGTGAGAAATCCTAATTTTCATTGAAATAAAAATGGTTGATAATTTGCCATTTCTGGATGCCCCACAGGATTAATTCCTTGTTGTAAAAGTTGATGGGCAATTTGAACGGCAAAGCAGCGATCGCTACTATGTTTAATTCCATATAAAGACAACAAAAACTTTGGTTCAACAACTGAAAAATTATTCACTTTTATCTAATGTTGGCATTTATACCCGCGCTCTCCTGAAAGGGAGCGTCGTATGGGAATGCCAACCCATGGTATAATAAAACTACGAGGGTGTTAGTAATAGGTCAAAAATATTGAAAGCTAGATACAAATACCGCATCTATCCTAATCATATACAAATAACTAAATTAAATCAACTATTTGGCTGTTGCAGGTATGTTTGGAATAGTACATTAGCATATTGTAATCAACTATATTCTGATGGGCAAAAGAAACCTGACTATGTTGACTTAACTAAACAATTCATAACTCAAGCCAAAAGGGAATTAATTTGGTTGAAAGAAGTTGCATCTACTCCATTACAACAGTCTTTAAAAGATTTAGACCAAGCTTACAGAAACTTCTTTGATAGTTGTACTGGGAAACGAAAAGGGATTAAAGTAAAGCCTCCAAAATTTAAGTCAAAAAAATCTAGACAAACTGCAAGATTTGTAGGTAAAAATTATCAGGTCAGTCAAGATAAAATCTATCTTCCCAAAGTCGGAAAAATTAAAATAGTTTGGTCTAGACCATTAGCTAGTCAACCTAGTTCTGTGACTATAATTAAAGATAGTGCAGGCCGTTATTTTGCTAGTTTTGTAGTAGATACTTGTGTTGAATATTTACCTGAGAGTGAAAACTCAATAGGTATTGATTTGGGGATTTCAACTTTTGCAACTTTGAGTGATGGTCAAAAAATTGATGCTCCTAAACCTCTCAAAAAGAATCTCAAGAAATTAGGTAAGTTTCAACGTAAATTAGCCCAAACTGAACTAGGTAGTAAACGTCGTGAAAAGGCACAGGTTAGAGTGGCTAAACTTCACGCAAAAGTCAAAGATATTCGTACAGACTTCCTGCACAAGTTATCAACTGATTTAGTTCGCAAATACGATGTAATTGTACTAGAAGATTTGAATGTCTCTGGCATGATTAAGAACCGCAAATTAGCTAAAGCCATTAGTGATTTAGGCTGGCGACAATTCCGGACTTTAACTGAGACTAAATGTGAAAAATATGGTCGTGAGTTTAGAGTTATTTCTAGGTGGGAACCTACTTCTCAAAAATGTTCTCATTGTGGTTTTCAAGGCGGTAAGAAAGAATTGAATGTTTCCTGCGGAATGCTGCGCAAACGTGAGTGGACTTGCTTAAATTGTGGGGCGTTCCATGATAGAGATATTAATGCAGCAGTGAATATTCTTAATACTCAATCTGCTTTAGAAACAGTTAATCAACCAATAACCAAGGTTGAAACAGTTAAAGCAACAGTAGCAAAAAATCCGATTCAACTGTCACTTTTCAATAAAGTCGCCGAGGGTCAAACGGAGACAATTAAACGGACACGGAGGAAACGTCAGACTGGCAAGCTAGCAGATTCCAATGATGTGTCAACCCGCCCTGAGTCATTCCTTCAGCTTAGTCTGTTTGATTGATGGATGGGAATCCCGCGCTGTACCGTTAGCTCAGGGTCGGGAGGATGTCAATGTAGGAACTTCTTCAACAAAAATATCCAGCATAACTTTAATAGTTTCTCCTGCTAAAGGAACAAATTTAGTATAACGGGAGAATGTATTTGAACCTGGTAAGCGGTCGAACCTTGTCCAAGTTTTTTCATATTCTTGTTGTTTCAATTGAGCAATTAATTCACCAAAATTATCTGGTTTAACAAAAATATCAACATCTTTATGGTCGTGAGCGTGCTTGAATTCTGTATGATTTTCTGGAGTCATAAAATGCCAAGCCCATCCACCCGATAATACAATTTTATCGCTAATTTTATTAATTTCATCTAGGATAACACTTAGTCGAGTACTATCCCACAATTCACCTAAACGTTCAGGATTATGTATTCCCATTGCTTATGTAATAAATTTCAATTTTATCAAAAGACACTAAGTTAAGAGGATATTTGAAAAGTTTTTTGATACTGAATTTTGCCCCCCTAGCCCCCCAAAATTGGGGGGTACAAGAGTCAATTTGCTTCTAAAAGTCCCCCAAAATTGGGGGATTTAGGGGGCTTAGATGTAGCATATTGAACTTCTCAGACAACCTCTAAATAGTAAGCATTTCCTACGGAATGCTGCGCAAACAGCTATTAGCAGTCAGCTCTTCCTGCGGAATGCTGGGCAAACAGCAATAAAAATGAATGAACCAAGTATTTGCTTAACTTCTACTACATTTTTGAACAAAGAATTGAAGCACAAGAACAACGAACTTAAATTGTCAACTAAAGGTAATAAAGCTGATAGCTGAATGCTTACTTGAAATATTTAAAAATAAACGGTAATTTCAGTTATCAAGAACACCGGAACAGAGAGGAAAAATAAAAAATATTGATATTACATCAGTTACTATAGCAATCAGGAATGAGTTGTGAGAATTGAGATGTTACTTAAAAGTATAGAATATAGCAATTATTATATTCATATGATATGTTTTTTTCTTCTTCTCTGTTCCCTGTTCCCAGCTCCGGTGTTCCCTAAAAGTTGTCAATATCTCACAACTCAAATCATATTGCTATATTACTATCTTTGAAATATCAAAAACTTAAAACTCAGACAACACAATACTCTTTCCTCTTCCTTCTTCTCTATTCCTTATAATTAAGGTTGAAATCCTCCCATTTATAAGAATAAATAAATCCCAAAAAACCTTTTCATCAATCTCATCAATTTTCAAGAAAAGTAATTATTAATTATTAATTGTTGAATCAGGAACAAAATTATGGAATAATACTAACTCCTGTTTTAAAGCGTAACAGCTCTGCTGGATTTCTACCAGATGGCCTATTCTGCTAAACATTTTAGCTAACCTTTAGGCCAAAAATTTACAAATCTCATGCCAGAAGAAAGTCTTGGTATTGAGAAGAGGTCATTTCAGTTATCAGTTATCAGTTATCAGTTATCAGTACCTTTGCCTGAAGTATTGGGATTGAAATATTGAACCTTATTTTTTTTAATCCCCTTGAAAGGAGAGACTTGGGACCTTATTTTTTGGTCAAAAATTGAATATAGCAGTTGAAAGAAAGGTGTTTGACATATCAAAAGCTCAAAACTCAGATAACACAAGCCTTTTCCTTCTCTGGTAGATAACTAATTGCCTAGTGCCGCTACGCGGAAGTCAGAAGTCAGAAGTCAGAAGTCAGAAGTATTGATTGGTAAGACTTTTAGGATTTTGTAACTGGTCAGTTATTTCCGCCATTCTGCACTAGATAACTAAAGGTCTTCTTCCTTCTTCCTTCTTCCTTCTTCTTTCTGCTATAAATAAAAATAAATTTTATATACTTGCTAAATGCCTCAAATTTCATTACTTAAAACTAAAAGCCAAATACTCTTATCTACTTGTCTCACTATTTCCATTTCACTATTTGGATGTACTCAAAACTCCCCAAAATCTGTAACACCCATAGCAGAATTAAAACGCAGTAAACAAAGTATAGTAGTATCAGCTCATCCCTTAGCCAGTGAAGCAGGAAAATTAATTCTGCAAAAAGGTGGAAATGCAGTAGATGCAGCTATTGCTACAGCCTTCGCTATTTCAGTAGTAGAACCATTTTCCGCAGGTATTGGTGGAGGTGGTTTCTTGCTATTAGGAACTCCCCCAGAAAATCCTGAAACTCAGAAAAAGTATAAAATTCAAGCATTAGATTTTCGGGAAAGAGCGCCCAAAGCAGCAACCCAAAATATGTACCTGAACTCACAAGGAGAAATCGAAAAAAGAGCAAGTTTAGATGGACATTTAGCAGTAGGAGTACCTGGAACTGTTGCGGGGTTATATACTGTTCATCAAAGCTATGGGAAATTACCTTGGTTAGAATTATTACAACCAGCTATTAGTTATGCTCAAAATGGGTTTGAAGTAAGCGATCGCTTCGTTAATAGATTAGAAAGACGTTTAGAAGTAATCAACAAAAATGCCGCAGCAAGAGAAATATTTACAAAAGATGGAAAAGCATATCAGTCAGGAGATTTACTAATTCAAAAAGATAAAGCTCAAACCTTAGAAACCATTGCGAAAAATCCACAAAGCTTTTATACAGGCAAAATTGCTCAAGCGATCGCTAATGATATGGCTGCCAATGGAGGTTTAATTACATTAGAAGATTTAAAAAATTATAAACCAATTTGGCGTCAACCTATCTGTGGCAACTTTCGACAAGCGGAAATTTGTGCTATGCCGCCACCATCATCTGGGGGAGTTCATCTACTACAAATATTAAATATCGTCGGCGAAACTAACTTGCAACAGTGGGGTAATAAAAATCCTGATACTATTCATTTACTGACTGAAGCAATGCGGGTTGCTTATGCCGATCGCTCCAAATATTTAGGAGATCCAGATTTTGTACAAGTACCTGTCAGAGAATTAACCAGTCCTAGTTATGCTCAACAGCAACGTCAAACTATTAATCTCGAACAAGTCAAACCATCCACTGAAGTACAACCCGCATCACCAGAAACTCTAGAGCGTCATACTTCGGAGTCTCCAGATACTACTCATTTGACGGTAGTAGATCGAGAGCGCAAAGTTGTTAGTATGACATATACAATTAATGGTAGCTTTGGTGCTGGAGTAGTAGCGAGTGGTACAGGAATATTATTAAATAATGAGATGGATGACTTTGCTGCTGCTCCAGGAGTGCCAAACTTATATGGTTTAGTGGGAGGTGAGGCAAATGCGATCGCTCCAGGAAAAACCCCTTTGTCAAGTATGACTCCTACTATTGTGACAGAGGATGGTAAGTTAATTATGGCAACTGGTTCTCCAGGAGGAAGTACAATTATTACTACAGTGTTGCAGGTAGTTTTAAATGTGCTGGAGTATCAAATGAATGCTGCCGAAGCTGTATCTGCACCTCGTTTTCATCATCAATGGTTGCCAGATAGATTACTTTTGGAAACAGGAGGGTTTAGTGAAGCAACTGTGAATGAGTTGAAACAGCGAGGACATAATGTTGAAATGCGTGATGGTTGGGGAAATGCAAATGTAGTTGTGGTGGATGAGAGTGGGGTGTTGGAAGCGGCAGCAGATCCTCGTGGAGAGGGAGAGGTGAGAGTGGGGGAGTAGGGGGTTATTGAGGACACGGAGAGGGGGAGACACGGAGACGCGGAGAGAGTAGGTGGAAAAGACGCGGGGAGGGGGAGACACGGAGACGCGGAGAGAGTAGGTGGAAAAGACGCGGGGAGGGGGA